>JBEASE010000044.1:0-13985 GCA_041162625.1 Bacteroidota bacterium | reverse complement strand
GAAACACCAAGAATGGTAAAGTTTTTGTCTTTATACTTATTAAAAGCAGCTACTACATTTGGGTTTTCCATTCTGCAAGGTTTACACCAACTGGCCCAAAAATCGACTAATACATATTTACCTCTAAATGAAGCCAAAGAAACATTCTGCCCATCCGGACCAGGTAAAGTAAATTGAGGAGCTTCTTTACCAACTAAACCATTTGACTCCACTTGAGGCAATTTCGACTTAAACTTGTTGGTAATGCGGATTACAGAAGACATATCGCTGAATCGCTTTGAAATTCTTTCCATTGCTATGGTTAGCCTATCAGGAGATACAATACTCTGGGTCATACCAACTGCATACAATGCAACTGCAGGTGTTTTTGTAGTATCTGCATAAGCCAATAAGTAGTTACCAGCCAATTCAATATTGGCTCTGAATTGGTTTTCAAGTACAACGCGACTGCTATCCATAGATTCTCCTTTTGCATCAATTTGCATCTTGATAGCATCTAAACCCGCAACCATACCATTAAAATTGGTTACCACATTTTTAAATGAATTACTACCCGCCGAATTGGTGGTGTATGCATCCGCTTTGTCAAGATCTAATTCAATATTGAGGTCAGATTGGTCTGGTACTACAAGCAAAAAAGCTTGACTTTGCTCAAATCTAATTCTACAAATGATAGCAGGATTAACTGTACCAGCTTTCAAATTAATTGTTGATGCGCCAACAGCAACACTTGCAGTATCAAGAGCTACTGGTTCACCATCCAATTCAAGCAAATCAACATAAACTGCTTGCTTTACTTTGTTGTTTTTTACGCTGATATTAAGCATTGCATTTTTATCTCCTCCATTGCAAGCCATAAATGAGACTGCAAGAAGATAAATGATAACATTGAAATTGAATTTCATATTTATTTGTTTAGGCATTCATTTAATATGGAAGTCGTTTTCTGTGGATCTGCTTTCCCTTTAGAAATCTTTTTTACCTCCCCCACAAACAAACCAATTAATCCCTTTTTCCCTTTTTTGTATTCTTCTACTTTATCAGGCATGGCCGACAAAACCTTTTGCACCCACTCGCTAATTTCATCTTGATTGGCATCCTGAATAAGGTCCAATTGTTCTGCTAATTGCATGGGTTCTATAGCCATATCTTGCAACATGACTGGCAAGAGTTTTTGGGCTGCAACAGAGAAACCAATTTTTCCATCAGCAACAATTTGCAATAAACTATGCCAATTGTCATTGGTGATTTGAATATCATTCCAATTCAAATCTTTTTCAGTAAGGTAAGAACGAACTGGACCAATTAAAAAATTAGCAAGCGTTTTTTTATGTGGAGTAGTAGCAGCAATTGTTTCAAAAAGATCACTCAATTGCTTTTCCTCTGTCAATTGAACCGCATCATAATTAGTCAATCCATAAGCAGATTGATATACCGCTACTCGCTTTGCAGGCAATTCAGGTAATTGTTGCGCAATTGTTTCAATAAATGACTCGTCAAATTCAAATGGGGCTAAATCAGGCTCAGGAAAGTAACGATAATCTTCAGCATCCTCTTTTGTTCGAATGGAAAAAGTTATTCCTTTATCAGCATCATAACTTCTTGTCTCTTGCACAACAGCCCCACCACTTTCAATAATATCAATTAGCCTTTTAATTTCAATTTCTATTGCGTGTTTCAGATGTTTTATAGAGTTGAGATTTTTAACTTCTACCCTAGTCCCTAATTTCTCTGTTCCCTTTACCCTAACAGAAATATTAGCATCACACCTCAAGCTTCCTTCCTCCATATTACCATCGCATACACCAATCCACCTGACCAACTTTCTAATTTCAGTCAAATAAGCTGCAGCCTCTTCAGCATTATGCATATCAGGTTCTGAAACAATTTCGATGAGTGGAACACCTGCTCTATTGTAATCCAATAAACTGAGTGTTTCATGTTGATCATGTATACTTTTTCCAGCATCTTCTTCAAGATGTATTCTTGTCAGTAGAACATCTCTGTCGCCAGCAGTTGTACTAATATGGATTTTACCACCAATACAAATTGGCGTTGTATGTTGAGAGATTTGATACCCTTTGGGTAAATCAGGATAAAAATAATTTTTTCGTGCGAAGTAATTAGACTTTGAAATGGTTGAAGTACATACCAATCCCATCTTAATTGCTTGCTCTATGGCCACCTTATTCATCCTTGGTAAAGTGCCGGGATGTCCAAGTGTAATAGGACTTACATGGGTATTCTGTTGGGTACCAAATGCGTTAGCATCACCTGAAAATAATTTACTATTGGTCTTCAATTGTGCATGGACTTCCAATCCAATGACCGCTTCGTACTTATCATGAATTGCGTTACTCAAGACAATGATTGTTTTACTTGATCAATAACCTGACTCAAATTACTAGCATCCTGACCACCAGCTGTTGCCAAAGTTTTTTGACCGCCTCCACCGCCTTTAATTAATCCTGCCACTTTTGATTTAATCAAGACTGTTGCGTCTAAATTATTTGTGCTCACCAGCTGATCTGCAATGCCAATCGCAACGAATGGCTTGTTGCCAACTATTGCAGCTAAGACCGCAACAGTTTCAGGCGTCAATGTTCTTAAATCGTTACACAATTTTTTTAGCATCTCCGATTGGGTAACCTCAATAACCTGTCCTATGAATTGAATCTTACCTAAAGAAATTGCAGAAGAGACAAGTTCTGTCTTTAAAAATGAAGCAAGTTTCTGCTCAGTGCTTTCCAATTGCTTTTTGATCGATTGTAACTCTTCTTGCTGATTTTCAATCGCTTTAACAATATCACGTGGATTTTTGAGTAGCGAAGCAACTTGCATCAGGATATTCTTTTCATCCTTAACCAATTTTTCTGCTGCCTCACCTACAACTGCTTCAATTCTTCTAACACCTGCTGCTACACCTGTTTCAGAAGTGATTATACAAAAGCCAAGTTCTCCTGTTGATGTAACATGGGTGCCACCGCAAAGCTCTACAGAGTATGCAGGATCAATGATTACAACCCTAACACGATCACCATATTTCTCTCCAAAGAGCGCCATTGCGCCTAAAGCCAATGCTTCGTCTTTTGGCATTTCTTTGATGACTACAGGAATATTTTCACGAATTTTTTGATTCACAATAGCAGTGACAGATGCAATTTCATCATCACTCATTTTTGCAAAATGAGAAAAGTCGAATCGCATGCCTTGGTCATTCACCAATGAGCCTTTTTGAGCAACATGTGTGCCTAACACTTGTCGCAATGCAGCATGCAATAAATGGGTAAGAGAATGGTGATTTGTAATTTCTTTTCTTCTTTTTGCATCAACAATTGCTGTAACAGTTCCAGTTAACTGATCAGGAACAGATTCTACTGTATGTACAATGAGATCGTTTTCTTTTTTTGTATTCAGCACATTGATATTACTACCATTGATACTGATATTACCTGTATCACCAACTTGTCCGCCACTCTCCGCATAAAATGGAGTTTGGTCTAGTACAACCTGATAATTTGACTGACCTTTAGCAGTCACTTTTCTATATTTGACAATTGAAGTGTCTATTGTCAGTTGATTATATCCTACAAATTTCTTTATTTCTCCACTTGCAGGAGAAATTTCAATCCAGTCCTCAACATCAGCAGTTGTTGCAGCTCTACTCCTGTTCTTTTGAATTTGCATTTCTTGTTCAAACCCTGATTCATCTACTTGCATTTGATGCTCTTGAGCAATCAAACGCGTAAGATCAATTGGGAAACCATAAGTGTCATATAATTCAAAAGCTGCTGCACCATTTATTTTGCCTGACTCTTTAGAAGCAAGTAATAGTTCATCTATTTTCTTAAGCCCTTTACCTAATGTTCTTAAGAAAGTTTCTTCTTCCTCTTTAACAACTTTTGATACGAAAGCCAGCTGTGCATGTAACTCGCCAAACACATCTTTGAATTGCTCAGCTAGTCCGGGTAAAAGCTTATGCAACAATGGCTCTTTCACCTCCAAATAAGAATAATAATAACGGACCGCTCTGCGCAAAATTCTCCTGATTACATATCCCGCACCAGTATTTGATGGCAATTGACCATCTGCAATAGTAAATGCAATAGCTCTTATATGATCAGCTAGTACCCTAAAAGCAACATCTTGCTTTGAATTGCTTGCAGTATATTTTTTCCCAGAGATTTCTTCAGTAGTTTTTATTGATCCGGAAAAAATATCCGTATCATAATTGGATGTCTTGCCTTGCAATACCCTTACTAATCTTTCTAAACCCATGCCAGTATCAACATGGGTAGCAGCAAGCGGCTGAAGACTACCATCTTTCATCCTGTTGTATTGGATGAAGACGTTGTTCCAAATTTCAATAACCTGTGGATGATCTTTGTTGACCAATAAATGGCCAGGCATCATCTTTCTTTCTTCATCAGACCTGCAATCGACATGGATTTCTGAACATGGTCCGCATGGACCTGTATCACCCATTTCCCAGAAATTATCTTTCTTGTTACCAAAAACAATATGATCTTCTGGCAAAAGATTTTTCCAAACACCCAAGGCAATTGTAGATGCAGGAATATTCTCTTTAGGATCGCCTTCAAAAACTGTAGCATACAACCTATCCTTCTCGATACCGTAAACATCGGTAAGCAATTCCCAACTCCACGTAATCGCCTCTTTTTTGAAATAATCACCAAAGCTCCAGTTACCCAACATTTCAAACATAGTATGGTGATAGGTATCTACGCCAACCTCTTCGAGATCGTTGTGCTTTCCACTTACTCTTAAGCATTTTTGGGTATCGGCTACTCTTTTGAATTGAGCTGCCTTGTTCCCTAGGAAAAGATCCTTGAATTGATTCATTCCAGCATTGGTGAACAAAAGGGTGGGATCATCTTTTAATACAATGGGGGCTGAAGGGACAATATGATGTCCTTTATCTTCAAAAAATTTCAAAAACTGGCTACGAATCTCCGCTGAGGTCATTTCTTAAGTCTTTTATAAGATTTCATCTAGGATCTAAGGTTTATATTTGCCAGATCCAGGTCAGCAAAAATACATTTTTTAGTCAGGGTCTAAGGATGAAAAAGATCAAATATTATTACAATACCCAAACACTGCGATACGAAAAGCAGATTGTTCCTCTAAGGGTCACCCTTTTGAGGATTTTTGCCTTCCTATCCACTGCTATTGTAACAGGTTTGATCATTGTTGCTGTAGCATTTAGGTTCTTGGATTCCCCTAAAGAAAAGTTACTCAAGGTACAGCTGGAAAGAGCAGAAGAAACCAATAAAATCTATGCCCAAAAAGTAGGTGAACTGGATGAGAAACTGAGGGAATTGGAAAAAAGAGATAACGATATCTATAGGTCGGTTTTTGAAGCAAAACCAATACCAGATAGTGCTAGAGCCAAACAAATGGAGGTAAAAAAAGAATTGCAGGTGGTTGCTGCAATGGACAACGGTGAAATGACCGATAGTATTTATAGAGTACTGAATTCACTTTCTAACCGTGTTCGTGTTCAGGAAAAATCGTACAAAGACATTGAGGGCATGCTCAAAAACAAGGAAAAATTGATTGCGAGTACTCCTGCTATACAACCGCTAAGTAACCGAGATTTAAACCGACTTTCTTCAGGCTTTGGATACAGAATCGATCCACTTTATAAAACTGTCAAGTTTCATCCAGGTTTAGATTTTAGTGCCCCACAAGGCACACCCGTGTATGCAACAGCAGAAGGAACAGTCAAAATAGCAGGAAACTCTGGCAATGCATATGGTAATCATGTGGTCATCAATCATGGCTATTCTTATAATACTCTATACGGTCACCTTTACAGGATTAAAGCGAAGAAAGGCCAAAGGGTAAAAAGAGGGGAAATCATTGGTTATGTTGGAAATACAGGTAAATCCACTGGTCCACACCTACACTATGAAGTTTTAAAGGGGAAAAAAAGACTTGACCCAATCTACTTTTTCTATAACGATCTAACGCCTGAACAATACCAGCGTATTTTGAAGTTGGCTGCGTCTAGAAACCAGACTTTCGACTAGTCCTAATGTGTATAACTTAAGCAGACTAGGGTTCTAGATTCTGCATAAATTTGGAGTAATGTATAACCAACTGGACATATTTGGTGGAAAGGCACCAGAACAACCAGCCAAAAAAGCTGAACCTAAACAGGAGCGCAAGTCGTTAAGCACTCCGATTCCACCTTCAGTTGTTGAAGAAAAAGCACCATCTGTAAGCTCAAACTTAAACATTCCAGCCGACCAAGAATTGGATAGCAAGCAATATTATCCAATCAGCGATGTTGCTAACATGTTTAATGTAAATATTTCGTTGCTGCGCTTTTGGGAAAAGGAGTTTTCCATTTTAAAACCAAGAAAAAATAAGAAAGGGGATCGTCTATTCAGACCAGAAGACATTAGAAACTTAAAACTGATTTATTTCTTGCTTAAAGAAAAAAAATACACCATTAAAGGGGCGAAGGAATATTTGAAGAAAGGAAAAAAAGCTGATGATAAATTTGATACAGTCGAGGTTCTTAAGAATATCCGCACAATGCTATTAGAGTTGAAAACTGGATTAGCACAATAACTTGCAACTATTTCTTCCAATCGTATTTATAGATTGATCCCGCTTTTAGGAGATAGCATCCATTTGTAGTAAAATGAATTTGGTCATAGTCGGTTAATTTTTCAACCAAGGGAAACTCTTTTGTATCAATATTTCCTAGTGTATAAGTGATTAGTATATTATTTTTTATACCAACAAGCTGTTTCCCCACTGGATGAATTTGTTTCCAATCAAGAAAAGCAATTCTATTTTTTAGTGCTCCGTAATAATCAAATATGAAGAGACCGTTTTTTTCATCGTACAAATAAACATACCCTCCAAGATCAAATAAATGTGAAGCGATGATTGGCTCCGTGAAAACTAGCCGCAAATCAGCAGTAGTCAACACCTGCTTACCTTCCTCATTGATTTTTTTCAATTTACTTTCCTGCTCATCAAAGACCCAGAAAAGATTATCATAGCTCTGGGCAACTGCCTTCACTTGAAATATACCAGCTTTTCTTAGATCAATCTTGTTGACCACTTGCATCAATCGATCCAAGACTAAGATTGTTCTATAGTCTTTGAAATATAAAACTGTCCTTAATGGATTATCAGCAGAAATGGAAAACAATTTTCCATATCGACGAACTTCATTAAAGACACCCATTGAATCGAGGTTGTTATTGTATTTTTTAAGTTGCCCACTTTTTGTCAATGCAAATACATTTCCTAACTCATCAGGCATGAAATAATCAAAATCACCTTGAATGGTTTTGGTTAACGACAAGGAACTAAAATCCTGGGAAATGAGTTGACTGGAAAAAAAGTTTAATAATATAATAATGGGTACAACTCTCATCTCATTGATAATACTTTAACTGGAAATTAGCCCCATCAAATTCAGCATATGAATTGTATTTGATCCAATCACCAAGATTGATATAACGACTACCCTCCTTTAATTGAAAATCAATTGGCAAATGTCTGTGTCCAAAAACGAAATAATCAAAATGCTCTTTTTTAAGTTTCTCCTTTGCATAAAGCACAAGCCATTCTTTGTCTTCACCTAAAAAGTTCTCATCAGTAGTGCCTGTCATTATCCTGCTGCGTTTACTGAAAAAATTGGCAATAGATATACCGAAAAATGGAGGTAGCAAACCAAATAAAAACTGACAAAATGGATTGCGAAATACTTTTTTGATGAATTTATATCCATGGTCGCCCGGACCTAGTCCATCACCATGACCAACAAGCATTTTCTTGCCATTGAATTCATAGGTCTGACTTTCAAAGAAAACAGGAATATTCAATTCTTTTTCAAAGTAACCCGACATCCACATATCATGGTTACCTACAAAAAAATGTACCGGTATATGATTGTCTGTAAGCTCTGCAAGTTTTCCTAAAATCCTCACATATCCTTTTGGAACGACTGTTCTGTATTCAAACCAAAAATCAAATAAATCACCAACTACAAAAACCATTGCAGCCTTGTCTTTAATTTGATCCAAGAATGAAACAATTCTTTTTTCTCTCTCAAGGCTAGATGCATGATCAGGAACCCCTAGATGGAAGTCAGATAAAAAATAAACTTTTTTTCCAGCAGGTATTTGCATTTTCAAATATAGTCAGTATTGGAATTGAACTTCTTTATTTATCAAGCAGAAAACAATAAACTTCTTTAGGACCATGAACACCAACAACCAGTGTTTTCTCAATATCTGCAGTACGGCTTGGTCCTGTTGCAAAACTAATCATAGAAGGCATTTGGTCCCCATATTTTGTTTGCAATAATGTAATTGCATCTTTAACATCATAGACCAACTGACTAACCTTTGCAATACAAATGTGAATTGGAGCATAAACACTGGTAGTTCTTCCGGAAGAAACAGCACTACTCAAAACAATACTTCCAGTGCGAGCAACCAAGGCCTCACAAATGGTTATAGAAACGTCAGCATCCTTTAAAGGCTTTTCAGAAAAAGGCTTAAATCCATAAGAGCTGAGTGCAAATTTGATATTTTCATCTATACAATAGATCTCTTCCCATTTTTGCTCATCAGCCAACCCTATTAATTGTTGAACTAGATCAGCCTCTGATTCGCAGAATGAAAACTTGCCTAATAATGATGAAAATTTTTCTGCAAACAATACAGCAAGATCTTCTTCACTACCATCAAATGAAAAATCAGTCTTTTCAAGAGAAGGATAGGGTATCTCAGTTGAGTGAACCAATGCCTTCCTGATATTCTTTAAAATGGCTTCCTTACCAGAAGATGCTTCCATGCCTTATCCCTATAAATTAATTTTCAGGTGTGCTTTCATCAGAAGATTTTACTTCTTTTGCTTCTGTAATCACTTCAACTGGAGCATCAGAGAAAATCTTTTTCTCACCAAATGGCCTTTTACCAATCAAATCCTCTACATCCTGTTGGTGCAATACCTCTCTCTCAAGTAACGCTAAAGCAATTTTCTCTACATCAGCTTTTTTATCCGTCAGTAACTGAAGAGTTCGCTTATAGGCCTCCTCTACTAAACTTCTCACTTCATTATCTATAAGTTTACCAGTCTCCTCACTATATGGTTTAGTAAATGTACTTTCCTGTTGAGGATCGTAGAAACTAACATTACCCACTTTCTCACTCATACCATAGACAGTCACCATAGCATAAGACATTTTGGTCACCTGTTGTAAGTCGTTCTGAGCACCAGTTGAAATCTTCCCAAAGAAAATTTCTTCACTCGCTCTTCCACCCAAGGTCATGCACATTTGATCTTGCAGCTGTTCTGTGTTGTACAAGTATTGCTCTTTTGGAGTATACTGTGCATAACCTAAAGCGGCTACACCCCTAGGTACAATGGTTACTTTTAGAAGAGGATAAGCATGTTCAAGGTACCAACCACATACAGCATGGCCTGCCTCATGATAGGCAATTATCTTTTTCTCTTCAGGCAAGATGATTTTATTCTTTTTTTCCAGTCCACCAATGACCCTGTCAATCGCATCTTGGAAATCATCCATATCTACTTCTGATTTCCCTTTACGTGCAGCTATCAAAGCGGCTTCGTTACAAACATTCGCAATATCAGCACCAGCGAAACCTGGTGTTTGCTCCGCCAATTTATGAATATCCAATTTTTCAGATCGTTTGATTGGCTTTAGATGTACCAAGAAAATTGTCTCTCTTCCTTTCACATCTGGCTTATCAATACTAATCTGTCTGTCGAATCGTCCTGGTCTCAATAAGGCGCTATCCAATACATCAGGTCTATTGGTAGCTGCTAGAATAATGATACCGCTATCACCACCAAAACCATCCATTTCCACTAACAATTGGTTCAAGGTATTTTCACGCTCATCATTACTCATCATTACATTTTTACCACGTGCTCTACCAATAGCATCAATCTCGTCAATGAAAATTATACATGGCGCCTTTTCTCTTGCTTGTTTGAAAAGATCACGAACCCTACTTGCACCAACCCCTACAAACATCTCAACGAAATCAGAACCTGACATAGAAAAGAATGGAACCTGTGCTTCTCCAGCCATTGCCTTTGCCAATAAAGTTTTACCAGTACCGGGAGGACCAATCAATAGTGCCCCTTTTGGAATTTTACCACCGAGGGCCGTGTATTTCTTTGGGTTTTTTAAGAAGTCAACAATCTCCATCACCTCTTGCTTGGCTTCATCTAAGCCTGCTACATCTGTGAAGGTAATATTGACTTTAGTCCCTTTATCAAACAATTGTGCTTTTGACTTGCCTATGTTGAAGATACCGCCTCCGCCACCGCCGCCTGCTCCACCGCCCATCTTTCTCATCATGAGCACGAACAATAGTCCGAACATCAACAATGGGAAAAGGAAGTTCAATAAAGGTCCGAAAAATTCAGGATCACTTACTGGATCAACTTTGACGGGAGTAACATTTGGATGCTCACTGAAATACTTGTCAATATTTTCTTGGTAATCGTCAACTTTTGAATAATTGAACTGGAAATGAGGCCCTTTTGAGGCTTTAGCATGAACCAATTTTTTTGCACCAATTAAAGAATCGTACAAAGGGCTACTCAAGCTATCCTGTTTGATATAAACCCTAACAACTCCTTTATTTTTAACAGGTTCTAGTTTTTCAACATGGTTCCTTTCCAATAATTTTTGTCTGAATTCCAATTCAGTGATAGTACTTGCATCCGGACTCACACCTCGCATGACCTGATAGCCGATAAGCATTACCGCTGCAATAACATATATCCAGTAAAAACTGAATTTAGGTCCCTTTGGCAAAGGACCATTTCCACCATTTTCTTTGTTGCGTTTAAACGAGGAGAACGGATTTTGACGCTTATCGTTCTTATTCTCTTCTTGATTCATATCAATTCGTTATTTCTTTTGAGATTTTTTTGCTTTACTGACACTGGTTTTTTTGACAGGAGCAGTCACTTCTTCTATTTCTTCTAATAAGGCCTCTCCATCACTCCACATTTCTTCGAGTTTATAAAATTTTCTAGTTTCACTTTGGAATACATGTACCACCACATTCACATAGTCGATTAAAGCCCACTGGCTTGCACTCAATCCTTCATGCTTGTAAGGAGGCTCACCACATTGCTTTTTAACACACTCCTCTACCCATTCAGAGATTGCTCTTACCTGTACAGTTGAACTCGCTTCACATATTATGAAGAAGTCGGCTACCGCCTCTGGAATTTTACGGAGATCCAGTGAAACAATATGTTCTCCTTTTTTATCCTGGATGGCATTAAGAATAACTTTCAGGATTTTACTACTCCTTGTTAACCTGGCTATTTTTTTAGTGGGTACGGCTTCTTCAGATCTAATTGTCAAAGGCTGTTTTTTTAATTGTTCCTTGAGTATCTTGCCCAAAAATAAGGATAAATTCAGTCCGTTTTTTAGGATACAACATGATCGGAGAACCTTTTATCATATTGCCAACAATTGATAGTACCAATAACTATGCCAAAGGCCTGATAAGAGATGGCCTAGCGAAGCTTGGAACGGTGGTTTTTGCAGAGGAACAAACACAAGGAAGGGGGCAGAAAAACAACCAATGGCACAGCGAACAGGGGGTAAACATCATGATGAGTGTAATTCTAGATACAACATGGCTTTCTATAAACGAACAATTCCAGCTTTCATGTGCCACAGCGGTTGCCTGCAGTGATTTTTTCAGCAAATATGCAGGTGACGAAACTTGTATAAAATGGCCAAATGACCTTTATTGGCGTGACAGAAAGGCAGGGGGCATTTTAATTGAAAATCTAATAAAAGGCAATATTGGGGAAAAAGCAATTGTTGGCATTGGTATCAACATCAACCAAGTCAATTTTAACCAAATGAAGAACAAGCCTGTATCGCTCAAACAAATAACGGGACAATCATTTGATGTTAAGTTACTCGCTAGGGAATTATGCACTTTTCTTGACAAAAGATACAACGAATTAAAAGAGGGCAACTTTGAAAATCATCTTGATTTGTATAACCAAAGATTGTTCAAAAGAGGTGAAGCCGTAACCTTGAAAAAAGGAAATGAAATGTTTGCAGCCACAATAGAAAGTGTAAACAAAAATGGTGAACTCATGACCGACAATCAATTGCAGTCAATTTTTACACATGGTGAAGTGGAATGGATTTTATAATCCAAATCCAGCAGCTATTTCAGCAGCGTGTTCTTTCACTTTTGGCTTTGCAATAACTTTCACCACCACACCATTCTCATCAATTAGAAAGGTAGTCCTAAATACTCCCATGTACTTGTTACCGTAGAGTTGCTTCTCACCCCAAACACCAAATTTCTCAACTAGTTTTTTGTCGGTATCAGCAATGATTCTAAAAGGCAATTTATGCTTAGCAATAAATTTTATATGAGATTTTTCATCGTCAGGGCTCACTCCAATTACAGTAATACCTTTCTTTTCAAGCGCTTTATAACCATCTCTCAAATTACAAGCCTGCACCGTACAAGTACTGGTATCATCTTTTGGATAAAAATACAATGCGAGTTTTTTCCCTCTATAATCTGCTAGTTTTATTTTTTCTCCATCTTGGTCGATGGCAGTAAACGCAGGTGCCTTTTTCCCTTCTTGAACAGACATAATAATTAATTTCTAGTTACTTGAAAATCTTTTGAAACTGTATTACCAGCTTCGTCAATAACAAGAACAGTTAATTTATGTTCACCAACGGGGAAATGTTCATCAACAACATATGAATATCTGATACCAGATGGCTTAAACATCAGCCAATTACCGTCAACCGTTACCCTAAACTCTTTGATTACTTTGAGATCATCTAGTACATCAAAATGAATACTTGACCCAGCTTTCAATCTAGCTCCATCATGCAAGTGGGTTGAAACATGAGGAGGCTGAATATCATGCAACAATTGAAAAAAGCCAAAATCCCTAAATGAAGCACTGAAGCCATCTTTCTCTTGAGCTGCCTTCTTAATTTCTGTCTTCCCTCTATAACTTCTTTTTACTACCAATCTATCAGGGTTCAATAAGTCTATGTCCTTACTAGGCTTGATTCTGACTTTGAAATAACTCTGTACCGGTATATCCACTGGCAATGTTTGGTACACTGGAGATGCATCATGTGCAGCTGAAGCATAAGTTGATTGTAAGCTAAAATGAAAGTCATCATAAAATGCATCCTCTTTAAAAACGAATTGAATTTGTTCATCATCATAAATATTCAATTCTCCAGCTATCATGAGTTGTCCTGTTGATTCTTGAACAATTAAAGCCCCTGGCTTTCGTTTGATGGAAAAATTAACCACTGATTTATTCTCATAAGCATCCAATACTTCAATTTCTGCATCCTGCTCAAGTTCTGAAATAGAGAAATATTGTTTGTTGATTGAACTATATACGGGGAGATCCATTTTCTTGGCAGGGAAAAGCATTTGAAAATAGGCCCCACCCTTCATTTTATGAGTGTAATCAATATGTCCATTCAGGTAACGCGTCTGATCATAACTAATATTGTCTAACCGAAATGAAGTCACCAATTGATTATCCAATTTTAAACTTGCAGCAAAAATTCCATTTGCATTTGGAACACCTGTCATTCGATCTGTTGCTTGAATAGACATGAACACTTTTTCAAATGGTAGCTCCACACGGTTGGCAACATGATACTGATTGCCTTTTTTGATGAGCGGGTATACAATTGGTGTTTGTTCATAAACACTTTTATCTCGATCATAGAAAACCAATCGAAAAACATCAGGTGGTGTTACATCTGGTAATAGAAACCTAAAGCGAAGAGGATTTAGACAGTTCTCAGTTTCAGTATCTCTGATTTCAAAATGAACATGCGGACCTTGAGAGGCCCCTGTATTGCCGCTGTATCCAATTAGCTGCCCTTTCTTAACAGGTAGTAAACCAGCAGGAACTTT
>JBEASE010000104.1:4482-4788 GCA_041162625.1 Bacteroidota bacterium | reverse complement strand
AAGAATTGAGTTCGAACCTTGAAATTGCGATAAAAAAAGGATTTAAAATCGCTGAAAACATTGATCTGGTATGGGCTTCAAGCGACTTTGATCATAAAATAAAGTTGCAAAAAATAATATTCCCGGAGGGAATTGCCTATGAAAGACCAAATCATCGAGTTCGAACTTTTAGAGTCAATACTATTTTCTCTCTATCGCAGATATAGCAAGGGTTTCAGAGCAAAAAAAAATCGGTCAACCGTTGAAAGTTGACCGAAATTCGCGTTTGGTAGCCCGTAGGGGAATCGAACCCCTCATTCCTCCGTG
>JBEASE010000104.1:0-4475 GCA_041162625.1 Bacteroidota bacterium | reverse complement strand
GTAGCCCGTAGGGGAATCGAACCCCTCATTCCTCCGTGAAAGGGAGGCGTCTTAACCGATTGACCAACGGGCCGTCCGTTTAAGGTGTGCAAAGATAAGTTCTTATAGATTTATGACAAAAAAAATTGAATAGTTCTTACCTTTGCACCACGAAAAAAATGACAAAAGCAATCAATTATGAGTACAGTTAAAGTAGCCATCAATGGATTTGGTAGAATAGGACGCCTAGTTTACCGTCAGATCTTCAATATGCAAGGAATTGATATTGTAGCCATAAACGACTTAACCAGTCCAGCAGTTTTGGCCCACCTTCTCAAATACGATACCGCTCAGGGCCGTTTTGAACAAGATGTTAAGGCAACAGACAACTCAATTATCGTAAACGGACATGAAGTAAAAATATATGCACAAAAAGACCCAGCTCAAATTCCTTGGGGATCTCATGATGTAGATGTGGTTTTGGAATGTACTGGTTTCTTCACTGACAAGGACAAAGCTTCTGCTCACTTGACAGCTGGTGCTAAGAAAGTTGTAATTTCTGCTCCTGCAACAGGCGACCTAAAGACCATCGTTTTCAATACCAATCACCAAATTTTGGATGGATCAGAAACGATCATCAGTTGCGCTTCTTGTACCACCAACTGTCTCGCTCCTATGGCCAAGGTATTGGAAGATCAATTCACAATCGTTGCTGGTTTGATGACTACTGTACACGCTTACACAAACGATCAAAACACACAGGATGCTCCTCATCCTAAAGGCGACCTTCGCAGAGCTAGAGCAGCTGCACAAAATATCGTGCCTAACAGCACAGGTGCTGCAAAAGCAATCGGCTTGGTGCTTCCTTCTTTGAAAGGTAAATTGGATGGTACTGCTCAGCGTGTTCCAACACTTACTGGTTCTCTTACTGAATTGACTGTCGTTCTTGGCAAGAAAACTTCTGTTGAAGAAATCAATGCTGCCATGAAAGCTGCTGCAAATGATAGCTATGGTTACACTGAAGATGAAATTGTTTCTGGAGATGTAATCGGCATGAGCTTCGGTTCTTTGTTCGATGCAACACAAACCAAAGTATTGACAGTTGGTGATCAGCAGTTGGTAAAAACTGTGAGCTGGTACGACAATGAAATGAGCTATGTTAGTCAGCTTGTTCGCACTGTACATTACTTTGCACAACTGATTTCAAAATAATCAACAACCCTCAACAACCCGGCAGACTCCTACTGCCGGGTTTCTTTTTTAAAGCCCTTAACCATGAGTACTTTTAACCAATACAATTTCAAAGGAAAAAAAGCTTTGGTACGTGTAGACTTTAACGTGCCACTCAATGAAAATTTTGAAGTAACTGACGATACGCGCATGCGCGCGGCTATTCCCACTATTCAAAAAATTATTAACGATGGTGGCGCTGTTATCTTAATGAGCCATTTTGGTCGTCCAAAAGAAGGCCCAACAAATAAATACTCACTTTCTCATCTTGTTGCTCATCTGCAGAAACTTATAGGAGACCATAATAAAGTTTTATTTGCCTCAGATTGTATTGGTGAACCTGCAGAGAAAGCAGCGGATCTACTTAAATCAGGTGATGTACTACTGCTTGAAAACCTTCGCTTCCATAAAGATGAAGAAAAAGGAGATACTGCATTTGCAGAAAAATTAAGTAAGCTTGGTGATGTGTATGTGAATGACGCTTTTGGTACAGCACATAGAGCACATGCATCGACTGCCATCATCGCTGATTATTTTCCGAAGGGCGAGAAAATGTTTGGACTGTTGATGGAAGGTGAAGTGAGCAGTGCTGAAAAAGTATTGCTAAAATCTGAAAAGCCTTTTACTGCAATCATTGGTGGTGCAAAAGTTTCAGATAAGATTTTAATCATTGAAAACTTATTGGAAAAAGCTACAGATATCATTATTGGTGGTGGAATGGCCTATACCTTTTGGAAAGCACAAGGAAAGGTAATTGGCAATTCATTGTGTGAAGAAGATCGACTTCCACTTGCTGCAGAACTTTTGCAAAAAGCAGCAGCCAAAGGTGTGAAAATTCATTTGCCAATGGATAGTACCATTGCTGATAAGTTTGCTGCAGATGCTACAACAACCAACTGTGAAAGCTATGGCATTCCATCTGGTTGGATGGGACTCGATATTGGTATCAAAGCGAGAGCAGATTTCAGAGAAGTGATACTCAGCAGCAAGACAATTTTATGGAATGGCCCGATGGGCGTTTTTGAGATGGAAAAGTTCCAAGCAGGTACCAAAGCCATCGCCGAGGCAGTAGCTGAAGCTACCCAAAAAGGTGCCTTTTCATTGGTAGGTGGCGGCGATAGCGTTGCAGCTGTCAACCAATTTGGCTTTACAGATAAAGTAAGCTATGTATCAACCGGTGGCGGTGCGATGCTTGAGTTCTTTGAAGGAAAAGTCCTCCCAGGCATAGCTGCTATCAATAAATAGCCGTTCATCCCAATTTCTTGCACCTGATGCAACCTTTTGGGCAAATCTGCTATCTTTAATCATAAACCTAATTTTTAAAAAAAATGAGCACACGTAATATTGTATTGTTGTCAGTACTCGGACTTCTTGTATTATTGGTAGGTTATGGCTGTAATGGCTATAACGGATTGGTTCAGAAAGACCAGAATGTAAAAGGCAAATGGGCCAATGTAGAAAGTGATTACCAACGCAGATCAGATCTTATACCAAACTTGGTAAATACTGTAAAAGGTGCAGCTAATTTTGAGCAAGAAACTATTACACAAGTAATTGAGGCAAGAGCAAAGGCTACTCAAACTACTGTAAACGCAGCTGACTTGAGTCCAGAAAAAATTGCTTCTTTCCAAAAAGCACAGGGTGAATTGAGTGGTGCTATTGGCAGACTTTTGGTATCTGTTGAGCGCTACCCTGAATTAAAAGCAACTGAAGCTTTTAGGGACCTACAAGCCCAAATTGAAGGCACTGAAAACCGCATCAAGGTATCTAGAAATGATTTCAATGCTGCTGTTCAAGATTACAACACCAGTGTAAAAAGATTTCCTATGGTACTTTTTTCAGGCATGTTTGGTTTCACAGAAAAAGGATTTTTCACAGCAGATGCTGGCGCTGAAAAAGCACCGACTGTCGACTTTAATAAATAACCAGTGGGACTATTTGATTTTCTCTCCGGTAAAAAACAATCTTTCTTCACAAAGGAAGAAGAAGAGCGGATGGTGGAAGCCATCCGTTCTGCTGAAAGGCAGACCAGCGGAGAGATCCGCATTTACATGGAACAACATTGTGCATTTATCAACCCTATTGATAGAGCAAAAGAAATTTTTTTAGAACTGGAAATGCACAATACCAAAGATCGCAATGCGGTGCTTTTGTACATTGCTACAAAAGATAAACAATTGGCGCTGTTAGGGGATGAAGGTATTTACCAAAAACTGGGACAAATATTTTGGGACAACGAAGTAAAACTAATGTTGGCAGAATTTAAACAACAACATTTTATTGATGGCGTTTGCAAAATCATTGGTGATGTAGGCCAGGCACTTAAATCAAACTTTCCTTACGAAGCAGATGATAAAAACGAATTAGACGACGGTATTGTCTACGGAAAATGATAAAAAAACTTTCATTCATATTATTGCTATTTACTTTTTCTTTTGCGCAAGCACAGATTGAAAAAGAATTACCAGCTAGACCAGCTCCTGCTCGACTTGTTGTTGATTACACCAACACGTTAGCACCCGATCAAAAAGAAGCACTTGAGAATAAACTCGTTTCATTTGACGACAGCACCTCAATACAAATAGCAATTGTAATTATTGAAAGCACCGGCAACTATGAGATATCCGATTATGCTGTGGCTTTAGGAAGAGCCTGGGGAATTGGTAACAAAGAAACCAACAATGGTATCTTATTACTGGTTGCAAAAAATGATCGAAAGATGTGGATTGCAACTGGTTATGGTTTGGAAGGAGCGCTGCCAGATGCAACTGCAAAAGATATCATCGAAAGTGAAATCAAACCCAATTTCAAGGAGAATGATTTTTACCGTGGCTTAGATCAAGGTACAGATGCCATAATTGCAGCAACTAAAGGAGAATACACAGCACCCGAACATTACAGAAATAGAAAAAAAGATGGTGAGGGAATACCTGCTATCGTTATCATCATTATAGTATTCATCATCATCAGCATCATCAAAAGAGGTGGCGGTGGTGGTCACTACAACAGAAGAGGATACCGCAATAGCACTTCAAATGCTCTTTGGTGGCTAGCAGCAGGCAGTGCATTTGGTGGAGGTGGCCATAACAGTGGTGGTAGCAGCTTCGGTGGTGGCGGTGGATTTGGAGGATTTGGTGGTGGTAGCTTCGGTGGTGGCGGTTCTGGGGGTAGTTGGTAAACTATCCTAGTCCAATTTCTTGGTGCAAATCAGGTACCACTACATCTACAAACCCTTTTCGCAACAACCTTTCTTTAAAATCTTCCTG
>JBEASE010000103.1:0-7145 GCA_041162625.1 Bacteroidota bacterium | reverse complement strand
GGTGGGTAGATCGCAAACGTGCAAAATGACCAATCGAGAGGAGGGAATGTGTAATAAATCTGTAGCGACTTCCAACGCATTGGCTGCATTGTTTGAGAAATCTGTAGCATGGAGAATGATTTTTGTATGGTATTTCATGAGGTGAAAATAAATTCACCCTATGGCTACATCTATGATTTTTGAAATTTGCTCAGATGATGATGGTCATGATTTTGATGCAGCTATATCGGTTCTTTTAGTACCTGCATACAATTCATATTCTAACAAGCGACAATCAATCTTTGCATTTAAAAACTCTATTCGTCTGGATGGTTTCAATCGAATTGCTTTTGCAAGCTCAAGATTTCCAGTAAATACATATCCATTTTTTCCTTTGCATCTCTGCTTTAGAAAGTCTCCTAATCTTGCGTAAGTAGATTGGAGTTCAGTTTCATCACCTAGTCGCTCTCCATACTCAGGATTGAACATCACAACTCCTTCGCCTTCAGGTATTGTTGTATCAGCAAAGTCACATACTTCAAAGTCAATCAAATGGGCTACTCCACCTGCTTCAGCATTGATGCGTGCTATATTGATTGCTTTTTCACTGATATCAGAAGTGATGATTTTTAGTGATGGCACTTCTATTATTTCATCATCCAGTTTAGCTCGCTCATCAAGGTACATGGCTCTTTCAAATTCTTGTATATGCATGAATGCATAATTATCGCGCAGTAAACCGGGCACTCTGTTGGTAGCAATCAGCGCAGCTTCAATGGCTAGTGTTCCTGATCCACACATAGGATTGATGAAAGTAGAAGCCTTATTCCATTTTGTAGAAAGGATTGTTGCAGATGCAAGTGCTTCCAGCATCGGTGCTTGTCCGGGTAGTTTTCTATAATTGTGTTTTGCTAAAGTTTCTCCAGTAGTATCAATAAAAATTTCTGCAATATCATTTTTCCAGAAGAGGTAAATAACAGCACCAATCAAATCCGAACCGCTTGTCGGCCTGCGTTGAATACTATCACGCATGCGGTCGACGATAGCATCTTTCACACGAAGGTTGGCAAATAGGTTGGTTGATATTGTTGGATGAAATACGTTGCTGGTCACAGAAAAATATCCATTGGGAGGGATAATTTTTTCCCAGTGAATTGCTCTAAGGGTTCTATGCAGTTCATCTGGGTCGGCGCAAGAGAAAGATTTTAAAGAATACATCACCTGACTTGCACAGCGAAGCCGTAAATTCAATTGTATGCAATCGGTTACGGTCCCAAACAGTTCAACTCCCGTCTGAAAAGTCCGTTCAGGATTGAATCCAAGGGCAACGACTTCTTTTTCAAGCGCAGATGATAGCCATTTGTGGCAAGTGATGATGATTTTTCTTTTATCCGTGAAAACGCTCATGGTTGCAAACTTAAGCCAATCCTTTAAGTCGCTTTAATTTATTTACTGTTATTGTATTTTGTTGTTGCTGATTAAAGCATGATTTGTATAACTTCAATATTGAAACTATTTGCCATGAAACGTTTTCTTTTTCTTTTGTTGAATACTTTTACTGTTTTTGCACAAGCACAGCAGATAAATGAATCAATCCATTTGAATCAAATTGGATTTTATCCCAAGGCGAATAAGATTGCTGTTGTGACTGTACCTGTTTCAAATTTGAATTTTTATGTTACCTCTACCAACCTTCGAGATACTTTTTTTCGGGGGCAATTGAGTGATACCGTAAAATCACTTCATTCTACAACCACCACTAGAATAGCCGATTTTAGTGCTGTTACAAGAAAAGGTAGTTATGTGGTATTGATTCCGGGTATTGGATTTTCACCGGTTTTTAAGATTGATGATAATATTTTTTCAGCTGTAGGTGAAGCAACTTTAAAAGGATTTTACTACCAGAGAATTTCAATGCCCTTAGATACAAAGTATGCTGGTAAGTGGCACCGTTCAGCAGGCCATCCTGATACGGAGGTTATGGTGCATCCTTCTGCTGCATCATTTGAAAGACCCACTGGTACTATTTTATCTATGCCAGGTGGGTGGTACGATGCTGGTGATTACAACAAGTATATTGTTAATTCTGGCATCACGATGGCTACCTTGTTGTCTGCTTATGAAGGAAACAAAGCGTTCTACTCTGCACAGCAATTAAATATACCAGAATCTGTGAACCAACTTCCAGACATTCTTGATGAGGTATTGTATAATTTGAGATGGATGATGGCTATGCAAGATCCAAATGATGGTGGAGTCTATCACAAATGCACCAATGCTTCATTTGATGGAATGGTGATGCCAGGCATCACAAAAGAACCTCGCTATGCAGTACAAAAAAGTACTGCTGCTGCACTTGATTTTGCTGCAGTCATGGCGCAGTCGGCCCGGACTTTTGCTTCATTCAAAAAACAATTACCTGGATTATCCGACAGTTGCATCAAATCAGCAAAAAGCGCATGGGAGTGGGCGATGAAAAATCCTAATGTAATTTATGATCAAGATAAATTAAATGAAAAATTCCAACCTAAAATTGTAACAGGTGCATATGGGGATGGTAGATTGAACGACGAATGGCTATGGGCTGCTGCTGAATTATTTAGTATAACATCTGATGAACAATTTCTTAAACCATTGCAAGAGCTGGAAAAATTTAAGAGCTGGAAAAATTTCCCATGGTATTACCTGCCTGGAGTGATGTTGGGGTGCTTGCTTTTTATACTTTGCTGGATTACAAAGGTGAAGTGCCATCTGCCTATAAAGACAAATGGGAGGTGATGCGCAAACAAATTTTAAAAATGGCAGATGATTACGTTGGCTATGCATCGATGAGTGCATTTAAGACGGCTATGGGTCAAAAGGAATCAGATTTTATATGGGGAAGTAATTCTAATGCAGCGAACCAGGGAATCTTGTTGTTGTATGCCTATAAGTTGACTGGTAAGAAAATATATATTGATGCTGCCATGGCGAATGCAGATTATTTATTAGGTCGAAATGCTACAGGCTATTGTTTTGTAACTGGATTTGGAAGTAAATCACCTATGCATCCACATCACCGTCCATCAGTGGCGGATGGAATTATAGAGCCGGTTCCAGGCTTATTGGTTGGAGGTCCTAATCCATTCCGTCAAGACAATTGTGTTTATAAATATATTGAACGGGAGACAGCGTACACGGATGACGATTGTTCTTATGCGAGCAATGAAATTGCAATCAATTGGAATGCTCCAGCGGTGTATTTATTTAATGCTTTGGATGCATTGATTAGAAAATGGTAGAAAGTAAAAGCTTTGTAAAGAGATTTAAGTTTACATTTATAAAGGCTTCATTAGGCCACTATCTAACATGAGTAGCTATCCAAGTATTTTCAACGATGTCATCGGACCGGTCATGCGGGGTCCCTCAAGCTCTCATTGTGCTGCATCACTTCGTATTGCTCGACTTTGTCGTGATTTAATGGATGAGGATATAAAACACATACTCATCGAATTTGATCCCAATGGCTCATTAGCTACCACGCATAAAAGTCAGGGTTCCGACATGGGTTTGTTTGGTGGTTTTTTAGGTTGGGAAGCCCATGATGAGCGACTCCCTTTATCTGAAAAATATCTTACTGAAGCTGGGATAAATTACGAGATACAAATTTGTGAATTACTTGAAAAGCATCCCAATACTTATCAAATTACATTAAGTAACGATAAGGAAGCAAGACGGTTAACGGCAATATCTACCGGTGGTGGAATGATTGAGGTAATCCAAATTGATGGCAATAAAGTTTCCATGGCAGGTGATTATCATGAAACACTTGTTTATTGTAGTTCATCTGTTGGTATAAAAGAATTCTTAGAAGCTAAAGTGGATTGTGATGAGATCATTTTTCACGAAGGTGAAAATCCATGTATTGAATTAAAATCACAGCATCCCATTTCGTTAGACATACGCAATACTATTTTGCAAATGGATGTAGTACATGCTGTGAAGTGTCTGAATCCAGTACTTCCTATCAAAGCTAGAAAAAACCTGACAGTGCCTTTCATTACATGTGCTGAAATGCTTGCGTTTAACCACGACAAAAATCAAGCACTTTGGGAGCTCGCTGTAACTTACGAGAGTGAGCGAGGTGGTATTAGTCGCCATGATGTTTTTGAAAAAATGCGTGCTATCATCCGAATCATGGGCAATGCAATAGAAACAGGTTTAAATGGCACTTCTTATAGCGATAGAATTTTAGGAAGTCAATCACCCAATTTTAAAAAATCCTTTCAGGCAAATCAGTTGATAGGTGGAGAAGTGCTCAATAAAACAATCATGTACGTATCTGCTATCATGGAAGTAAAAAGTTCCATGGGCGTAATTGTTGCAGCGCCTACTGCAGGTTCATGTGGCGGATTACCTGGCGTTGTATTTGGCGCAGCACATAGTTTTGGTGCCGATGAAGACACTATTGTTAGGGCAATGTTATCGGCAGGACTCATTGGTGTGTTTATAGCAGCACATGCAACTTTTGCTGCTGAGGTTGGTGGATGCATGGCTGAAACTGGCTCTGGTGGTGGGATGGCTGCTGCAGCATTGGTAGAAATGAATGGAGGAACATTGGAACAGTCTATTGCTGCTGCTTCTATTGCATTACAAAATTCTTTGGGTATTATATGTGATCCTATTGGAAACAGGGTAGAAGCACCATGTCTTGGTCGGAATGTAATGGCAGCCACCAATGCTATTTCCTGTGCAAATATGGCTTTAGCCAATTATGAGCACCTTATACCGCTAGATGAAGTGATTGAAACAATGAAAGCAGTTGGTGATCAAATTCACCATACTTTAAGGTGCACTAATCTTGGTGGATTATCAATTACATCTACTGCAAAACAGATTGAATCTTCTCTTGAAGCTAATACTCCGGTATTTTATAAAAGTTGCTAGTAGGTATAAATAGTTTTAATTTATTGTATCTTTATAGAGAGGACTAGTAATGTGCTTTAAAATTGAAGTCTAATGCAAAACATATTAATATCCTCTGGCAGTTACTTTGATTCGCTTTTTAATCAACAAAGAGTCAGAAAAGTTGAATTATTAATTCTTCGTGTTGCTGTCTTTGCATTTTTACTGCACCTATTGGTAATTTTCTTAGGTAATAACTTTAATTATTTCAGACACTTTCAACACAGTTATTTAAAAGCAATTTATACTCCCTTTAGTTTTATCCTTTTATACGAGGTCTTTTTATTGGTCATTATTATTCCCAAATCTATTTCTGAATTTATTGGAAAGCAATTTGAAGTAATCACCTTGATAACACTTAGAAGTTTTTTCCATGACATTGCTGATTTGGATTTAAAAAATTCTATCAATATCAATAATCCTGAGTTCATTAGTTTGTTGTACGACCTTTGTGCATCACTGCTTATGTTAGCTTTTACAATCCTCTATTATAAAATTTATCATAATAATAGAAAGTCAGAAGTGGTTAATGAGTTAAATAATTTTATCAATATCAAAAAATTGGTATCCTTAAGCATGATTTTGGTATTGTTATTATTGAGTGTGTCCAGCTTCTATTATTGGAGCAAGGAAATGTTGCAAGCTCTTCAACTTGATAAGAACTATCCTGATCCTAATACGGTTTTTTATGCGGATTTCTTTTCTATCATGATTTTTATTGATGTATTACTATTGATTATTTCGTTCATTTATCATTTTTCTTTCTTTACCATTTTTCGAAATGCAAGTTTTATCATTACTACTATTCTGATTAGAATATCATTAACTATTGAAAAGCCAATGAATTATATTGTAATCTTGATTGGCTTTCTTTTTGCAATTTTTTCTTTTTATTTGTATAGCCTAAGAAAACACAGTAATAAATCAATTGAATAAGTCTCAAGCATTAGCGCATTGGTAATTCAGTTGTGAAACAAAAAGTTTAATGCTGTGTGTAAATCAAAAAAATGAAAAATCGTTTCCTGCCTTTACTTCTCCTTTTAATTTACGTATTTGTTTTAGTAAAAGTGATGGTACTTAAAGATGTACCAATGATTAGGATTGGTCCAATTATGTTGAATTTTGGTGGAACCCAACATGGTGATCCTAATTATATTCCATTCAAGACAATACTGCCTTATTTATTGGGTGATAATGGTTTTCTCATTGGGGCACTTAATATTGGCGGTAATATCGCTTTTCTTATACCTATTGGCTTTTTGCTTCCGTTTGTATTTAAAGGGTTTGATTGGAGAGGATCATTGGTAATGGCTGTTTTATCTGGATTGTCGATTGAGTTAACACAAGTGTTTTTACAGATTGGCATTTTTGATATTGATGATGTGATTTTAAATGGGTTAGGTATAATGATTGGGTTTTGGGTGTATTTATTTTTTCAGAAAATCATGTCTTCATCGTATAGAAAATTTACCATTCTTTTTTTATCGCTATTTAGCTTAGTAATTCTGATTTCACTATTTGTATTTATAAGGCAAAATGACATCGGGTTTGAACCAATGCATGAACGAAATCCAACAAACCCATTACAGAAAAGAGATGGGGCAACTAAACAGGGTGTTGATCCATGCAATGGAACTATGGGGACTGGTCAGATCTTGATAATTGAGGAAGGTTCCATCACCATTAAAAAGAGAGATGGAAAGGAAGAGGTGGTTGCGTTTACAGAGAAAACTGCTTTTAGCAATTCATCTGGAAAAGCAACTAAAGCTATCTTGAAAGTCGGGGATAGGGTAACTGTCGTTATTGACGACAGTAATACCGCTATGGCAGTTTTGGTTTGTGGAATCCAATAAATATCCATAATTTAATACAAGAAAGAGGACTGAACATTTGCCTCATATCTACTTCATTAATAAGAAGCAAAATTTGTTTATGCAAACTAAAAGAATAGCTTATTTAAGCTTGCTTATGATGTTCATATTTTCAACATCGCTTTTTGCTCAAGATGAGAAAGTAAAGCCAGTAATTTTTGATGGAGTTATTCATGCTGGTTATGTCAATAATGGCGGTTATATCAATTTTTCTGGTCCAAGTCTGAGCTTAGCGCATAAAAATTCAAAATTTATGTTTGGTATGCTTCCCTCTCTTCGGTTCAAACAAGATAAAGGTGTACCCAAAAACGCAACGGTATTTCCAACACTTGGCTTCGGATTCACTTACGG
>JBEASE010000043.1:0-14671 GCA_041162625.1 Bacteroidota bacterium | reverse complement strand
GGTCTTAAATCAAGCTCTTCAATCATTTTCAACACCGTATTACTATGTCCCACAACCAATGCGTTATCGCCTGATTCAAGCATTCTGTATAAGAATTTAGGCATTGTGTCATGTGCATAATAAGAAATGGGTAATGATAAACTTTCTGCCAATGGTTTTGCAGTAGAGATAGTTCTGTTGGTTTGTGTAGAATAAATATGTTTTATCTTTTTCCCTTTCAAAATTTTTTCTAATTCAATTGCTCGTTTTTCACCTTCAGGTGTTAATGGTGGATCATTTTTAACAGCCAATGATTTTTCAGCATGTCTTACAAAAAATATTTTAGCTGTACTACAAGAAAAAAAGGAAATAGCTATCAAGCTTACCAACAGAATTTGTAAAGATTTCATCAGCAATTATTTAGAACTAAGTTACAATAATTGATCATTAGTAATAGAGGATAATCTCTGTAGTCAAGTGTGATTACCACCTACTCTATGAAAAGTGAGCAACTAACTTCAGCAATAAGCATAATTAGCCTTGTTCAGTAAATTTCCATTTCTAAAAATTCTCCCTTCTTTCATATGTGGAATTCTTTTTGCCACAAAATCAACCTACTATAATATCCTAACACTATTACTACTAATCATAATTTTATTATCACTAGAAAACATAAACCTAATACTAAGGTGGAAATACAGAAAAAGAATTGGAGCGCTGTTTCATATCTATCTTTTCTTTCTTGGGTACAATTGCAATACATTTCAAATAAAAAATTACTTCGATACAAAACTTGATAAGGAATATATTATTCACCTGATTTATCTTGACAATCCTGGTGAAAAATTCAACAGGTATGTATCAGAAATTTATGTAGTAGATGATACACATGCAATTCAGCACAGCAAAGCATATACCTATATCGCAACAACATTAACTGATTTAAAAATGGGGGATGTTATACTGACCACCAATAAGCCCAACCCCATTCAAACTCTATACAATCCAGGTAGTTTCAATTTTGCTTCATTCGCTCAACAAAATGGCTTTTCATATACACTCTTCTTGAACAATACCGAGGATTGGGTGAAACTCAAACACCAAGAAAATAGATTTTTATCCACTTTACTTCATATTCGAAAATGGATTATCGATACCATACAATCTCATTTCAAGGATCCAATAGAGGCCGGATTAACAGAAGCCCTACTCATTGGATACAAAGAAGATCTTGATAGACAATTACAAGAACAGTACACACTAACGGGAGTATCACATATTATTGCTGTATCTGGTATGCACCTGGGATTAATCTTCTCGTTGCTTGCAAGTTTATTCAATTTGATACCAAAACGTAAGATAGCCAGATACTTGGGATTCAGCATCATTCTTCCTTTTCTATGGGTTTTTGCCTTGATCAGCGGCGCAGCTGCTTCCGTTTTAAGAAGTGTAATGGTATTTACCGTGGTACTATGGGGTAATGTTTTACTGAAAAAATCCGGAAGTATTAATGCGCTTCTTGCATCAGCATTTATATTACTAGTAATACGACCTACATATATCAACGACATTGGATTTCAGTTGAGTTATGCTGCAGTGCTATCAATCCTAATTTATGAACCCCTCATTACAAAATGGATCTATGTTCAGAATAAACTACTCAAACAAGTTTGGACTATGATAGCCATTACACTAGCTGCACAAATACTTACTACACCATTTGTACTGTTCCATTTCAAACAATTTCCACTGCTTTTTTTAATTACAAATATGGTGGCAGTACCCTTATCGAATTTTATTTTATTATTTGCGATACTGTTATGCTTTGCCAGCATCCTATTACTACCAACTCAATTCATTGCGTCTATCATTCATAGTTGCATAATAATGATGAATGGCTACATAGAAAAAATTGCCAATATTCCCTTCAATTCATTGTATATACAATCTACCCTGCCGTTTACAGTATGCCTAATGCTAACGATAGCTGCACTTACTCACTACTTGTTAGATAGAAAAAAGAGATCTAGTTTACCCGTTTTGATTTTATTTTTTTTCCTGTCATTGGTTTATCAAATTAACCAATACCAATTAGGCCTAACAAAAAGAATAATTGCCCTCCAGATAAAAGAACAAACCTTCTTAGTCCATCAACATGGTCAATTTGGCATAATTGTAGTTTCAGCAACCCAATTAACCAACAAAATGTTTTTCAGACAACAACTTCGCTACCTTAAAAATGACTTGGGCATATCCAAATGGAAAGTAGTTGCATTAAAAAATCAACCTGCAGTGATTGACCTCAACAAATACAGTACTAGCAAAAAGGTGATTTTATTGTTAGGTTTTACAAAAGCTACTCCTTCACTTAACCAGTTGTTACTAAAGCAGGAAAAGCCTATTCAGTTAATCGCAGATGGATCTACAAAACTGTGGAAAATTAAGCAATGGAAAAAACAAGCACAAGAAGTACATTTGCGACTTCATTCTACCCCTGAAAAGGGTGCTTTTTTGTTACCATGTGATCACAGGTAGATCGTCTACCGTCTAAATTAGAAGTATGTATAAAAAGATTAGATCAGCACTGATTTCTGTTTTTTATAAAGATGGCCTTGAACCACTGGTTCAATTGTTGCACAAAAATGGTGTTGCTATTTACTCAACTGGTGGAACGCAACAATTCATAGAAAAACTAGGCTTGGAATGCATCCCAGTTGAATCAGTGACCGACTACCCATCTATTTTGGGCGGTAGGGTAAAAACCTTACACCCAAAAATTTTTGGTGGAATTTTAGGAAGAAGATCGGTTGAACAGGATTTGCAGGAGATGAAAGAATATGAGATACCAGAAATTGATTTGGTCATAGTAGACCTTTACCCATTTGAAGAAACAGTTGCGCAGACAAACGAAGAAAAGCTCATCATTGAAAAAATTGATATTGGTGGACCATCCATGATCAGGGCGGCTGCAAAAAACTTCAGCGATTTATTGGTAGTTGCTTCTAAAGCAGACTACAACGATATAGTTGAATTACTTGAAAAACAAGATTGTAGCACTAGCATAGAACAAAGACGCACCTTTGCTGCAAAAGCCTTTGATGTAGTTGCACACTATGATGCTGCCATCTCCAATTATTTTGCAACAGACCCTGCACAGGAATTTGTTTACGCTCAAGGCAATCCTCAGGTTCTTAGGTATGGCGAAAATCCACACCAAAGAGGTATTTTCTATGGTAAACTGGATGAAGTATTCAATCAAATACATGGTAAGGAACTTTCTTATAACAACTTAGTGGATGTTGAAGCAGCAACACAATTGATTAATGAATTTGCCAATGAAACAGCTGCAACATTCGCTATTATCAAGCATACCAATGTTTGTGGTATTGCTACAAGAAATACCACTTCAGCTGCCTGGAAAAGTGCATTAGAGGGAGATCCAGAAAGTGCTTTTGGTGGAGTATTGGTATGTAATCAATCAATCGATAAGGCTACAGCAGAACAAATCAATGAACTTTTCTTTGAAGTATTGATTGCACCTCAATTTGAGGAGGATGCACTAGCTATGCTCACTACCAAAAAGAATAGAATTCTCTTGGTTCAAAAAAGACAAGCAACAAGTAAAACACAGTTTAAATCGCTTTTAAACGGCGTTTTACTGCAACAAGTAGATGAGGGTAACTATGCCAAATGGGAAGAAGTAGGTGGAAGAAATTGTACCGATGCTGAAAAACAAGAATTGATATTCGCAAACAAAGTGTGCAAACACTTAAAGTCGAATGCCATAGCCCTGACCAAAGATTTACAATTAATTGGGAAAGGTTGCGGACAAACATCAAGAATAGATTCTTTGAGGCATGCCATTGAGAAAGCAAAACAATTTAAATTTGATTTGAATGGCGCTGTAATGGCAAGTGATGCGTTCTTTCCATTTGATGATTGTGTGAGTATGGGACATGCAGAAGGGATTTCTGCATATATTCAACCTGGAGGTTCAATTCGCGACAAAGACTCAATTGAATATTGCAAGAATAATGGGCTTGCGATGGTTATGACTGGACTTCGTCATTTCAGACATTAATATAAATTTTTAACCAAAAACGCTTTTCACCAGCATTGAAACAAACTGCAGAAAACTCAGCACACTCAAAAGCACTTTTTGCAGTCGCTTTGGTTTCAATATTATGGGGAACCACCTGGATAGCTTCTAAAGTTGGTGTAAAATACTTGCCAGCTCTACAATTATCAGGCTTAAGACATTTGCTTGGTGGTGGTATCTACGTAGTTTTTTTTGCTTTTTATAAAAGAATGATTCCCAAAAGAACGCAGTTCTGGAGAATCATCTGGATGTCAGTTTTGATGTTTGTAATCAGTAATGGCTTCAGTGTTTTATCGGTAGTGTACATGCCAAGTGGACTAGGAGCTGTTGTTGGCGCAATAAGTCCAATTTGGGTGGTCATCTTCAGTTTTCTATTGTTTAGAAAAGTCAGGTTTAGTCCCAAAACCATCTTGGGTATTATACTAGGCTTTCTTGGTGTATTGGTTGCTTTTTTTGAGTTTGTAGAACACATACTTTACACCGACTTCTCTTTAGGAATTTTATTTGGTGTGATATCGAGTATGACATGGGCCTTGGCTACATTACTGACAGTAAAACAAGCCAAGGACATGGACCCTTATTTTTCACTAGGTTGGCAAATGTTCATGAGCGGTATAATCTTAAACCTTGTATCCTATTTCTCGGGAAATTTTGTCCCCTATAGGAGTGTGCCTTCTGAAGCCTGGCTTTCAATTGGCTATCTCATCCTCATAGGCTCTGTCATTGCTTTTGGCGCCTATATCTATGCTTTAAAACATTTACCAGCCACCCAGGTTTCCATTCATTCTTATATCAATCCTATTGTTGCTGTTCTTCTTGGCGATTGGCTGATGCATGAAAAACTAACCATTTATATCATAGTGGGAACAATCATCACACTTACAGGTGTCTACCTTGTTAATAATAGTTTTAAAAAGATTAGGGAGTAGAGAAAAAACTATTTTACACCTTCACCTTCGACTCCATTTGTTTTTCCTTCCAAAGTTGATTGAAAGTTTTTTCTGGGAATTGAAGATCAGAACGATGCGCTACCCAGCCTTTGAATAACTTATTGATCATCCAATTCTTGATCTTTGCATTTCCAAGATTCATCACTGGACGATACAACATACTTTGTTGCCAGATTGCCCAAGCTATTTTTTCCATCATATTGCCTTTACCAACCCTTACCGTTTCTCTACGGTTGTTCAGCAACAATTCATGCAAGTTAATTTTAACAGCACAAACTTCAGTACAGTTGCCACATAACGAAGAGGCATGACTCAAATGATTCCATTCGCCTAAGTCTTTTAGGTTGGGAGTGATTACACTACCAATGGGACCGCTATAGGTAGTACCGTAACTATGTCCACCAATGTTTTTGTAAACCGGACAAGCATTTAAACATGCCCCACAACGAATACAATAAAGACTTTCCCTTGAAACTGGATCCTGCAAAATGTTTGTTCGCCCATTATCCAACAAGATAACATACATTTCATTTGGCCCGTCCTCCTCTTTGCTCCGCTTAGGTCCACTGATGATTGAATTGTAAACAGTCATCTGTTGCCCAGTACCATAAGTAGCCAACAAAGGCCAAAACAAAGCAAGATCCTGTAATTGAGGAATGACCTTTTCTATTCCAGTAATTACAATATGTGTTTTGGGCCATGATGCACTCAATCTTCCATTTCCTTCATTTTCTGTAATAGCTATGCTTCCTGTCTCTGGAATTAGAAAATTGGCACCTGTTATACCAACCTCTGCTTGTCTATATTTTTCTCTTAATTTCTCACGAGCAACCAACGTCATCTCCTCAGGTGTAAGATCAAGTGGAGTATTGAGGTGTTCATGAAAAACTCTTGCAACATCTTCCTTGCTTTTGTGCATTGCAGGAGTAACAATATGATAAGGTGGCTCTTGATCTAGCTGTTGTATATATTCACCCAAATCGGTTTCCACACTTTCAATATGATTTTCTTCTAAAAATTCATTGAGGTGAATTTCTTCAGTCACCATACTTTTACTCTTTACCAGCGTTTTACAGTTTTTCTCTTTGCATATTTTTAAAACTGCTTCGCGAGCCTGTTGCGCATTTTCAGCCCAAATAACCTTTCCACCATTTTTTAAAAAATTAAGCTCGAATTTTTCCAATTGTACATCCAATGTTTCCAACGCCTTCCACTTCAGGTTTTTGGCTTTTTCTCTCACAAATTCAAGATCTGAAAATTGTCTTTTACCCACCGGAACTACAGCATTATACTTGCCAATATTATAATTGATTGTTTTTCGATGTTTTAAATCGGCTGCCTTATCGAAACTTTTTTCTTTAAATATTTTGGAAGTATCGAGCATTAGATTTTATTTTTTGGGGAGGTTAACTTCATTGTAATATTCAGCAGCTATTTGTTCAAGCGCTTTGTAAAAAGATTTACCATAAGCACGTTCAAGTGGTTCTTTTAAAAATTTATACACAGGTACTTTGAGATCTTCGCCTAGTTTACAACCAGGACTACATAATTCTGCTCTTGGTTCATAATTCAACAATTCATGTTCTGAGTACCTGCTCTTACTTCTTTTGATAGGATAAAGATGACAAGAAATTGGTTTCTTCCATTTGATCTCACCATTGTTATAAGCTTCCTCAAAGGTACACACGATAGTCCCTTTTCCATCTTTATAGCCGTAAGCACAAATTTTCTCATTGACTGTAGGTGTTACCCATCCAAAAGTTTTATCATAACGATAAAGACCATTTTTCTCCACCTCTTCTATGCCTTCAGCACTCATTTTTCCTTTGACTTTATCAAATGCTTTTACCACTTGATCCAATTCCTGATCTGTCAAAGGTGCCCCTGCATCTCCATCTTCGCAGCAACCTCCTTTGCACTTGGCAAGATTGCACACGAATTCAGCCTCTATAATTTCATCACTCAATAAAACTTTGTCAATTACAATCAAGGGGAAGATTTTTAGCAAAAATAGGATTAATTCTACACCCCTTAGGGCTATATGGTCACATTAAAATCACAGGCTCATCATCTCCTTGAAACGAACCGCTTGTCGCCTAGATACTTCAATTTTTTCACCCCCTTTAATCTCGAGCAATAATCCCCCGTTAAAGAATGGCTCAACTTTTTCAATCATCCTCAAATTCACAATATGTTTTCTATTGGCCCTGAAAAAAGTCTTTGGATCCAAACGCTCTTCTAACGAATTAAGTGATTTTAGAATCAGTGGTTTGTTGGTACCAAAAAATACACGTGCATAATTTCCTACTGATTCAAAAAGTCGAATTTCAGATAACTTAACAAACCAGCATTTTTCACCATCCTTCACAAATACTTGGTCATTATCACTCAAGAATGACCTGCTTTCTGCCCTATTTTCATTCGCAGCTTCCTCACGTTCCTCCAAGAGTACCACTTTTTGAATAGCATCAGAAAGACGTTTAGGATCAATCGGCTTCAACAGGTAGTCGAGTGCATTTACCTCAAACGCCTTTAAAGCGTATTCATCATGAGCAGTCGTAAATATTACAGAGGGCACAGTATCCAATTCTGCTAGTAAATCAAATCCTGTTTTTGCAGGCATTTGTATATCTAAAAAAATCAGATCAGGCATCAACTCTTCAATTAATTTTATCGCCTCATCTACATTTGCTGCTTCACCAATAACTTCTACCTCTGGGTATTCTGTCAGTAATTTTTTTAATTCATTCCTTGCTAATCTTTCATCATCAATGATGATTGCTGTTTTTTTCATGGTATATGCTTTATTTGAGCGGTATGATAGCTTTTGCTTCTACGTGATCTTCATCCGATTGAAAAATAGAGAATACTGCCTTTTCGCCAAAAATCAAATTCAATCGATTTGACGTACTTGTTAGTCCAAAACCCTCATGAAGTGGCTCTTTATCTAATTTGCCAGTATTTATCACTTTTAATTCATACCTCTCCTTATGTGTGTTTGAAATAATTAAAATTTCACCCCCTTCAATTGCTTTTCCTATACCATGTTTGATGGCATTTTCTACTAGCGTTTGCAGCATCATTGGAGGAATTGGATTACTAAGTGTGCTTTCATCTATTTGGTAGACAACTTTTAGACGGTCTTCAAATCGTATCAATTCCAAAGCCAGGTAATCTTTTACAATATCAAGCTCTTTTTCCAAGGTGATCACTTCTTGCTGATCAGACTGCATACTTGATCGGAGAATTTTACTTAATCCAGTCACAGCATGTCGCGCTCTATTAGGATCTTCATCAATCAAGGCACGTATGCTGTTTAAAGCATTGAAAATAAAATGTGGATTGATGTGCGATTTTATCGTTTTGAGTTCAAGTGATTTGACCAACGCCTCAAGCTTCAAGTTGTCTAATTGATTTTTTCTCGTCTCTGCTACATAGTGATAGATAAAATAAATACAATTCCAAATGAAGAAATAAATAAACGAAGTGAACATGTTGCTGATAATTTTTTGCAACATTTCAAACTTTGCTTCTTCCTTGTATTCCAAATTCAATAATATGCTGGCATACGTTTCAAGTGTACCTACCAATACTGCAAAACCAAATGAAACCAAAACAAAACCAACAAGCTGAACATTTACATGTCGTTCAAGCAAACGAACAGCCTTGATTACTTTTCGCATAATATGCGACATCAAGAATCCGATAACTACATAGATACTGATCCTAAGTATAAACTGGCGATCAAACAGATTATAGGTAAGTGCGAAGAAAATATTGATGCCTGTGAAGAGCGTCCATCCCATCACCTGAAAAAGCCAATACTTGGGTAACCTGTTTATTTTATTGAGCATCTCCCCAAAACTATCAAAAGGGAGTTACTCTGCATTTGTTTTTTTGACCAAAGGTCTTTTGAGTGCGTTGACTGGCAAGTTTTTTGATTAACTTTAACCCTGAAAACAACCAGAAACACCGAACAAATTATCTACTGGCTTGTTACATAAACCATACCCAAAATTGTTGGAATGACGATTGAACCAGGAACTTTATTAAAGCAAATCAATTCTCCAGACGACCTCAAAAAGCTTGGAAAAGAAGAGTTGTACAAGGTTTGTGATGAACTAAGACAGTACATCATCGATATTGTTAGCATTCATGGTGGACATTTTGGAGCAAGTCTAGGTGTTGTAGAACTTACTGTAGCACTTCACTATGTTTATAATACTCCCTACGACCAATTGGTTTGGGATGTAGGACATCAGGCATATGGGCATAAAATTCTAACTGGCAGAAGAGATAACTTTCCAACGAATAGAAAATATGGGGGATTAAGTGGCTTTCCAAAAAGAAGCGAAAGCAAATATGATGCATTTGGAGTTGGTCATTCTTCAACATCCATTTCTGCCGCATTAGGAATGGCTATAGCAGCAAAGCACAAAGGCGAACTAGATAAAAAGTCAGTCGCGGTAATTGGAGATGGCTCAATGACGGCTGGTATGGCTTTCGAGGCCATGAACCATGCGGGTGTTGCAGATGCTGACCTATTGGTAATTCTAAATGACAACAACATGAGCATTGATCCCAACGTTGGATCATTGCGTGAATACCTCACTGATATCACTACATCTCATACCTATAACAAAATCAAGGACGATATCTGGAATACCTTGGGTAAACTGCCTGTGGGAGGAAATTTTTCCAGAGAAATCGCTAGTAAACTTGAGCACAGTATAAAAGGTTTCATCAGCAAGAGCAGCAATTTGTTTGAGTCAATGAAGATGAGGTATTTTGGTCCGATCGACGGACACAATATCACCAAATTGGTGGATACGCTTAGAGACCTCAAAGATATTCCTGGTCCAAAACTATTACACATCATCACCACTAAGGGTAAGGGCTATGCCATGGCGGAAAAAGACCAAACCAAATGGCATGCTCCAGGATTATTTGATAAGGTTACAGGTGAAATTTATAAAAAGACTTTCGATACACCACAACCACCCAAGTACCAGGATGTATTTGGTAAAACCATCATTGAGCTAGCCAAGAAAAATGATAAAATTTTCGGTATTACCCCTGCAATGCCTTCAGGTTCCTCCCTTAAATTCATGATGGATGAAATGCCAGATCGTGCTATTGATGTTGGCATCTGTGAACAACATGCTGTAACACTAAGTGCTGGTATGGCAACACAAGGATTGAAAGTATTTTGCAATATTTACTCTTCCTTCATGCAACGTGCATACGACCAAGTTGTACATGATGTAGCCATTCAAAAACTACCTGTCATCTTTTGTCTCGACAGAGCTGGACTAGTAGGTGATGATGGTCCAACCCATCATGGAGTTTATGATATTGCTTACATGCGTTGCATTCCAAACATGATTGTGTCTTCGCCTATGAACGAGGCTGAACTAAGAGACCTGATGTATACTGCACAATTGGAAAGCAACAAACTTCCTTTTGTCATTCGTTATCCAAGAGGTGAAGGAGTTATGCCAGAATGGAAAACTGAAATGAAGGAAATAGAAATTGGTAAGGGAAGAAAACTAAAAGATGGTAAGGAAATTGCTATTCTTTCGTTTGGACACCCAGGTAATTTTGCTGCGGCAGCTATTCGAAATTTAAGAACAGAAGGAATTACTCCTGCTCATTACGATCTAAGATTTGTAAAGCCACTTGATGAAGAAATGTTGCATGAAGTCTTTACAAACTATGACAAGGTCATTACTGTTGAAGATGGTACCGTTTTAGGCGGCGTAGGTTCTGCAATCTTGGAATTCATGGCAAAGCACAACTATAAGGCAACCCTAAAAATATTGGGCATACCCGACAGAATAGTAGAACATGGTTCTCAAAAAGAATTACACAGAGAGTGTAATTACGATACAGAAGCCATCATGGAAGCCACAAGATCCTTAATGAGAGAGACAGTCAGGGTTACGCATTAATATCAAACTGTATATCTGCTGGTCTGTCTTCATTGTATTCAATGATGAAGTTGTTTCTCCCCTCACCCACAATGATGGCCATGTAATTTTGTTGTACGAGCTCTAATACAGTCAAGAAAACAAAAATGGCATGAAGTCGGTCTTGACAAACATCAAACATTTTCTCAAACGACAATGTCTTTTCTTTAGCCGATAGCGTTAATACCTGTTCACGTGTTTCCTCCATGGTATAATTAAACCGGTATACTACGTGTTGTGGTCTATTTTGACGTTCATGTAATCTTTGCATCACCTTTTCAAATACTTTCATCAACTTGAAAAGTGATATCGATTGAATCTCTGTACCCTCTGCAGCTTCTTCACCTACAGTATGCAAATCAGCTTGTTGGTTTCCACGTTTAAACATGAACAACCTTTCCTTCTCCATTTCTGCCAACTTGGTTGAAGCCTCTTTGAATTTCTTGTACTCAAGAATTTTATCAATCAATTCCTGACGTGGATCAATTTCGTTACCCTGCTCATCCAGTTCTTTTCTTGGCAACAATAGTTTTGCCTTAATTCTCATTAGTGTGGAGACAAACAAGATAAATTCACTGCTCAGCTCAATATTATCTTCTTCGGATTGTTTGATAAAGGTTAGAAAATCATCAATGATTTTCTTAATAGGAATATTATAAATATCCAACTCATCTCTTTCGATAAAAAACAAGAGCAAATCAAAAGGACCCTCAAACTGAGGTAAGGAAATCTGGTAGGATGTAGTATTCAATGTTCGTTTTTATTATAGATCGGTGACAAATATAGAAAAATGCGCCGTATGATAGATGTCTTAGAAATTAAAATCCGACATTTGCGATTCAATTGATTACCAATGAAGTGGTTACTGTTTATCGCGCTGTGCCTGATCTGGGGAAGTTCGTTCATTTTAATAGCGGAAGGGCTAGAAACCATGAGCCCTTATCAGGTAGCATCTATCCGTATTTTTTTTGCAGGACTATGTTTTTTACCCCTTATTGGTAAGGCCTACAAAGAAACTCCTAAAGAAGCCCTTTGGCCAATTATTGTTTCAGGTCTACTTGGCACCTTTTTACCTGCTTTTTTCTTCTGCATTGCACAAACCAAAATCGATAGTTCGCTAGCAGGGATTTTGAATGCCCTGACTCCCATTTTTACAATAGCCATTGGTACTTTCTTTTTTCAGTTAAAAATTGGATGGATAAAATGGTTAGGGATTTTAATTGGCTTCATCGGCATGCTGGTTACCAACCTTGGAGGAACACATGGAATTAATTTTGATCATTTGACCTATTCATTGTTTGTGCTCTTGGCCACTATTTGTTATGGACTGAATGTAAACGTGGTGAACAAATATGTGCAAAATGTAGCTCCATTGCATATTGCAACCATTGCCTTCACCTCGCTTATTGTACCCACATTATTGGTTTTGGCTGGCACGGGCTATTTTACCCATCCTAATTTGCTGAATGGTAGTTGGACAAAAGGAACACTGATAGCAGGCTTGCTGGGCTTGATCAATACAGGTGTTGCATCCGTAATTTTCTACCAATTGATGAAAAAAGCAGGACCAGTTTTTGCATCTACTGTTACTTATATCATCCCTTTTGTAGCACTGGGATGGGGAATCTATTTTGGAGAGGTGGTCACAGTAATTCAACTGGTGGGAATGGCCATTATTTTAATTGGAGTAAGACTTGCTAACAAATAAGTCTTAGATACTCATTACCTCTTTTTCTTTTGCAGCCAAGTGTTTATCTACAAGGGCTATGTATTTATTGGTCAGCTCTTGAATCTCCTTCTCGCCATCTTGAGCAGCATCTTCACTCAAACCATTTTTTTGTAATTTCTTCACCTGCTCAATTGCGTCTCTTCTGATATTCCTTATTGCAATTTTTGACTGTTCGCCTTCAGCCTGAACTCTTTTTACAATTTCCTTTCTTCTTTCCTCTGTAAGTGGTGGAAGAAAAATTCGGATAATGGTACCATCATTCTGAGGTGTTACACCCAAATTAGCTGCGATAATTGAACGTTCGATTGGCTGAAGCATGTTCTTTTCCCATGGTTGAATAGTAAGTGTTCTGGCATCAGCAACAGATATATTACCCACCTGTGCAATGGGTGTTGGAGATCCATAATAATCCACTACCAAACCATCAAACATCTGCGGAGTGGCTCTACCTGCTCTAATTTTAACCAATTCAGCCTCCAAATGTGCTATTGCCTTCTCCATTGATGAGCTGGCATCCTTAATGTGTTGATGAAGTTCCTCAGACATAGTTCAAAATTTCAAATGCAAATCTAAGAAATGAAGTGCAATGAACACAAGAAAACTGAAGATCAGTTGTTAAATTCAGGGCGCTTCCAACTACTGCTATTAAGTTTAGAAACTGAGTGTTTTGGATTGGCCTTTGAACTTCTTTGCCATTTTCGTGGCCCTTTTGGAGTTAACATCCACATTAATAACAACCCCAAAATTAGCAGTGAACTTATGATAACATTAATTCCATATGGCTGAAGCAAGTACGCCACTGTGATAAATATTATGGAGGTGATTGTTAGAATGAAACTGATTTGACTGTGGGAATAGCCCTTGTTCAAAAGAATGTGATGCAAGTGGTTTACATCTCTTTCAAAAGGCGACATCCCTTTGTATATACGAATCAAAAATACCCGCAATGTATCCATGATAGGAATAAATACAGCAGCAAAAGCCATTGCCCCAGTTTCAGTTATTTTTAAGTCTATAAAATTTGAGCTGTTTGTCCGGATAAACCTAACCGACAAAACAGCTAAAACCAACCCAAGAAACAAAGACCCTGTGTCCCCCATAAAAACTCTTGCAGGTGAAAAATTATAAAATAAGAATCCGATTAATCCAAAAACAATAGAGAACCCTAGAATCGCATAAGGCCAATCTTTTGCAACCAAAAATGAAATGCTAAAAAATAAACCTACAATAATCCCTAACATAGCCGCTAATCCATCTACCCCATCTATCAAATTAAAAGCATTGATGATTACCAAAAAGGTCAGGTAAGTAAATGCTGTTGCTAAAACAGGATGCAATTCTTCAATACCCATCAATCCTTGTAAACTGTTCAATTGAAAGTCACCCTGGTAGGTCAATAAGAAAACTGCTAAAAGTTGACCTAAGAATTTTTTGGTAGGCGATATCAGATAAACGTCATCTTTCAACCCAATGAAAAAAATAAGGATTGAAGCCGCTATAAAATTTTGCAATTCCGGTGCTGTCTTAAAGGAGACCAATAGAATAATAGAAAATAGAACGGCAACAAAAAAAGAAATTCCGCCAAAAGTTGGAATTGGGGTAAAATGTACTTTATTGGCTGTAGGCTGATCAAATAATTTCTTAGCATCTGCAATTTTAATCACAACGGGTGTGGCGATGAATGCCACCACAAATGAGAGGATTGCTGCAAAAACAAGAAATTCCATGTTTAGTTAATCAAGTAAAAATGAGTATGACCCAAAGGTCAGTATTTAAACGAATTTCTCATCAAGTTATTTTGCAACCATAGAAGAGAAATAAACAGCAGGCAACCGTAAAAAACGGCAAAAACATTAGCTTTGCCAAAAAATCTCACCATGGCATCTTTGCAGGATACAGCAACACAAATCAGAAGGGACATAGTAAGAATGGTTCATGCCGTTCA
>JBEASE010000042.1:0-14864 GCA_041162625.1 Bacteroidota bacterium | reverse complement strand
TGCAGATGTTATCAGTACGATGGTTTTGTTATCTAATTTGTTTTGTTGTAGAATCTGTTTACAAAATTTTGCATTCTCAATGGTATTTCTTGATGCTTCTTCAATTAGGATATCTTCTGAAGGAATTCCAAGATCAATGAGTTTATTTTTTATAAATGCAGCTTCAGAAAAGTCATCCTCTTTGATAAGGCCATTTTGACCTCCCGTAATAAGTATTTTTTTGATGTTGCCCTTCTTGTATAGCAATGCTGTTTGAATAAATCGGTCTGATGAAATATTGAAATATCCTTCTTTGGTTTTTCTGTCGTAACTGGTGATTCCTCCTAAAACTATACCGGTTTCATATGCTTCACCGACTTTCATTGGGTGTGGTGGTTCGTGAAAGGGTGCCATTAAATTGCTGATGATCCAAATATTGGAGAAGAATATTGTTGCTATAAATGCAGCAATCAGAAAGTTGGATTTTTTATTTATGTGTTTTGTGAAAATCGACAAACCAATTAGTACTATAATCCATAACAACGGATGAAGCAAGACACCTATGGCTTTACCAATCCAGAACATAGATGAAAAGCTGTGTTACAGCATTTTTAGTTTTTAATGATTTTTTTGGTAGACTGGTATTTGTTGTCGCTACTTGTAATGGTTAGTATATAGGTGCCGGCAGGAAGATGTCCCAGATTGGTAGTTCCGGATTGATAAGGAATATCTTTCTTCATCATTACTCCTCCAGATGCACTTGTAACCTGCAATTGCATTTTTTTAATTGTATACATGTTTCCTACATCATACTTTACCACATCTCTGGTAACGGTAGGATAAACATTTTTTATGAAATTGGTATTGTTTCTAATAGGGCTGAAGACAGAGGTGACTACTGTAACTGGGTTGCCGAGTGGTCCAGTTGCAAACATACCATTACCGTGCGTGCCAATGACTAACGTGTTATCAGCCCATCTACTAGCTAAGGAGCTTACAAGTGCACCGTTTAGCATAGCTGCTTGTGAGCCAACAGGTGCAACTTCTCTGTACCATACAGTATTGGAGCCATTGATTAGTTTGGTGCTAAATAGACCAATGGATGTTCCTACATAATATTCAATTCCGGTTGTCTTTGCTATGATTTCACACGCTCTTACAGATGGTGTAGCAATATTGCCTTCAATTAATTGCCAATCTGGTTGAGGGGCAGTTGCATTACCTGTCCAGAAAATACTTTGAACATTGTAGTTAGACACTACAAGCATTAAGGTGTCTTGGTTCCTTGGATTTACAGCTATGTCCCTTACAACAGATCCTGCTGCCATACCAGGAGGAGTTATTTCAATAACAGGGCTAGTTGGTGATTGAGGGTCTCTAATTTTATACACTTTACCTGCACCCGTACCTATGAATAAATGGCTTAAGGAAGAATAAGATCCTTTAGTCGTTTCAAGCGAATAGATATCACCAAAAACCTTAGGATGAACACTATCCATAATTGTCCATGTTTCAGGAGTAACTGTTGTAGAACTATTTGTTCTGAACAATGAATCTTCTGATGCATAATAAAGTAAGTCTGTATTGTCGTTATCTAAATGAAAATAGGTGATAAAAAGACCTTCCCCAGCAATGTCAGGTTTGATTAGGGAATAGTCGGTTGATGCTACTGGTGGTAGATTTGCCCGATAAAATTGTCCGTTTTGTGCAGCACAAAACAAAAACTGCTTCCCTGCGCCATTCTTTTTTGTCATACCAACCTGTGAGCCATCTCCACCCAAAATGATATAATGATCACTTGAATCTGCTAAGAGGTCCCCAAATATTCCAGAACGGTCTCTTAATGTAGTTGAGTTGTCTTGTGCACCTCCAAAGAAGTTTCTAGATCCGGGTGTTGGGTCTATTCCAACATGGTAATATTGTAGTGTCTGGTATTGTGAGTTATAGGTAAGATTTGTTTGTGCATTGAAGAAATTCCAAACAACATTTGGTGAAGTTATATTTTCAATCTGACCAAGTCCTCCATCAGAACTTAATAAAACTCTATTAGGATTGCCTGGTTCGAAAGAAAATCCGTGAAAATCTACATGACTCGTTCCAAGATCATCAGTAAAGGTATTGTTGGATTCAAGTCCGCCAATAAACCTCACATTAGTTCTTGTAGAAAATCCATCTGTAGATCTAAAGAGGTTCACACCGCCAGCTAGAACAATATTTGCATTGGTAGGATGAACGGCAAGCAACATATTATAAGCTGCTTGTGTTTCTATATATTTGGTTGAAACCCCAACGCGGGTTGAGTTTCTTTGCGCTACCAAGTTATTGGTTAGATTAATCCATAATGGGGTTGCGGTAGACATGTCACATTTAAAAAGATCGGCCTCTGGTTTATTAGCTGATGCTAAATCAGCATTTTCAACCAACGCATACAATATATTTTCATTAGAGGGTGCTAGTGCAAGAACTATTCTGCCCCAGCCACCTATAAATTCTTCTGCTGCATTGGTATTATTATTGTAGGCTCTCCATCCTGTAACAAAATCTGGTTCACCTTGATTTCCACCTGCAATTCTTGTAAAGGAGCCTAAATCGCCAGTAGTAGAAACAAAAATACCAGCAAGTGCAGGATCTGCATTTCGGCCCGACATGCCAACAATAATTTTACTTCCATTGCTAGTTATTAAAATATCTGCAATTCCACCAACTGCTAGTGTGGGGATATTATTAAATGAAATAAATACCGTTTGCCAAGTCTGACCACCATCTCTAGACCTTACTATTCTTCTATGTATAGCTGCATAAATATCTCCGTTGATAGGATGAATAGCAATTTTGTGAATAAAGTTCCATTCAGAATTAAATTGAGTAGGATCCGCAACATTGGTTATAGAAAGTTTCGTCCATGTTGATCCATTATCTGTTGATTTGAGAATACCATTCCCAAAAATGAATCCAGTAGGGTAGCCAGCAGAAGCGCCAATAGGTTCTCCTGTTCCTGCATACCAAGTATTTTCCTGGCCTGGTCTTGGATCTTGTGCTAAGCACGAGATATTTCTTGCTTCAGCATCTGGATGAACAAACTGCCATTTTTGACCACCGTCAGATGTTTTGAAAATACCTCCATTCACCCCACCTGCTAAAATTACCTTGTTGACTGAGCCGTTAACTGTTGATCCGTATCGCTTATCGTAGGCTACTGCTCTGGTTCTACCACCGTTTTGAGATGGGCCTACTGCCCCGTAAATATTTTGAGCACCGCCCGTTTGCTGAACATCTGTGGAAAGGGTAGTTAGTGCCTCTTTAAAAATTCCATCAGCTTTTACTGGTAAAATTTTCAATAACTCCATTTCTTTTTCTCTGATACCGTCAGGAATTTTACCAGTTTTGGGATCTCTCTGTAAAGTCCATTCAAATTCAGCCCTTCTCTTGGAATTTTCTTTTTCTATTTCCTCATTTTCTCCTTCTTCATTTTTGTTTAAAATGGTGAAGTCTTTTTTATTTTTTGGTGTTTCAACTTTGCTTATTTTATAAATACCTGCTGCCAAAATCAACATAATTATGGCTGAAAACAAGAAGAGTCTATTTTTCATCATGGGTATGTGTTCTCCGCAGCAATTTAACCAATTTTTAGCCTTGGGGGTTTAATTTTTCTGTCATATTTAAATGACGATAGAACTCAGTCCCATTAAGCTTATCTTTGCTTTTCTAGTGAAGACATGAATCTGAAGTTTCTACTGGATAAATATGCTGCATCCCCCCGCATTTTAAGTATTGCGGATGGCATCCTATTGCCGCCACCTCAACAACTTGCTGTTAATGGAGTTTCCGGATCACTGAAGTCATTTATTTTTAGTGCATTATATGATCAATCCAAATTAAATGGGTATAATCACTTGATTATTTTAGAAGATGCAGAAGAAGCTGCTTACCTACATAATGATTTAGAACAATTGGTCGCACCAATCGATTTATTTTATTTTCCGTCATCCTTCAAGACCAATAAAAATTTTAGGCTTCAGAGTAGCAGTCATGTTATGTTGAGAACAGAAACACTAACAAGACTTGCAGCAGGAGGGAATAGGAAAATAATTGTTACCTATCCTGAGGCGCTAATGGAGAAGGTGGCTACCGCTAATGCGTTGTCATCCAATATTATTTCATTGAAGGTTAACGACAAGCTAGACACCAGTGATTTGATGGAGCGTTTAGTGGGGTATGGGTTTGAGCGGACCGACTTTGTATATGAGCCAGGACAGTTTGCAATGAGAGGCGGAATTTTTGATATCTATTCATTTGGTAATGAAAAGCCATATCGTATAGAGCTGTTCGGGCAAGAAATTGACTCAATCAGGATTTTTGATCCTGAATCACAATTAAGTGAAAGAAAACTATTGCAAGTTAATATTATCCCTAATGCAGATGCAAATTATACAACAGGAGAGAAAGTAGATTTTCTGCAATCGCTACCAGCAAACACAATTGTATATACCTCAAATTGGCGCCTCATAATTGATAGGTTTAGGGATTATGAAGACAACTATACATTATTCTTCGAAAATAATGATCAGCAAAAAGAGAATCCAGCACAACAGGATAAGCAAGTTGAATTACAATTAGCTGATTTCACATCTGCAGAAGAATTTGAAAAAGGATTAAATAAGAAAACAATTATTGAACTTGCTGCTGTAACTAGTCTTGTTGATCCTTCGCATAAAATCCAATTTCAATCTGCACCCCAGCCATCTTTTAATAGGCAGTTTGAATTGTTGATTAAAGATTTAAAATCGCATGAAGCGCAACAGCGTCAAGTCTACATCTTTTCTGAAAATCCAAAACAACTTGAGAGGCTTTATTCCATTTTTGCAGATTTAAAATCTGAAATCCAGTTTGTTCCAATTCCTGCTGCAATACATCAGGGATTCATTGATAAGGAGCATGGAGTTATTGCCTATACTGATCATCAAATCTTTCAACGTTATCATAAATACAAAATCAAACAAGCCTACAACAAGAGTAAAGCCATAACGCTAAGAGCCTTAAAGGAATTACAGCCGGGAGATTTTGTAGTACATATCGATCATGGTGTTGGTGTATTTAGTGGACTTCAAAAGGTACAGAATGGTGGACAAACCCAAGAAGCAGTAAGGATTATTTATCGCGACAATGATATTCTTTATGTGAATATAAATTCGCTACATAAAATTTCAAAATATACTGGTAAAGAAGGGCATGTTCCTAAAGTAAATAAGTTAGGAAGTGATGTTTGGGTGAAATTGAAAGAGAAAACAAAGGGAAGAGTAAAAGAGATAGCCTTTGATCTTATAAAATTATATGCAGAACGTAAGGCACAAGAAGGATTTCCTCATAGTCCGGATAATTACATGCAAATAGAATTAGAGGCATCCTTCATGTATGAAGACACACCAGATCAGAGTCGCGCTGTAAGTGATGTAAAAAAAGATATGGAGAGTCCACATCCAATGGATCGCTTGGTTTGTGGAGATGTAGGATTTGGAAAGACGGAAGTAGCGATACGCGCAGCTTTCAAAACCTGTATAGATGGCAGGCAAGCTGCAGTATTGGTCCCTACAACCATACTTGCCTATCAGCATTACAAAACCTTTGGTGAACGTTTAAAAGATTTGCCAGTGACTGTAGATTTTATCAATCGCTTCAAGTCAACCAAAGAAAAAAAAGAGACTTTCAAGAAACTTGAAGAAGGTAAGATTGATATCATTGTTGGAACACACGCTTTACTCTCAAAAGATATTAAGTTTAAAAACCTCGGTTTATTGGTTATTGACGAAGAGCAGAAATTTGGTGTTGCGCATAAAGAGAAAATAAAAACGCTCAAGACCAATGTTGATTGTCTTACACTTACTGCTACACCTATTCCTAGGACCTTGCAGTTTAGTTTGATGGGCGCAAGAGATCTGAGTATTATTAATACTCCTCCACCCAATAGACAGCCTATTCAGACGGAAGTTATTGTTTTTAATGAAGATCAAATTCGCGATGCAATTTATTTTGAAATAGAGAGGGGAGGACAAGTTTTCTTTATACACAACAGGGTGAATGGACTATCTGAAATGGCTACATTGATCAAAAATTTATGTCCAGATTTAAGTGTTGGCTTTGCACATGGACAATTAGAAGGGCATGAGTTGGAGGAAAGAATATTCGACTTCATTCATAAAAAATATGATGTCCTGGTCTGTACCAATATTGTGGAGAGCGGTGTAGATATTCCAAATGTCAATACCATTATTATTAATAACGCGCATCAGTTTGGATTAAGTGATCTTCATCAGTTGAGAGGTAGGGTAGGGAGAAGCAATCGCAAGGCTTTCTGTTATTTAATGGCGCCGCCAATCAGCGTTTTGCCTCCTGACTCTCGTAAAAGATTACAGACATTGGAACAGCACGCAGAACTGGGTAGTGGTTTTCAAATTGCAATGCGCGATCTTGATATCAGAGGCGCAGGAAATATGTTGGGTGGTGAACAGAGTGGCTTTATGATTGAGATTGGATTTGAGATGTATCAAAAAATTCTTGATGAAGCCATTCGTGAATTAAAGCGAACTGCTTTCAAAGAAGTGTTCAAAGAAGAAATTAGTCAGCAAGATGATTTTGTAAGCGATTGTACCATTGATACGGATCTTGAAATCTTGATTCCGGATAACTATGTAGATCAAATTGCAGAAAGGTTAACCTTGTATACACGTCTTGATAATTGTAGAGACGAAGAAGAGCTCATACGTTTTCATGCCGAAATGATTGACCGCTTTGGTCCAATGCCCTATGCAGTTGAAGGATTGTTTACTACTGTTCGATGCAGAAAGCTAGCTGTAGAAATTGGGTTTGAAAGAATGACACTCAAACAAGGTGTTCTGCGTTGCTATTTCGTGAATAACCCAGATTCACCCTATTTTCATTCGGTTAATTTCAATGCGATATTGCTTCACTTACAGACAAAGACCAACAAAAGTCATCTTAAGCAAGTTGGCAAAAACTTCATGATGGTTACAGAGCCCATCTCCAGGATGGAGCAAGTTTTTGATTTCTTAAAAGAATTAGAGCAAACTATTCTGGAAGTGAAAACCCAAAACAGACTATAGCTCTCTGATCCAAATATTTCTAAAGCTAACAGCATCTCCATGGTCTTGCAATACCAATTGTTCTTTCATGCTGTGTGGCTTGTATTCAGCAATACCAATATATTCAGTGCCTCCCCAGATTGCTTGATTATTTTGGATAAGTACTCCGTTATGAAGTACAGTAATTCTGGCTTGTGATTGTAGTCTTCCGTCTGCAGCAAATCTTGGCGCAGTAAAAATGATGTCATAGGTCTGCCATTCGCCTGGAGCTCTTGATACATTCACCAATGGTACGAGTTGTTTGTAGATACTACCTGCTTGTCCGTTAGAGTAGGTCTTGTTGTTATAGCTATCCAACACCTGAAGTTCATATTTCCCCATCAAAAAAATACCACTATTTCCTCTTCCCTGCCCCTCACCTTTAACAACAGCTGGAGTTCTCCATTCAATATGCAATTGACAATCTCCAAAACCTTGCTTGGATATAATTTCACCTGAACCACCTTTTACCGTCATTGCGCCATCTGAAATTGTCCATTCAACAGGCTTTCCACCTTTGCCATTCCATGCCGAAAAATCATTGCCATTGAACAAGACAATAGCATCTGCGGGGGGGTCTTGGCTAGTTTTACCCGGACTAACTATTTTTGGAACAGGATCCCAGATTTCAGTCAAGGTAGGGTCGCCTTTTCTTCCTTGAGAGTAGCCATAAATAGTGACTAAAGTAGCCGCGAGGACCAAGCAAAACTTTTTCATGATTTATTTGTTGTTAGATTTAGTTTCCTTCTAGATTCATCATCAATTTACAAATTTTTTCATCACTCTATCCTTTTGATAAATATTTTTAAATTTGATAAAACGCAGTGGAATGGTATCGAAAGTAACTGATGGGATAAAGATAAGTGTTGAGCAGTTCTATCAACCGGACTACTCAAATCCATTGCAATTGGAATTTATGTTTGCCTATAGAATTACAATTGAAAACAACAATACTTTTCCTGTACAATTACTAAGACGTCATTGGTTTATTTGTGATAGCAATGCAGAACAAAAAGAGGTAGAAGGCGAAGGTGTTATTGGTGTTCAGCCCGTAATTGCGCCTAATGAGCAATATCAATACATATCTGGTTGTAATTTAAAGTCTGAATTGGGTAAAATGTACGGTACCTATTTGATGGAAAATGTATACACCCATCAGAAATTTGAAGTCAAAATTCCAGTTTTCTTCATGGAGGCTCCATTCAAAAGAAATTAATATTTCTTAACATCTGTTGTGTTAACTTTACTAAATAGTAAATAAATACAATTCGTTAAGTCAATGGGCTACAAAGTAACATTCAACAACAAGAACAAAATATTTTTTAATGCGTTGAAAGCTGAAGTTGACGCTTATTTTGAACGCAACGGCATAAGAAAGACGGGTAACTGGAAATTGTATTTAAAAACAATCATACTTATACCAAGTGCCATTGGTTTATACAGCTTGTTGATGTTTTTACAAATGCCAGCAATGCTTTCAATCTTTTTGTGGTTTTTGTTTGGTCTGAATATGGCAGCGATTGGCTTTAACATCATGCACGATGCTTGTCATGGTAGCTTTTCTACAAAAGGATGGGTGAATGAAATATTTGGATGGACGAACAACTTTTTAGGAGGAAATGCTTTTTTATGGAAGCTTAAACACAATATTATTCATCATACCTATACCAATATTGATGGTATTGATGACGATATAAATAACATGCCTTTTCTTCGTCAGTGTTCCACACAGCCATTGAAACCAATGCACAAGTTTCAAAGTGCTTATATGTTTGTTTTATATGGGTTTACTTCTTTGTTTATGTTTTTCATGGACTACATCAAATATTTCTCTAAAAAAGTTTATACTACCGCTTTGAAGCCAATGGACTTCAAAGAACATTTGATGTTCTGGGTGGGTAAACTTTTCTTTATTGCATTTTACATTGTATTGCCAATCATGTTGATTGGTTGGAAATGGTGGTTAGCTGGCTTTATAATTAGTCAGTTTACTTTGGGTTTAACACTTGCTATTGTATTCCAATTGGCGCATGTGGTAGAGCATGCAGAATTTGATTCAGCTGGTGTTGACCCAGTGAAAATTGAAAATGAGTGGGCCATACATCAGGTAAAAACAACCGCTAATTTTGCATTTTCAAATAAATTGGTAACCTGGTTTGTAGGTGGTTTAAACTATCAGATCGAGCACCACTTGTTTCCAAGAATAAGCCATATTCATTATCCTGCAATTAGCAAAATAGTGAAAGAGACTTGTGAAAAATTTGACTTGAACTACATCTACTTCCCGTCAACCAGATCTGCCATCGCTTCACATGTGAGGTTCATGCACAACATGGGAATAGGCAAGTCGGCCTAGCCCAAGCGCTATTTGGGTTTGTACTTGGAAGCTGCTAATATTTTTTTACCATCCATGCTTAGCAATGTTTTGATATCTGTATCCGGATATTTATCCATGTAAGCGCGAATGATTTGCCTTCCAATGAACAGAGAGATAAAACCGGGTGATCCTTCACCAAATTCAATCGTTGAGGGAGCATCATTTGTAAAGGATCTGGTTTTAAACATATCAACTTCATATAGAAGATTATTCTCTAGAAAATAATTCCAAATCAGTCCTTCATTTTTTTCTGCTCCTTTTAACTGTGAAGCAGTGTAACCTAGTTTTAATGTATCGCTTAGCTCAGGCAGTAATGCATCTAGCACATACATTCTTTTGCCATGATCGATGAAGATATCTATAAGCGGACTACCCTGTTTAACTGGGGGCAGTATATCATCAATGATGTTTTTCATTGCATTCACAGGTATATAACTCGGCGTAAACCTTCTTGAAATATAATTTGGATAAAGCTGCATGCCCTGTTCTGTATTGTAAACATCCGCATCTGATCCTAAATGCAGTTGGAGTCCAGCTGCTAACGCATCTGTTGTTATGATATCTCCAGATCCACCAGTTTGGTTAGTTGCAAACGCATCAATTGGACCAACAAAAGTTATAAATTGAGTGGGCAGCTTATATGCGGGAAAATAGTATTTAACCAATCTCAGAGCCTCTTTTGTATCAGCTATAGCACCTTCAACATCTTTATTGTTCTTTTTGGTTGCCTCATAAATAGGCATATAGTCTTGGTAAAATTGTTTAATTGCACCTGCCCACAAAATAGTATCAACACCTTCTAAACCGAGTATTCTCCATAAAAAATCATTGGTAAAATTATGGTGATTCGCCCTAAGTGTTTCCATAGAAGCATTGATATTGTTCGTGTCCGCTTCAAAGAAATCTTTTTCGAATCTGATTACCTTAAGTTCAACATTTATGTTTGAGGTGTCTGGTTGCTTTTTAGAATTGCAAGAAACAATGAGGCAAAACACCAAAATACTTAGGACAAATAGAGGTTTGATATTTTTATTCAATTTCAAAAGAATTGATTTTGAGATTCAAAATTAAAGCAAAGCATTGTCTGGCAACGCCTGTTTGGTTTATTTTAACCATAATTCATCATATTTCTGCAATTTTGCAGGATGAAGGTGTATGTAGCCCAACAGAATTATCATATTGGCAACTTCGAGTTGAATAAACAAAAAATGATTGGTGAAGTAGAGAAGGCTGTGCAATTGGGAGTCGATTTAGTTGTTTTCTCTGAACTTTCTGTTTGTGGGTATCCGCCAAGAGATTTCTTAGAATTTGAAGATTTTTTGTTGCAGGTAGAATCGACTATAGAAGAAATAGCAAAATACAGTCATTTAGTAGGCATCTTAGTTGGCGCACCAACTCGAAACCCGCAACTAGAGGGTAAGGACCTATTTAATTCAGCAATTCTTTTATACCAAGGTAAACAACAAGGTGTTGCTCATAAAACCTTATTGCCTAACTACGATATTTTTGACGAGTACAGGTATTTTGAGCCGGCATATACTTGGAATGTAATATCATTTAAAGGGAAGAAGATTGCAGTCACTATTTGTGAAGATATTTGGAACCTAGGGGATAATCCCTTGTACAGGGTTTGCCCAATGGATGAACTCATGAAGCAAGTTCCTGATTTGATGATCAACATTTCTGCCTCACCATTTGACTATGATCATGATGAAGACCGAAAAGAAGTAATCAGGTTGAATGTATTGAAGTACAAGCTTCCCATGATTTACTGCAATGCAGTAGGCGCACAAACCGAAATCATTTTTGATGGTGGTAGTTTGGTATATACAGCTGGTGGAGTACTTAAACATGAGCTCGCTTATTTTAAAGAGGATACTGTTTTGGTTGATACTGATGATCTTTACGTTACAAAAAGCTTGGTGCAACAAAGTCATCCAAAAATTGAAATGGATATGCGCGTTGCTAAGACAGCAGATCCTGAAAAAATTATAGGGTACCTGACCAACGAAAATAATATCAGCCAAATTAAATCTGCTTTGATTGCAGGCATTAGAGATTATTTCTCCAAGATGGGATTTAAAAAAGCCATTTTAGGGAGTAGTGGCGGGATAGATTCAGCAGTTGTTTTATCATTAGCAGTTGAAGCACTCGGGGCAGAAAACGTGACTGCTATTTTAATGCCTTCGCCATTTTCAAGTGCGCATTCAGTGGAAGATGCAAAACAATTAAGTGAATACCTCGGAAATCCTTATCATGTTATTGGCATCGGAGGAATTTATGATAGTTTTCTACAGTCTTTAGAGCCCTTGTTCAACGGAACAACATTTGGTGTTGCCGAAGAAAATATACAAAGTCGCTCACGTGGTAATTTGCTGATGGCTATTGCCAACAAGTTTGGTTATGTTTTATTGAATACATCCAATAAAAGCGAATTGGCTACGGGCTATGGAACTTTGTATGGAGATATGGCAGGTGGACTAAGTGTGATTGGTGATTTATACAAAACGCAAGTATATGCGTTAGCGCATCATATTAATAGTAAACAAGTAATTATTCCAGAAAATATATTAACAAAGGCGCCATCTGCAGAACTCAGGCCCAATCAAAAAGATAGCGATAGTTTACCTGAATATGATGAACTGGATAAACTCTTGTACTTTTATATAGAGCGCAGAAAAGGTCCTGCTGAGATCATTGCAATGGGCTTTGATGAAGGATTGGTGCGGAAAACACTCCGAATGGTTAACATCAACGAATACAAGCGTAATCAATTTTGTCCCATTATCCGTGTAAGCACCAAAGCATTTGGTGTTGGAAGAAGATTGCCCATTGTTGCAAAATATTTAAGCTGAAAATTTAACCAACTGCTGCGTATGAATGGGATTGTATATAAGTCGACCGGTAGCTGGTACGTTGTTAAAGCTGAGGATGGCTCCTTCTATCAGGCTAGGCTGAAAGGAAAATTCAAGATCAAAGACATTACATCAACCAATCCTATTGCAGTAGGTGATGAGGTAGTTTTTGAAATGGAAGATGAGGCAGAAAACCGGACCATCATTACCGACTTGTTACCGCGTAGAAATTATGTCAATCGTATTTCTCCTGCCAATAAACGTCAGCATCACATCATTGCATGTAATCTAGATCAATCCTTGTTGATTGCAACCATCAGAGAGCCGCGCACTTCTGTTGGTTTTATAGATCGTTTTTTGGTTACCTGTGAAGCTTTCCATATTCCTGCTATCATTGTCTTCAATAAATCAGATCTTCATGAAGAAGATGATGTTGTTTTATTTGAGGATCGAAAAGCGATGTATGTGGCTGTTGGATATAAAGTGTTGCTCACTTCCGTTGAAGAAGAAGAGGGACTAGAAGCACTTAAAGAAGTACTGCAAGATAAAACAACTTTGATCAGCGGACATTCTGGCGTGGGCAAATCAAGTTTAATTAATGCTATTCTAGAAGGAGCAAATATTCGAACGACAGAGGTAAGTGAATGGTCTGGTAAGGGTATGCATACCACCACATTTGCTGAAATGTATGATTTGCCTTCTGGCGGAAGAATTATTGATACACCGGGTATGAGGGAGTTTGCTGTTGCAGATATTTCAAAAGATGAACTTTCACATTATTATCCTGAAATGAAAGCTCGACTTCAGGATTGTCAGTTTAACAACTGTGTGCACATCAATGAACCAGGTTGTGCCATTAAACAAGCTGTAGTTCAGGGCGCAATTCATGAAGAGCGTTATGTAAGTTATCTCACCATTCTTGATTCGATAGCTGAAAAAAAATGGTAATTACTCTTTGAACCAACTACTATAGGTGACATAGTTGTTTGCAATTCGATTGATTTCTCCCTTTATTTTTTCTTCAGAAATTTCTTTCACTTTTTTAGCGGGTACACCAGCAAAAATAGACCCTGGGGGTACAATGGTCCCTTCGAGTACAACAGCACCAGCAGCTATAATTGAATTAGAGCCGATAATTGCTCTATCCATTACAATAGCTCCCATACCAATTAAAACATTATCTTCAATTGTACAGCCATGAACAATTGCATTATGACCGATGCTTACATTATTCCCAATGGTTGTTCCATTTTTTTCAAAGGTTCCATGAATAACAGCATTGTCTTGAATATTGACTTTATGGCCAATTTTTATAAAATTGACATCTCCTCTTACCACTGCATTGAACCAAATGCTACAATCGTTTCCCATACTCACTTCTCCAACGATGGTGGCGTTAGGCGCAATAAATATGTTGTCACCAAAACTGGGCGTAAAACCTCTTACTGGAAGAATGAAAGGCATTTTTTTTCTTAAAGTTATTGCATATTCAGGAACTTCGCAGTAATGAACCAGCGAGAATTATTTCTTAGACATGTTGCTCAAACATCTTCCGCACCACTTGCGCTTGATATTGTAAAAGCAGAAGGAACGAAGATGTGGGATAGGGAAGGAAAGGTCTATTCTGATCTTATAAGTGGAATTAGTGTTTGTAACGTTGGGCATCGTAATCCAAAAGTTATTGCAGCCATCCATCAACAGCTAGATGCTTATATGCATGTGATGGTCTATGGAGAATTGATTGAATCACCCCAAGTGCAATATGCACATCAAATAGCATCTCATTTGCCTGAAAAACTCAATTCGGTTTATTTTACCAGCTCAGGTACAGAAGCAACTGAAGGCGCAATGAAATTAGCCAAGCGCGTAACGGGAAGAACAAATATTGTGGCATTTAAGAACTCTTACCATGGTTCAACACAAGGTGCTTTGAGTGTAATGGGAGATGAATATTGGCGAAATGCATTCAGGCCTTTATTACCAGGAGTAACGCATGCTGATTATAATCACTATAGCGCTTTAGATCATATTGATGAGCATACAGCTTGTGTAATTGCAGAACCTATACAAGCTGAAATGGGTATACAAGCTCCATCTGTTGAATGGTTGCAGGCGTTGTATCAAAAGTGCAAGGAGGTGGGTGCGATGTTGGTGTTGGATGAAATTCAAACTGGGTTTGGTCGGACAGGTACATTATTTGCATTTGAACAATTTGGCATTGTTCCTGATGTATTGTTGTTGGGTAAAGCATTGGGCGGGGGCATGCCACAATATGAATGCCTTTACTGAAAATCCAGTCTTAGGGCATATTACTACATTCGGGGGACATCCTGTTTGTTGTGCAGCTGGACTAGCAGCATTGCAATTTTTATTAGATGAACAGTTGATGAATGGAGTAGCTGAAAAATCAAAATTATTCCAATCATTGCTCGTTCATCCCATGATTAAGCAGGTGAGGTCGGCTGGCTTATTGATTGCAATTGAATTTGATTCATACGATACCAATAAGAAAGTTAT
>JBEASE010000041.1:0-14860 GCA_041162625.1 Bacteroidota bacterium | reverse complement strand
AATAACTTTTCCATTTTTAAAAGCCATCAATACCATTCCAGGTGCTGCTTTTTTTGCAAGCGCGTCGTTAATGATTGAATCAACTTTCGTTAAAATGGTATCCTGTATTACATTTGATGTAGTTGGTGATGTTGTTATTGTATAGCCAGTTCCTGCAGGCATAGTGGGACAAATACTTACGGGTAAACGACCTTCAGGTGATTGTTGACCAAGCATCATGTTTGCTGCAACTCGATGTGTAATGGGGTCATCATCATAACAAGCGATGATGTTCTTGCTTTCACAAAAACTTTTAGCTGCATAAGGATTCCCGAAAATGAAGATATTGGTAGGTAAACTTTTGCTGAGTTTGTTTACCAATCCAATTGCAGCCTTACTCATGTTGAAATTATTGGCAGGATACCTGGGAAGCTCATGAATGGCTACAATTATTTTTTCGTAGTGTGTGTTTAAAAATTGAAACAAACTATCTGCTTCTGTTTGCGACTTTCCGTGGTCAAACAGAAACACATCTGCATTGTAATTCTTGCGCATTTCAAAGCTGAAGGCAGTCGATTTGTTTTTAGCAATATCAATTAATGCATAACGCCCCAATTTATTCGCTGCTAATGGAAATGAATTTGGATCTTGGTATTTCGCTAGGGTAATTGCTTTCTCTGCGACCAACTGTTTGATTGCATTACTTTTTTCATTTAACCTAGTAGTTAAACCATCAGTGGGCACAGGATTCCAGCGAGATAAACCAGTTTCATATTTGGTTTCCAAAACTTTCATTACATGTGCATCAATTTGCTCCCAACTGATTCTTTTTGCAGCAATTGCTTCTTTTGTTTTGGCAATGACAGTAGAAACATCACCAGGTAAACACATCATATCAACACCAGCTATTACTGCTTCTACGCCAGCAGCACCATTTGGATAAGCATCTGTAACACCTTTCATTTCTAAGGCATCTGTGAAAACTATTCCTTTGAAGCCCAACTCATTTTTCAAAAGCCCCGTAATAGCCTTTTCAGATACCGAACTCCCTCTATTAGGGGTGCTATCAATTACTGGGATAAACAAATGACCTACCATTGCACTTCCCACCCCCGCATCAAAAAGTTTTTTGAAGGGGTAGAGTTCAAGTTCATCGAGTTGTTTTCTAGATTTACTTATTTGAGGAAGAGCCAAGTGGGAATCTACATCAACATCTCCATGTCCGGGAAAATGTTTGCCACTTCCCATTATACCGCCATCTTTCATGCCCAACATGTACTGAATAGCCATGTTGGCGACTTTATCTTTGTTCTCTCCAAACGAACGATCATTGATGACTGGGTTATTGGGGTTGTTGTTTACATCCGCAACTGGGGCAAAATTGATTTGAATTCCCATTTGTTTACACTGCTCTGCCACCCATTGTCCGTATGTATACACAATACTGCTATCCCGCATTGCACCCAACATCATCATTTTAGGAAGATTGGCTACACTATCCAATCGCATACCAACACCCGTCTCGCCATCAATTGCAATCAGTATAGGTGTCTTGGCAATGGATTGATAATAATTGACAAGATTTGCTTGCTTTACAGGGGCACCTTGAAAAAGGCAAATACCGCCTATGTTGTATTTTTTGATATCGCGCTCAACTGTTGAGTCATAAAAGCTTATTTTTCTTGTCCTAAGGTCGATAGATGACAACCTTACCATGATCAATTGTGCGATTTTTTCCTCCTCATTCAATGTTTTCAGCACACTATCTGCCCATTGAGTAGCATTTTGTGCAAAACTTATAGATCCTATCAGTAAAAAGAGATACAACAGTGTTGTTTTTCTCGCGATCATACGGTGTCTATTTGTTATTTTTGAAGTTATGAAATTTGTTTGTTGATGCCCAACCCAATTCAACTTTTACCTCCACATATAGCCAATCAGATTGCTGCTGGCGAGGTCATTCAACGTCCAGCTAGTGCAGTAAAGGAATTGCTTGAAAATGCAGTTGATGCAGGTGCTACAGAAATTAAGTTAATTGTAGTAGACGCGGGGAAGTCGCTTATTCAGGTTATAGATAATGGAAAAGGGATGGGCCCCGTGGATGCTAGAAATTGCTTTGAAAGGCATGCCACTTCCAAAATAAGTGCAATAGAAGATTTATTTACCATTAAGACAATGGGGTTCAGAGGGGAAGCCTTGGCTTCCATTGCCGCTGTTGCGCAGGTTTCCATGAAAACGAAAACTGCAGAACAGGAATTAGGGACTGCCATCGAAATTGAAAATAGTGTAGTTGTGGAACAAGAGCCATGTGCTTGCGCTATCGGGACGAGCATCAGTATGAAAAATCTTTTTTTCAATGTTCCTGCCAGAAGAAATTTTCTAAAAAGTAATGTGGTAGAATTAAAACACATCACTGATGAGTTTATTCATGTTGCATTGGCTTTCCCAGATATCTTTTTTTCAATGACCAGCAATGGTCAGGAAGTATTTCATTTGGAAAAAGGAAGTCTAAAGCAGCGAATCATTCAGTTGATGGGCAATAGTTATGCAACGCGCTTGGTCCAGGTGGAAGAAAAAACCGATTACCTCAATGTATTTGGTTTTATTGGCAAACCTGATACTGCAAAAAAGACGCGTGGGGATCAATTTTTGTTTGTCAATAACCGATTCATTCGCAATGCTTACCTGAATCATGCTATCGTAAGTGCTTATGAAGAATTGATTCAACCAGGTTCATTCCCGTTCTTTGTATTGTTCATTGATTTAGATCCTGCACACGTAGATGTCAATGTGCATCCTACTAAGCAGGAGATTAAGTTTGATGATGATAAGATAGTATACGCTTTTATAAAATCTGCTATTAGACATGCTTTGGCTCAGTTTAGTATTGCGCCGGTATTAGACTTTGATCTTGATCCAAACATTCAACACTTGGATGCGGTTTCAAAGCCATTTACAGATGCGAAACAATCGGAAGCAACAACTGGTGGATTGTATAAATCTTTTGTTGGTACTAACCAGGCACATAAAATTGAATCGTCTAGTAACCTAAAAGATTGGCGTAGTTTTTTTGAGTCGACTCCCAAGACCACAGTACCTGAGCAACAGTTTATGGCAGGCGAGTTAGTACAATCCAAGATTTCTGCTCCTTCTTTTATTGCTACCTTGCCTTCACAGGTACTCCAAATACATGCATCCTATATCGTTTGTGAAAATGCTAACGGACTGATCATTCTTAATCAACAGCTGGCTCATCAACAGATCTTGTTTGAAAAATTTAATGCAGCTTGGAGTGGTAAAGCAATGGCTATACAACAAGAACTGTTTCCTCAAGCAATTACATTATCGCCATCTGATGCACAATTGTTGCAGTCGATTTTGCCCGATTTATTGCATTTAGGTTATCAGTTAGAACCCTTTGGTAGTAATACTTTTGTGGTGCAAGGGAGTCCGGCTGATCATCCTACCGAGAACAATCAATCGGTTATTGAAATGATCCTAGAAGATGTAAAAGACAGCACATCAAAACTGCATCAATCCTACAAAGAAAGAATCAGTAAGACATTGGCCAGAAAACATGGTATTAGGGTAGGTACCAAGCTCAGTGAAAAAGAGATATTGGAATTAATCGATTTATTGTCTATTTGTACTCAGCCTAAAGTACATTTTGATGGCAAGCCCATTTATGTTGAAGTTAAAAACGATTACCTCAGCAGTGTTTTTGGTATTTAAAGGGATTGTAAAAAGGACTCAATCTTTTTTCTGATTGTACTTGAAGAACTGTTGTGGTTGTTGACCATAATGGAGAAATTCATCCACTTACCTTTCTTGGTCAGCACATAGCCACTTAAACAATATACGCCACTCATTGAACCAGTCTTTGCATAAATAAACTCTTCTCTTTCGTCATTGATGGCTCGAAGGGTACCTTGACCCGCTTTAGGGAAGATGGTTTTTATAAGTTGCCAATTGTAAGTTGATTTTAGTTGATTGAGAATGTTGATCATGGCATCTGGACTAAACTGATTATACCTGCTCAATCCACTACCATCAACCCATCTGGGTTGAATAGGGAGTTGGTTCAAATCATTTTTTAAAATATGTTGAATTACAGCTGGTTCATCCATGCGTTTTAATATTTGCTGACTAACCATGAGTAGACTCTGGTCTGCATAGAAATTATCACTTCTGTGCATCATCTTTTGTAGCAGGGTATCTCTGTGTTGTGAACTGATATTGAAACTGATTTTGTCTTTAGCTTGAGATAATAGTTCTTCATCAGCAAGTTGAATTACTTTACCTAGACTGTCTTTCAGCAATTCTAGTCCACTTGAAATTCCTTTTGTGATAAAAGGAACAGATTGAGTTGCAGATTTTTCTTTTCCTTCAGAAAGTACAAAAGCATTTTCGTGTTCTTCTCTTTTTACAAAAAACCTGTTACTTGTTTTTCCAAAACCTACGGGCCAGTTAATCTCAGGATTGGAATAAATAAAAATGTCGATGGTGTCATTTGGATTTGTAGGGTTCTCTTTCACTGATCTCTCTTGAAACCATTGAATTAAGTTGCCATAAACTGGAAAAGCACTTCGCTCTGCCTGGTAATCATCGTTGTAGTCGTCGGTGCTCCAGCCACTTCCTAATGCTGCAGTGTTCCAGTTGTCGTTTCTGATATAGAGCGGTTTGGTAGCTGATTTTAATTGGTCAAACAGTGGATGTTTTTTAAAATCAGGATGAAGAAAACTTGGGTCACCCATTGGTGTAATGAGGATGGCAGAATCAAGTTCTGTCCATTGTGCAGCTGGTAAAAAATCAGGGAGGTACTTTAATGCAGCATAGGTGGTTATAATTTTCACATTACTTGCAGGGACAAATAACTTATTGGATTGATGCTGGTATACATATTTATTGTTGGAAGGATCATGCAAGGCAATTCCAACATGAGCTTGCGATAATGCTACATCCTTTAAAATAAATTGATTTGCTTTCCTTTGGATGGTATGTTGCAAACTGCAACTGCTTAGGTAAGCAATGGCTGTCAGCAAAAAAAAGAGTCTGCGCATGTATCGTTAATTTCTTTCTTGGAGTCTAAGCCAACGTTCAGGAATATCATTGTTGCCAGCTTGGTTGAAATCATTTTGTGAGCAAGGAACATAATTGTTATCCGGCATTTTCATCCACCATCTGCCTGTGCGCATACTTTTAATAAAGGTGGTCTCTACCGCCCCAAAAGCAATATGGCATTCTATAAAACTTTCTTTTTCGTTAAGCGACGCTTCGGTCCTTCCAGTATGTATTCCATCAATATAATACCAAAGCATTTGGGCCACTTGCTTCGCTAAATTGGCGTTAGTATCATTTTTATCGTTGTAGCCAAAGATGCCAAGGGTCATCATCTTATCGCTCATACCTGCGTATTTCATCAGGGTGCAGGCTTCTTCGCCGTTAAAGCCATTCGGACTACTTCCTTCCCAAAAGGTGGGCGAACCTAAGGCGGAAAGATCAAAGCTTAGTAAATCACTGCTTCTAAAAGCGGGTTCTATCTCTTCAATATTTTCTTTCACTTTACCAAGCCTGTAACAATCGAATCTTAATTGATCCATTGTCTCCAGCATGGTTGGGTGTACATAATAACTTTGAAATCCGATATGGTTGTAATGCTTGATGAAATTAGGATCGCCAGTCAGCATCTCCATTAAAAAATTTTTAGAGCGGATCGGGTTGTCAATTGATAAATCAATATAGGCATCCACTCCAGTTGCTTCAATTATTTTACCCTTGCTTTGGTAAACTTCATATAAGGCCAGCGTTAGATCATGTGAACCTCCAAGCAATAAAAATCGCTTGCCTAAGTTGAGGCATTCAGTAGCGACAGCCTTTACTGCGGCATATGTATCGGAAATGGAAGCACCAGAACGAATATTACCTATATCAGCTATTTTAATATCCTTGTGCCATTGGTACAATGCATAAAATTCTTTCCGGATTTTATCTATACCTGCTCCTTCTTTGAATAAATCTCCATCGCCTCTCAGGTCGTTACAACTGGCTATAACCACATCTGCCATAGAAAGATCTGGCATTTCTTCTTCGTAAATCATTAAGGTTTTGCCGATCTGGCCCTCTCTTATTTCTGCGTCACCAGAAACCATGGCCAAGTGTACAGGTTCTAAAAAATCAGTGAGGCTGTAAAATGACATGTAAAAAGTTTAAGCAAACCTACTGTAAACTCATGATAATTGTATTGGTCACTTTGATTTTTCCAGTTGACCATGTATGGAGCAAAGATCTCATGATTCATTATCTTCGCAGCATGGAAGCGATCCACAAGCAAATAGAAGAATTAAGTGCAGAGATCAATGCATTTACTGCAACTGATGCTGATACCTTGGAGCAATTTCGTATCAGGTTTCTTGGCGTAAAAGGAATTGTAAAAGCCCTGATGGGAGAAATGAAGAATGTCCCTGCTGATCAAAAAAAGGATTTTGGTCAGACCATGAATGCTTTTAAAGGTTTGGCTGAGGAAAAATACAACCAGGAAAAAGAAAAAATAGACGCACAAGGTGGTGGAAGTAAATCTTCCATTGATATTACCTTACCAGGTACACCATTACCTATTGGCAGCAGACATCCAGTTACCCTGATGCGCAATAGTATTGTTGAGATATTTCAACGTCTTTCTTTCACCGTTGCTGAGGGTCCAGAGATTGAAGATGATTGGCACAATTTCACTGCATTGAATCTGGATGAAAACCATCCGGCTAGGGATATGCAGGATACATTTTACTTATCGACTGATCCAGCTATTCTCTTGAGAACGCATACCAGTAATGTTCAGATCAGAGAAATGGAAAGAAGTAAACCTCCCATCAGGATTATTTGTCCGGGTAGGGTTTACAGAAACGAAACGATCAGCGCCCGCTCCCATTGCTTCTTTCACCAGGTAGAAGGTTTATATATTGATGAAAATGTTTCTTTCGCAGACCTGAAACAAACACTTTACTTTTTCGTGAAGGAGATGTTTGGTGAAGATGTGAAAGTAAGGTTCAGGCCAAGTTATTTTCCATTCACAGAGCCAAGTGCTGAAATGGACATCAGTTGCATGCTTTGTAAGGGGGATGGATGTTCAGTTTGCAAGCGCACCGGATGGTTAGAAATCTTGGGTTGTGGAATGGTTCACCCCAATGTTTTAAAAAATTGTGGCATTGATCCTGAAAAATATACTGGATTTGCATTTGGTATGGGTGTTGAGAGGCCAGCATTATTAAAATACGGTATTACCGATATCCGCCTGTTTAGTGAGAACGATGTCAGGTTCCTTGAACAGTTCAGCGGCATTTAACATGAATAAAAAAACCCTTGTCACAGGTGGTGCAGGATTGCTGGGTGTTTCCCTCATCCGTGAATTGCTCAAAAAAAATGAGCCTATCCTTGCTGTTTACCGAACGAAGATTCCTGAGCAACTGACAAAGCAGGAGCAAGATCAAGTTACCTGGATTCAAGGTGATATTTTAGATGTTGTGTTTTTAACAGAGGTGATGCAGGACTGTGATAAAGTCTACCATTGTGCCGGTTTAGTTTCTTTTAGTCCCAATAAGGTCAAAGAACTGTATAAAATCAATGTCACCGGTACGGCAAATGTGGTGAATGCATGTCTTGAAGCCGGAATTCAAAAACTCGTTCACGTCAGCTCAGTTGCTTCCCTTGGGAGAAAACGCGATGGTCAAGTGGTGAGTGAAAATGTGAAATGGGATGAAAGTGCTAACCCATCTGTATATGGTAAGACCAAATACTTAGGTGAACTAGAGGTGTGGAGAGGAATTGCAGAAGGGTTGAATGCTGTTATTGTCAATCCAGTTATCATATTAGGTAAAGGGGATTGGCATACAGGATCAGGTGCTACATTTAAGAATGCCTACAATGAATTTCCCTGGTATACAGAAGGCAGCAGTGGATTTGTAGATGGAGAGGATGTTGCTAAGGCGATGGTTATGCTGATGGATAGCTCCATTACAGCAGAACGATATATTCTTTCATCAGAAAACTGGACCTATCGAGAGTTGTTTACAGCAATGGCGAGGGGATTTGGTAAAAAACCACCGAGCAGAAGAGTTACGCCTTGGTTGGCAGCTTTGGTATGGCGACTAGAAGCAATTAAAGGATGGTTAACCGGACAAGACCCTTTGCTCACCAAAGAAACAGCTGAAACTGCTCAGCAATCAGTTCACTTTAACAACTCCAAGATTTTAGAAGCACTTCCAGGGTTTGCATTTAAGCCCTTACAGCAAACAATTGATGAGTCTTGTAGCTATTATATGAGTAAGTAATAGCAGTGGTTTAGAAAAGAGTTGCATTGTGTTACTAGAACTAAAACTTTTTATTTCCTTTTTACTCTTGATTCTTGTTATTTGCTTTTTTAAGCATTTCCCACATTTCAGGAATTCTTTTTATCCAAATAAATTCTCTTTTTTTAGCAAGTGCTTCTTCAGCAGGATATCCAAAATAAACTTTACCACCTTCAAGACTATTTGTTACACCTGATTGTCCCATTACAATTGCATTTTCACCAATCGTAATTGTTTTATTAATGCCTGCTTGTCCCCATAAGATTACTCCATCTTTAATTACTGTTGCACCACCAATACCAACTTGTGCAGCAAACAAACAATTTTTTCCGACCACAACATCATGTCCAATATGAACCATATTGTCCATTTTTGTACCCTCGCCAATTATCGTATCATGGGTTACTCCACGGTCGATTGTGCAACTTGCACCTATCTCAACATGGTTTTTTAGGATTACCCTACCGCAACTTTTCATTTTCTTGTACCAGACTGATCTGTTCTTTTTTGAGTTATAATAGAATGCATCTGATCCAATTATTGTTCCTGATTGTATGACAACTTCGTCACCAATGATGCAATGAGATAAGATGGTAACATTAGGATGTATAATACAGTTGTTGCCAATTACAACATCTTCTCCAATAAATACATTTGGAGCAATTGTGGTTCCTTCACCAATACAAACAGATGAGTGAATCATAGTTGTTTGTGGATGAAATGGGCGGAAGTGATTTACAATTTTTTGATATGCATCGAAGGGTTCATCTACTATGAGCAAAGCCTTGTGTGGTGGGTATTCTGTGCTTTTGTTGATGATGATAAATGAGGCATCTGAATCGATACATTTCTTATAGTATTTTGGATGATCAACAAAAACCAAATCACCTTCTTCTACTTTATGAATTTCATTTATACCAAGACAATTACCTGATGTATTACCTTCTATTTTTGCATTGATTAATTCAGCTATCCATGTTACAGAAACAGGTGAAGGGAATTTCATTTTTATTGATTTGATACAAAGATACTGTTATGTGTAGTTAGAAATTTAACTCCATTATTTAAAGCAAATCGATGTAGTAATTCACAAATGTGTATGAAATTGTGAATAAAATAATTGATAAAATATTTTATGTTGATAAAATATATTTATAATATTGTGAAGGGAATTTATTCCCGGTACTTATTAACCCATCTATATATCAGCGTTCGGTTTCAACCGAACGCTGTTTTTTTATACTTACATTGCATAAAATTTTATTTATGTTAAGATCAATGACAGGCTATGGTAGGTCTGAACGCACCTTCAACGAGAAGAATTTTATCATTGAAATTCGTTCGCTCAATGGCAAGCAATTTGAACTATTGCTCAAAATACCTGTGCAATTGAAGCCTTATGAATTTGATGTTAGAAACCTGCTGGCAGAAAAATTAATCAGGGGAAGTGTTGAGTGTACAGTCACTATCAAACAGAATGGTGCAGTAAAACCATCATCAATTAATCTTGATCTTGCTGCTTCGTATTTTCAGCAATTAAAAAAATTAGCCGATCAACTGCAAGCTGACGATAGCCAGTTGTTGGCTTCAATACTCCGTTTACCAGAGGTGGTTGCCAATTCTAGTGATGTTTTAACCGAACAAGAGTGGGATGTTTTTAAAGAGGCGCTTCAAGAAGCAATGGTTATGATCAATAAGCATAGAATGGATGAAGGAGCGGTTTTGGAAAAGGAACTATTGAGCAGAATTGCCAATATTGAAAAAAGTCAGCAAGAGGTGATTGCTTTGGATCCGGGTAGAAAAGTTAAAATCCGTGAATCTATTCTGAAGTTGCTGGACGAACAATTGGGCAAAGAGAATGTGGATATGAATCGATTTGAACAGGAACTCATCTATTATATAGAAAAAATCGATCTAACTGAGGAGCAAGTTAGATTGACGAACCATTGTAATTATTTCAGGACTTTATTAAAAGAAGAAGAAATAGCAAAGGGTAGAAAATTATCATTCCTCCTTCAAGAAATAGGAAGAGAAATCAATACCACCGGTTCAAAAGCATATGATGCTACCATTCAAAAAGCAGTTGTTGAAATGAAGGACGAACTGGAAAAAGCAAAAGAGCAGGTCTTGAATATTCTTTAATCAAGCTCTTTTCCTTCCATAACCAAATGATGCATAACTTTGCTTCATGCGCTTCAGATCAATTCAGATCATATTTGTAATTCTTTTATTGGCCGGTTGTAAAGAAACAGGGCTTTATGAGAAAGTCTATTTTATTAAAGGCAATGCATGGTCGGCTGAAGAACAACCCTCTTTTGAATTTGAAGTAAAAGATACTGCTTCAAGGTACCAGTTGTATTTTTTGATCAGGCATGCTGATGCATATGAATACAATAATGTGTGGATCAGTCTTGAAAGTCAGCTACCAGGCGACAGCATCATGCGCAAAGATCGATTTGATATCCCTTTAGCTGATCAAAACAAATGGTTGGGCTCCGGCATGGATGATATTTTTGAACATCGTGTATTGTTGTATAGAGAGCCGGTAAAGTTTAGCAGAACAGGACTTTATAAAGTTAATATTAGACACGAAATGCGTGTTGAGCCACTTGAACATGTCTTTAATGTGGGACTTCGAATTGAAAAAGTCAATTAAGATGAAGAGTCTATTCGACCGTATACCGTTAAAAATGATCATTTATGTATACTGGTTATTATTGTTGTATTTGATTGCAGCCTTGGGGTGGTGGTATTATGAACTAGATCAACAAAACGATCAAATGCTGGCCTATCAGCAGGAGCAAATTCAGAAAGGATATGGAGGAGATGTAAAAATAGCAGAGGTTAGAGATGCTCATGATAGAAATGCCAAACAATTTATTGGAGAAGGCATGACCTTTCTCATTTTTACGGTTCTAGGCGCAATTTTTGTGTATGGCGCAGTAAGAAGGCAAATTCGTTATCACCTTCAGCAAAAAAACTTCATGTTGGCCGTCACCCACGAATTAAAAACACCCATAGCAGTTACCAAGCTCAGTCTCGAAACCATGAAAAGGCATCAACTGAGTGAAGAAAAACAACAGAAGTTGTTGGGGGATGCTATTAATGAAACCGAGCGATTGGATATGCTCTGTAACAATATCTTGCTCAGTTCTCAAATGGAATCTGGCGGTTATCAATCCAACAAACAGGAATTCAATTGTTCCAGCATGACACATCTTGCGGTTGGTTCATTTGCCAAAAGATATCCAAACAGAAAGTTTGAACTTGAAGTACCCGATGAAGTACATGCTTTTGGAGAGGAGTTTTTGATCAGACTTGTCTTGAATAATTTAATTGAAAATGCAATCAAGTATACGCCATCAGATATGCCAATTTCAGTCGCTTTAACTGAAAAAGACCATCAGGTTATGATTACAGTGGCTGACTTGGGAAATGGAATAGCGGACAAGGATAAATCAAAGGTATTTGAGAAGTTCTATCGACTGGAAGATGAGCAAATTCGAAAAACAAAAGGGACAGGTTTGGGGTTATATCTCAGTTCGAAAATCATTGAAGATCATAAAGGTGAACTTTCTGTGACAGATAATCATCCGAATGGCTGTATTTTTAAGATTGTATTACCAAAATTAGATTCTTGATGGGAGCAACCAAAGCTGCGGTCTTAATTGTTGAAGACGAAGAAAACTTACAAGAGGCACTTAAACTGAATCTGGAGTTAGAAGGGTACGATATTACTTGTGCCGAAAACGGTGTTGTTGCCCTAAAAAAAGTAGATGAGGGATATTTCGACCTGATTATTCTGGATGTCATGCTTCCTGAAATTGATGGTTTTGATGTTTGTGAAAGCATCCGGTTAAAAAATATTGATACACCCATTTTAATGCTCAGTGCAAGATCTGCTAGTGCCGATAGGGTAACTGGCTTGAAGAGAGGCGCAGATGATTATTTGACCAAACCATTTAATTTGGAAGAATTATTACTCAGGATAGAGAAGTTGATTGATAAAAACCGCAAACTACAGGTTAATTCAAGCATAGGAGATCAGTATGGTTTTGGAGGAAATACGATTGATTTCAGAGCTCAAACGGCTTCTAATGCTAAGGGCGAGCAAATAAGCTTAAGTAAGAAAGAAGTAATGTTGCTTAAACTCTTGATTGAATACAAGAATGAAGTTGTTTCAAGAGAGAAAATTCTACAAGCAGTTTGGGGATACCAGGTTTTTCCAACTACAAGGACAATTGATAATTTTATCCTGAGTTTCAGAAAATATTTCGAACCAGACCCTCGTGAGCCAAAGCATTTTCATTCAGTAAGAGGGGTAGGTTATAAGTTCAGCGAAGAATAGCACTAGATATCTCCCAGTTGTGGCCTCATGATGATTTCTTCTACACAAGCTTGATCTGAAAGCTTACAAGAGCTCAATACCATTTGTGCTACATCCTCAGGTTTCATGAATCTAGTAGGTGGCAAACCCGATTGTTCCCATGATGGGGTATAGGTAGCGCCTGGATGAATCATGCTTACTTTAATATTGTGTGGTTTCATCTCTTCTCTTAAATTTTTGGTATAGCCCGTCAGTGCCCACTTGCTTATGCTATAAGCTCCGCCGTTGTCATATGCCTTGAGCGCCGCAATAGAACACATGTTGAAAATATGTCCCTTCTTTCTTTCTATCATTCTTGGCAACAAAGCACGCGTTAAATGATAGGCTGAAAAAAGATTGAGGTCCATCACTTTGGCCAATTGCCCCTCCGGCTCATTGTAGGTGCTTCCTGGCTCATAGGTGCCTGCATTGTTGATAAGGATATCAACATGATCTGTTGCAGCCAATACTTGTGTTGCAAATTTTTTTACTTCTTCTTCTATAGATAAATCAAAATTAAAACTCGTGATCTGAACCTTATGTTCAGCCATCAATTTAGCTTGCCAAGCTTGTAGTTTATCCATGTTTCTCGAACAGAGAAACAGATCATGTCCGTCTTTTGCAAAATGCTCTGCCATACATTTTCCCAATCCTTGTGAAGCTCCTGTAATGACTACTTTCATGATCCAATTTTTTTCGAAGTTAAGAACTCTTCCTTGCTTAGCTTTGCAAAGCATGAAACAACATAAATACGATCACCTTTTTTTTGATTTGGACCATACTATTTGGGATTTTGACAGCAATTCTGAGGCTACACTATTAGATTTATTTCATGAGTTGAAGCTGAATGAGCGAGCGACAGCTGATTTTCATCATTTTCATACTACCTATCATCATCATAATGAGATTTATTGGGATCGATTCAGAAAAGGATATATCAATAGAGAGGAATTGAGATGGAAAAGGATGTGGCGGACACTAGTCGATTATAAAATTACTGATGAAACCCTGGCCAAGGAAATGAGTGAGCGCTATCTGGAAATTTTGCCCACTAAAACAAACCTTTTTCCTCATTGCAAGGAAGTGCTCACCTACCTACAAGAAAAAGGCTATCCGATGCATTTGATCACCAATGGATTTGAAAAAACCCAACACCAGAAAATCAAAAACTGCGGTATTGACCATTATTTCACACATGTCATCACTTCTGAACAAGCTGGAATTATGAAACCACATGCAGCTATTTTTGAGTATGCATTGGACCTTACCAAATCTAAAGCTGAACAATGTGTGATGATTGGAGATACTTTAGAAGTAGATATTCTCGGGGCTATCAATATGGGCATGGATACCATCTATTTTAATCCTGCAAAACCACATGACGATAAGGTGGTACCCACTTTTGTAATAGAAAACCTAGCTGTGCTAAAAGATATATTGTAGTTAAACAAAGCTTGCCAAAACAGAAACACCGTTTTTGACTTGATCGCCAATTTTTACATTCACTTTTGTATCAAGTGGAAGCAATAAGTCGACCCTGCTGCCAAATTTGATAAAGCCAAGTTCTGTATTTTGTTCTGCCTGTTCATCAACCTTTGCATAATTCACAATCCTTTTGGCTAATGCTCCTGCAATTTGTTTTACAAGAACAGTTGCTTTATTGTTTTGAAGTACAATGCTGTGTCTTTCATTTTCTGTTGATGATTTTGGGTCCCAGGCCACCAAATATTTTCCTTTGTGGTATTTGCTGTACAAGACTTTTCCGGAAAATGGGTAACGGTTGACATGTACATTAGCAGGACTCATGAAGACAGATATTTGCAGTCTTTTTTCATTGAAATATTCTGTGTCAAATGTCTCTTCAATCACTACCACCTTGCCATCAGCAGGAGAAATAATAGCATTTTCATCATATGTGAAATTTCTAGAAGGAATTCTAAAGAAAGAAACAATGAAAAGCCAGAAGGCTACAAGAATGATTGAAATAATGGAGTGCACAAAGGGTAAAGAGGGGTTGATATATTGAAGAGATAGCATTATCAATATAAAAACACCTGCACCTATAATAGAAATGGTCTTGTATCCTTCTTTATGTATGGTCATTATAAAGGGTTAAGTTGTAAAGTTAAGCAATCTGTGTGGCATCAAATATTGATCCTCCTTTTTCTTGCAG
>JBEASE010000102.1:0-4882 GCA_041162625.1 Bacteroidota bacterium | reverse complement strand
AAACACAGAAGAATTGGGATGGAAGAACGTGTTCGTTTTTTCATTGCAGATGGTGTGAGAAAAGCTGCTTCAGGTTTTGAGGTTGTTGATGCTACACCAATTACTGCAGGATGCCGAATGTATAAAACTGCTGCTGAAATTGCTTTGATGCAGAAAGCAAATGATGTTACCATTGAAGCCTATAAAGCTGCATTTGCAACTATTGTCCCTGGTATGTCGCAATCAGCATTTAGTGCCAACCTCAGTGCTGCCTTTAGAAAACTCGGATACACTGGAGGTGCGTCTGTCCAAGTAGGAAAGTATTCTGCTTTACCACATGGAAGTATTACACCGCAGACTATTCGTGAAGGAGACATCGTTATGGTGGATGGAGGAACAAGTTGCGAAGGTTATGCATCAGACATAACCCGCACAATAGTTGTTGGAAAGCCTACACAAAAAATGATTGATGTATGGAATTTAGAAAAAAGAGCTCAAGATGCAGCTTTTGCTGCTGCTCAAATTGGTGCCACCTGTGAGTCGGTTGATGCTGCAGCAAGAAAGGTAATTGAAGAAGCAGGGTTTGCTAAAAATTATGGATTACCTGGTTTGCCACATAGAACTGGACATGGAATTGGGATGGAAGGGCATGAATGGACTAACTTTGTGAAAGGTAACATGACCAAGTTAGCTCCTGGGATGTGTTTCAGTGATGAACCAACAATTTCTATTCCTGGTGAATTTGGCATTAGATTAGAAGATTGTTTGTATATGACTGAACAAGGTCCGCGCTTCTTTACCAAGCAAAGTATATCGATTGAACAACCATTTGGATAAATTAAACTCATGATAAAAAAAATCTCACTTGCGCTATTGGCTATAGTAGCCGTAGTAGTTGTATTAGCTTTCACGAATCATTTAGCACACCTTAAAAATTTTATTTTTTGGGGGGAACATACCATTCATGATTACAATACACATCCTTTAAGAAAAATAGAAAAAGCAAATGCGCCACAAAGTTGGGAATATGATAGTGCATACAATAGTGCAGTAATTCCTGCCGAATTCATGTCAATCATTGATTCCAATGACACTCATGCATTTTTAGTGATACAAAATGGCAAATTACTATTTGAAAAATATTGGGATGGATACGACAGTGCTAGATTGAGCGGCTCTTTCTCTGCGGCTAAAAGTATTGTTTCTCTTTTGATTGGAATTGCCTTAGATGAAGGTAAAATCAAATCGTTAGATGAACCAGTCGGCAACTATGTAGACCATTTCAAGACCAATGGCTTGGAAAAAGTGACTATAAAGCATTTGCTTACCATGAGTTCGGGTACTAATTATATGGAAAGTGATAAGTCTTATTTCAGCATGAATGCCTATGGTTATTATGGAGATGATTTGGTGCACATGGTTGAAATGATGGAAAGAAAAGAAGAACCAGGTCAGTTTTGGCAATACAGAAGTGGTGATACACAGGTGCTTGGTTTAGTTGTAGAAAAAGCATTCGGACAAAATATATCTTCTTTGGTAAGTGAAAGGTTTTATAAAACTATGGGTGCTGAGTATGATGCATTTTGGTTGTTGGATGGTGAAGAAAAAAGAGAGAAGGCTTTTTGTTGTTTTAATGCTGTTGCAAGAGACTATGCAAGGTTCGGACAGTTGGTATTGAATAAAGGAAATTGGAAGGGCAAGCAGATTGTTTCTGAAAAGTATGTTACTCAAGCAACTACTCCAGCTAACTTTTTGAAAGATAGAGAGGAGAACAACGCACCTGTTGATTTTTATGGGTATCAATATTGGATTTTGAAGCATAGTGGAGTGACTGCTATAGCGCAGAATGGCTTATTTGGACAATATGTTTATATCATTCCTGAAAAAAATGCAGTAGTTGTTAGGTTGGGTGAATCTAAAGTAACAAAGCATATACACCACTTTCAACCAGAAAATTATACCTATGTAGATGCTGCATTATCTATTTTAAAATAATATTTCAATATTCATCTGCAAATATGTAAGTCGCTTTTCATAAGCGACTTTTTTTATTTTTCAAAAAATATGTACAAATTTTTTCTAAATAATATGTTTACAATTCCTTAACATGATTTAATAAATTTCTTGGGTTACATATGATCATGTTGTGGTATTAAAAGTGTCTACGCCATAATTGTCTTGCCCCTCGATTTGCTTGCACGCCACGCTTCCATGTGATGAACGATTTAACAAAAACTAGAATTATGAAAGCAAACCGTGCATTTTCTTTGAAGAACCTTGTAATGATTATTGCAGTTTTGATGTTTACTGTTTCTACTGCAAATGCTCAGAAGTCAACAAATCCAGTTCAGTCATCCTTGACTTATGCTGGTACTGTAGATGGGCACATGAATTTCCTTTTGAATTACGAAAATGAATTGGCAGAAAAGTTTCTTGTCATCATTGCTGATGCAAATGGAAAAGTATTTTTTGAAGAAGTTTATTCTGAAAAAAAATTCAATAGAATTTTCAGTATTCCAGTTGAAGCTGGAAACATTACTCTCACAATTACAAGTTTCAAAAATAAGAACGAAAAAAGGTTTCAGGTTACAACTGAACGTAGACTTATAGAAGAAGTTACTGTATCCAAACCCTCAGTAAAGCCTTAATTATAAAGGGTTGTGTGTGAAGTTTTAGTAGATTGGGGTTAAACCTACTGGTATAAAGCACACAGCCCTTTTCTTTTTTAAGATTACAGAACTATCAATTGTTTGATCTACTTGAATTGATCAATTAATAGGACACCAATAAGTCCCATTACAGATACTATTGTCTCCATTAGACTCCAAGATCTAAATGTGTCTCTCATACTCAGGTTAAAGTATTCTTTGAACATCCAAAAACCTGAGTCATTTACATGAGAAAACATCAAACTTCCTGATCCAACAGCTAGTACCATGAGATTTGGATCTGTACTTGTGCTCATTACCAATGGTGCTATAATGCCTGCAGTTGTTAAACCTGCTACCGTAGCAGATCCCATGGTTACCCGAATTACAGCTGCTATTAGCCATCCTAAAAACAATGGCGGTAGATTCCACTTGTTCATAGCATTTGCTAATTCATTGCTAATTCCGCTATCAACAAATACTTGCTTTAATGCACCTGCACCTGCGATTACCATGATAATAAGTAGTATATCTTTTATGGCTTCTGCATATTCCTGCATGATATAGCCAATTTCCATTCCCCTGACTATACCTAGAGTTAATGTTGCATAGAGAAGTGATACAAGCATAATGATTCCGGGATCTGAAATAAACTTAAGTGCAGAATGAATTGTTATCCCATTTAATTCTAAGAGGCTAGTGGTTACAAGTATGAATACTGGTAATAAACATGCTACGATGCTATTTAAAAATCCAGGTAATTTTTGGGGTTCAATCAATTGAGTAGAAAAAGTTTGAAGTGGAGGCGTATTGATTTTTTTAAGTGTAGATGCAAAAATTGGTCCAGCTATAATAATAGTTGGGACAGCAATCATGCATCCATAAATCAATGTTTGTCCCATATCTGCTTGAAGCTGGTTGATCAATGCAGCTGGTGATGGGTGTGGCGGAAGAAGACCATGTGTTACAGAGAGTGCTGCAAGCATAGGTATACCTACATAAACAGCTGGAAGTTTCAGTTGGTATACGATTGAAAAAATTAAGGGCACGAGTAATACAAAGCCGACGTTATAAAAAAGGGGTATTCCAACTATAAAACCTGTCAGCATCATTGCCCATGTAATGTTCTTTTCTCCAAATATTCTAACAATGACTGAACTAATCTTTTGAGCAGCACCAGATACTGCTACTAATTTTCCAATCATTGCGCCAAATAGTAAAACCATCATCAAAGATCCTAGTATATCACCAATACCTTTTTGCAGAATTGACGGAATTTTAATTACTGGTACACCTAAAAAAATTGCTGCAATAATCGATACAACAATGAAGGCAAGAAAAGTATTTGTTTTCAGGACTGAAATAAGAAAAATCAGTAAAGCAATGCACAAAAGAATAATTAGAAACGACATATGTAAGTCAATTCAGAAAAGACAGTTTACAATCTTCTTTGAAGTTAAAGCATTTATGTGCTAGAAAATTGGCAAATTTCAATAAATTGAGGCGACTTGCTAATTGATTATTCTCAATACTTTTCAATATGGCCAATAGACGTTTATTTTTACAGCGATTATCAGTAGCGACTGCAACATCCATTGTTACTCCATTTGCTTTACAAGCTTCTTCGCTTTCTAAAGAAAATACATTTAGCAATAGTGCTATGCAATTTCCAATTGGTTTTGCTGGCTATAGCTTTGTCAAGTTTAACCTGGATCAATCTTTAGATATGATGAAGCGGCTTCAGGTGAAGTATCTTTCTGTAAAAGATTTTCATTTACCCTTAGATAGCTCATCTGCACAAATGGATGTTATTAAAAAGAAATTTGCCGATCATGGTATAACGCCATATACAGTAGGTGTTATTTATATGAAATCAAAGCAGGAAGTAGATCGTGCATTTGCTTATGCCCAAGCCTTTGGGGTATCTATGATTGCCAGATGAAATACTTCTTCCTTATGTTGAAGAAAAAGTAAAGCTCACTAATATTAAAATGGCAATTCACAATCATGGTCCGGAAGATAAACTCTATCCAACACCTAAATCAATATATGATAGAATTAAAAACATGGATGCAAGAATGGGCTTATGTATAGATATTGGACATACCTTTAGAGCCGGTGTCCTTCCAGAAGAAGCTATTAAGCTTTATGATGACAGATTATTTGATTTGCACATCAAAGATGAAGAGGCTATGAAGCCTGAGGCAAAAACAATTGAAATAGGAAGGGGTGCAATCAACTTTTCAATACTCATA
>JBEASE010000040.1:0-14991 GCA_041162625.1 Bacteroidota bacterium | reverse complement strand
TATCAAGTAAACCTTGTTCAAGCTGTTCCAAGTTCCTTCTACATTCATTTCCAATTTGGTTTTACCTGCTTCTGGAACTGTTACAGTCAAAGGATAGTAGCGCTTTTCTTTACCATTCTCAACGATTGGCTTATCAAATTGCATTGCGAAGTTGTTCTTGTCTTGACCCTGGATTGCTACGTTAGCACCAGAAGCACGACCCTTGTTGAATGCATCATATTTATCATCAAATGCTGCAGTTGCATCATTTACAGAAAGACCTAAGAAAGCTTCAGCAGGAATTGGGTTACCAGGACCGCTAGCTTTGAATCTTAAACCAGTAACAGCAGGTTTTTGGTTAGTACCAACTTTTTGCTGAGCTAATTCTAATTTAGAACCATTCTTACCGAATTGGTATAAAGATGAATTAGTTGCAAGAACTTTTGCATCTTGACCAAAAGAGATATTAGCACCAACCGCATTTGCTTTTACGAAGAAAGATGCACCAGATTCAATATATTGATCACCAAGACCTGTTCCAGCTGTTCCATTGAAAGTTGTCCAGTTTGCAGCCTGTGGATCCCATCTATAAATAGTACCTGTGATACCGGTCTTTACAATAGCAACATCGTTCCAATCTATTGTAGCTGCAAAAGGATTAGAAATTAAATTCCAACCGGCATCTGCAAGAACTGGAGCTAAGTCGTCATAACCTAGTGCTTTTGTAACTGCTGCGCCAGACTCATTTAATTGACCAGAAGTAACCATTGTTTGAGCACCACCTAGAGTTCCAGAAGTTGGTGAAGCACCTGATATGTCATAAATCCAAGCTACTAAACCATCACCAGTAAAGATTGCTTGTCCTGTGCCAGTATAAAGTGCGTACCCAGCATTTCTTGTACCGCCAGTTCCAAGAGAACCATTGGCAAAAATATCTCTCCACCTCATCATTGTTGGTGTAACAACAGAATAGTTAATGCCAGTGATACCGCTGATTAAAGTTGGATTGCTGTAAGGGAAACCAATAAATCTCCATTGTTTATTTCTAGCAGATGCATCAAATGGATCAACTGAAGCAAAATAGCGCTCAACTGTAACATTACCAGTAATGGTAGCAGCAGCTGTATGTGCAGCTACAGTCGCAGTAGAAATATCATTTGAATTCAAGATTAAGTTAGAAGCATTTGGAGTTGCAGTTGGTGTTGAGTTCAAAATACCTGAAACTGGATATAGGGTATTTGTAACCTCTAATGGAGAGCCTAAGGTTATGCCGCCTAGTAAAGCTGCAGCATCTGCATCATTAATCGTTAGATTACCAATCTGCTTTGAAGCAGCAGTTGCTTGTCTAAAGAAAGCAGTACCAGTTGCAACTCTCGTTCCAAATTTCAAATCATCTACAGTTGCGAAACCTACATTCTGAACATTACTGATGAAAACTGCTGAGCCCACTGTAATTGATGCTATAGGAACACTGCTAGTAAATCCCACATACTCACCAGAAGCACTTGCCTCATAATTAAAAATAGCACCATTGGTTAATGTAACAACAATGCTTGCTTCATTAGTAACAGTAGGAGTAAGTTGCCCTACATTAAATTCAACTATTTTACCCAAAGTCATTGGAGAATAGTCGAAATCTGTTATTGAAAAATAACCACTAAAAGTATAAACAGGTGCACCATTAAAACTAATTTCTAAGTCATCTAATTCTACTTTAGTAGAAAGTTGGATTGTATGCAGATCATTAGGGATATTCAATGATGATCTGTTAAATACATACAAGCCTCCAGGATTTGCCAATGCAGCAAAAGAAAATAAATTTTGATCAGGAAAATCCAATGGTACCAAAGGAGAAGGTCCATTGTTACCTGCATTTAAATCACCATTATATAAATTAAAATTCTCAGAGTAGAATAACCCATTGAATGTAGCATTATGGGCAGTCATGTCTGTGTATATCCCTAAATTATCATGAGAGTTGAAGCTAAGATTGGGAACGTTTGCTCCAACTTGACCACCAACCAACTCACCTGTACCACTAATGAACCCATTGACAACAAGCGTTCTACCACCTAAGGTGACAGATGCCCCCGAGGCAATTTCCAAATTAGATACGGTGATAGTTAATGCACCAGCCTGCATGCTTGGATAGATGGTAAGGCCAGATGGTATAACTACATTGTGAATGTGAGTTAAACCGCCAGTGTTTGTAACATTCGGAAAACCAGGAACAACAGTGCCAACCGGAGCGTTATCAACACGTGACCAGTTTAAAGCGTTTGACCACTGGGTGTTGTTTGCACCTCCAGTCCAAGTGTAAGTCGCCACATATTGAATTGTAGCTTCTGGTGGTGGTACAGCTTGTCCGTATACGGATCCAAAAAATGCTGCACACACTAATAGCATTAAGAGTTTAATCTGTTTCATAAGTGTCAGTCTGTTAAAAAAAGAGTATTAATCGCCACTAAATTAACATTTAATTGTACAAATACAAGTTTTTATAAAACTTTATTTTAAAACCTACTTAAGTGAAGGTTTAATTCATAAGTTCCGTCTAATCATAGTACTGTGAAAATTAGGCAGAATAAGTACAACAGTAAACCAAGTAACTTACCTATCTTCAAGCCATGTTTAAACGTGTGTTCTTTTTTCTGGCCTTTTTACTCCCTTTTTTGTCGTTTTCGGAGGAGAAAATTGACACCCTGGGCAATAACAGCCTTCTGTACAATGGCACAGAATACATTAAGCAATTCGACCAGACCAAGGGAACTCCCTTTTTCCCTACAGAAAAAACCAATGGGGCCATTCTTTATTTCGGGAATTGGTACCCAAACCTTGATTTACTCTATGATATTCAGGATGATGTAGTCATTACAAGGGATGTTCAGGGATTGCTCAAAATGCGCCTAACCAGGGAAAAATTAGATGAATTCAAGGTGGACGGGCATCATTTTGTCAAACTCAAGCTCACTACAGGTGCCGGAGAGTATTATGAACAATTCTTTAAAGGACAACGCTCATTGCTCATGCAATGGAGAAAGGTAACCGACTCTGATGACCCTCAATTACAGAAATACATTTTAAGAAAAACGCTTTTCGTCCTAGATAAAGGCGAAATTATAACCCTAGAAACGACAAGCGACCTCTTCAGCATCGACCCTAAACACCAAAAAGAATTGAAAAAATTCTATCGTGATCAAAAAATCTCCTTTAAAAAGGATCCCATAAAGGCCTCAAAAGCCATCATTAACGAAATTGAACAAAAAGGCTGGTGAAAAAAATAATCCCTCTGCTGTCGCTGATCCTGCTTTCGCAAGGTCTGCAGGCACAACAAAAAGCTCCCTTTGATAGTCTGGTAAACCTGTTAGAAAAACAATTTTCTGTCGTTTTTTACTACGACAAGTCACAAACAAATGGGCTCAGCATTCCAGCTGTTTCAGGAAAATTAGAAGATATCTTGAAAGCTACCTTAGAAGGAACTGGACTTTCATACTACCGAGATTATTATAATCGCGTATTTGTATCAAGGGGGAGCACTTTATTCAGTCCGCTTCCAAAAGACTATTTTTCTGCAACCAATGAAACTAAAAAGGATACTGTCCTTCCCATCATTCTAGAAGAAGCCACTGTAGCGAGGGTTGAGAACAAAGTCTATATAATAGGTAACAAAAGTGGCACAGGAACTACGGCTGTGATCTCTGGTTATGTTAGAGATGCTAGGAATGGTGAACCCATTAATGCTACATCTATCACTTTGGAAGGAAGTAAAATGGGTGTATCAACCGACCCTTTTGGTTTTTTCTCCATAACCGTTCCTAAAGGCCGACAAGCAATTCGCATCAGTAGCATCGGCATGAAAGAAATAGTTCGCCAACTGAATGTTCAAGGCAATGGCAGTCTCAACATTGAAATGCAAGAGCAAGTACAAAGCCTCAAAGCGGCAGTCGTCGTAGCACAAAAGCAATCCAATGTAAGAGGAATGCAAATGGGTGTTGAACGCTTGAGCATTCGCGCGATTAAAAATATACCTGCAGTGCTTGGGGAAACAGATATTCTCAGGTCTTTACAAACTTTACCTGGTGTTACCACCGTGGGTGAAGGAACAGCAGGATATAATGTTAGAGGTGGTGGCGCAGATCAGAATTTGATTTTGCTAAACGATATGACCATCTATAACCCTACACATCTATTCGGCTTTTTCTCTGCCGTTGATCCAGAAGTAGTTAGGGGATTGGAATTGTACAAGAGTGCGATACCAGAGCGACTAGGCGGTAGAATTTCATCCATCATGGACATCAGTACCAAAGATGGAAATTCGAAAAAAGTCACGGCGACTGCTGGTATTGGTCCGCTTACCAGTAAGTTCACTGCAGAAGGCCCTATTGGTAAATCTAAAAAAACAACTTTCTTGGTTGGCGGAAGAACAACTTACTCTAATTGGTTTTTACAATATTTGCCAGACGCTACTTTCAAAGACAGCAAAGTTGGGTTCAGCGATTTGATGGTTCACCTCTCACATGAATTCAGCGAAAAAGATCACATCTATTTGTCCGGTTACATCAGCAATGATATGTTTCGTTTGAATCCAGACTCCACCTATTCTTATGCTAACCAAAATGTAAGGTTCAAATGGAGACATAATTTCAATAACAAATTCTACAACGTGTTTTCTGTGGGTATGGACCAATATGATTACTCTGTAAAAGGAAGAAATAATCCCAAAGATGAATTTGACCTTGGTTTCGGCATCAAACAATGGAGTGCTAAAAGTGATTTCAAATATGCGACGAGTAACAAGAATGAAGTCAACTTTGGTGTTCAGTATATTTTATACGATCTGAACCCAGGATCAAAAATTCCAAGAACTGATTCATCCTTTATTATTACCAAAAAATTACAAATTGAAAAAGCGTCAGAAGCAACATTATACTTAGGTGATCAATACCGGGTAAACAATAAACTTTCACTTCAGGGTGGTATTCGCTATAGTTATTATAGAACAAGCGGACCAAGAAAATCTTATATATATGCAGATGATAAACCAAGAAATGCAGAGAATGTAATCGACTCTATGTTGTATGCTGCAGGTGAAAACATACAGACCTATCATGGTCCCGAATTCAGAATATCTGCCCGTTACTTGCTCACTCCAAGAACCTCGATTAAGTTCAGCTACAATACGCTTAGGCAATATATTCACATGATCACCAACACCACTGCTATCGCACCAACTGATACATGGAAATTGAGTGATCAGTTTATCAAACCACAAATCGGACAACAAATTTCTCTTGGTCTCTATACACAACCGGGCGATAAAGGTGATGAGTTTTCTATTGAAGCTTATTATAAAACAAATAGCAATTACCTCGATTACAAAAGTGGTGCTAATCTCATACTCAATGAAACTCTCGAAAGAGATGTTATTCGTACTAGAGGTAAAGCATACGGACTTGAAATCTTGTATAAAAAACCAATGGGTAAACTCAATGGTTGGATCAGCTACACTTACTTAAGATCACTTTTACAAGTGGATGATCCAATTGCAGGAGAAACAGTCAACAATGGTAAATTTTATCCATCCAATTTTGACAAACCACACATCGCTAGTTTAGTAGCAAACTACAAATTCAATCAGCGTGTGAGTATATCACTAACTTCTTCCTATAGCACAGGTAGACCTGTAACTTATCCACTTGGTGTATTCAATATGGGCGGTGCTCAACGTGTTTATTATTCAGAAAGGAACGCATTCAGAATACCTGATTTTTTCAGGACTGATATTTCTATGATTATTGAAAACAACCATCGCCTTACACAGCTATTGCATGGTTCATGGACTTTCGGTATTTACAACATCACAGGTAGAGACAATCCTTACTCTGTATACTTTGTAACAGATGGCAGACAAGTAAAAGGTTATCAGTTATCAGTGTTTGCCACACCGATACCTTTCGTAACATTTAATTTGAAGATCAGATGAAAACGATATCAAAATTTTTATTCATCATACTAATTGCCTCAGGTTGCACTAAAGCACTTGAGCTACCAGATACTACACCAGATAACTCCATATTGGTTGTAGAAGGTGATATCAAGACTGGGACCAGTTCAGAAAATGTATTTAAGCTTAGTCGACTAAAACCTTTATTTGAAGTTGATGAAATTCCAGAATTAAATGCACAGGTAGAGATTATTGCAGAGAATGGAACAAAATGGCCGCTTACCGATCAAAAAAATGGAGAGTATAGTGGTAGCCCACTACTACCTACAAATATTCCATTAGCACTTAGGATCCAAACCAGGGATGGCAAAACCTATGAGTCAACTTTCCAAAATTCATTGACAAGTCCGGCTATTGATAGCGTAACATTCAGACAAGAAGAAACAGGTGCTAGGATATTTGTTCATTCGAGTAACACAGCTTCAAATTCAAAGAATTACAGATGGACCTATACAGAGACTTGGGAAAATAGATCGAGGTATGAAACTTATCATGATTTTATCAATGGCGACATTGTAACAAGACCTGTTGGCGATCAAATTTACAGATGTTGGAAATCTGAAGGAGAGAAAAATGTTATCGTCAATAATACCAATGAATTAGGACAAGACGTAATCAGCTATCAGCCTATTGCTTTCATTCCTAACCAATCAGAAAAATTGTATACTAGGTATAGTATCATTGTACAACAGATTGCATTAACTAAGGAAGCATATGATTTTTGGGATATACTGAGAAAAAATACGGAATTGACTGGATCCTTATTCGACCCTCAGCCATCAAAGATGCCAACCAACATAAAATGCACAAACGATCCAACTAGATTTGCAGTTGGCTTTATTTCAGTAGGAAAGATCAGTGAAAAAAGAATATTCATTTTGAACTCTGATTTAAACTTATGGCCTTCCAGAAATGAAAATGCAAGTTGTGCTGCTTTTGAGTTCCCAAGATTTCAAGCAGAGAGATTTCTAAGTCAGAATAAAGGATTTCTTCCAGCATATTTAGTTACGGCTGGTGGTGGGTTTGGTGTTGCACCAAGCGGATGTGTGGATTGTAGATTAAGTGGAGGGAAAAATATTGAACCTAGTTTTTGGTAGTATATGAATATGAAATACAAATATTTACTCGGACTGATTTTAATGGTTGTCTTTACTTCAAGTATAGCACAACAAAACAATACAACTGTTTTCCAAGCATGGGCTGATCAGCAAGTTTGTATCACAGGTGAAGAAATTTGGATAGATGGCTATGTAAATCAAGATTTAATTAATGTAAAATCGATTACCATACGGTTGGTTGATAGAAACGGACAAACCAAGTCAGAAGTAGATATCATTCCTCAACTTAAAGGATTTTCAGGTTATATCAGTATACCAGAAAATATAATAAGTGATTACTATTTCATTGATTGTTTTGCAAAGGGACTAAATACAACATCTAAACTTCAACCAATCATGGTAATCAATCCAAGATTGGCTCCAAATGCAAGCTGCCCTTCAGCACCTTTATCGTCATTAACTAGCAACAACAACCAAATCACCATTAAAACAACCAAAGAAATATTCAATCCAAGGTCTCTTGTAAGATTAGAACTTGAAATGAGTGCTGCATTAGATCAAATAAGTGTTTCAGCAGTCATGTATGATGCATTGTCTGCAAAAATGGATTCAATTTCAAATTTGTTTCCACTTTCATTTAACCACAACAGCAACGGAGAGCTTGAAAATGAAGGTCAGCTCATATCTGTTACTGCAACAACAGCTAATGGCCCGTTAAGAAATACTAAACTTATAGCAGGATTAAAAGGATCGAAATCAGTCATTGGCACCAGCATCACAAATGAATTTGGTATTGCAAAGTTCATTCTGCCACTTACGTATGATCCAAGAATGTTAATTGTCTCAATACTTGGCAGTAAAAAAGAAAAAGCAAGTTTTATAGTTGGTAAAACTGTAAGCGACAATCAACTGATCCAATTTCCTTGTCTAGCACTTAATGAATCTATGCGTCCATTGATTGACAATAGAATTTTCAACAGTAGAGTAACCAATCGTTTCTATGGTCTTAATACAAAATCAGTAGAAACTATTGAGAGAGATACCACTGATTTTTATGGTAAACCAGATGTTATTTTCCAACTAGACGACTATGTTAGGTTTCCCAATATGGAAGAAGTAATAAGTGAAATCATTCCGCAGCTCAGGGTTAAGAAAAATAAAGACGAAATGATTTTACAAGTACTAAACACACCATATAAAACATTCTTTGAACAAGAAGCACTTGTACTATTAGATGGCGTTCCAGTTACCAATACCAAGGCCCTCATTGAAGCAGATCCGCTTCTTACTAAATCGATTGAGATTGTTGCCAGAAAATATATGCAAGGGAACGCTGATTTCAATGGTATAGTTCATTTTAAAACTTACCGTGGTGATCAGGCCAATCTCCAACAAGTCACCAATGAAGGAAACTTCATCTTAAACGGTTTGCAAGAAACATCTTCCTACCAAAATCTTGATCATTCAAAGAAAGTGGACCGACTCCCAGACATGAGAAATTTACTTTGGAGAGATACAAACATTAATCCAGATCAAATCAAATCTGGATTAAAATATTTTACCTCAGATGTTGAAGGAAGTTTCAAGATTATTGCTAAAGGAATAAATACCAACAAGGAACTGGTGATCGGCGAAAAGATCATATCTGTTGTAAAGGAATAATATATTTTCTATTTTGATCTCTATAAACTCATGAGAAAAGAGCGGAAGGGCTCTACTATTTTGAGTTCACAATAACCTGCTTCTTCACTGGCCTTTTTTAAAATAAGTTCAATTTGTTGAGCAGTAAATTTCTGTTGCAAGGTCTTATCCTTTCTACTACTTATTGCATTCAAGCCTAGTTCAGCGATTGCTGCTAGAGAAATGGCATGTTGTTTAACCTCTTGTAGCGCAGGGATATTTTGAATATCTAATGTTGCCTGTGCTGCATCTTTTTTCCAGGAATTGAATAGATTTTCGATTTCAACCAATTGTGTCTCATCTTGGGTTGAATCATAAGTGGTCAGTTGCTTCTTTGCTAAACGAACAGCTTTCTGATCTGGCACAGCAATATCGGCTAGCAGACTATAAGGAGAAAACCTGGTGAAATTATCAGCACGATTGCGTTTATATCCCTGAACAGGTTCTAACAATTGTACCAAATTAGAAAGCGAAGTAACATCTTCTTTGCCTGTCAGTCTCCTCAACATCATGTCTCGATTCTTGATATGGGTTAAGCCAAGCGATTCCAAGTAAACTGAAATTCCATCAAGTCTGCGGTACATATCTTCTACATCTCTAACATCAGCATGCGACCATAGTCGTTCTGCTATTGCTGCTGTTCTTGGCCATACTCTTGAATCGAAGGTTTCAGCACTCACATGTTCTGTCCACATAGTTGCCTCACCACCCAAAATCAATTTTTCCTCTTCGCTAGTAATCAACTTCTCCCCTTGCTTAATTTTCTTGATGATCTCTGATTCAAATCGATCAAAATTGGCTTCACTATCGGGAACAATCACTTCATTTCTAAATGGAATGGGGTCGGTCAAATAATGATAGGATGCAGGCTGTACCAAATCAATGTAGTAGCCTTTCGACAATATACTTTTATAACCATTTTTAGCAGAAGACAGCAAAGCTTCCATACCACGCCAGGATTGAATGACAATATCTTTTGGTACATCCTTTTCAACTAACATATGGTAATTACCTTCCTCAAAATATTGTTTTGCTTCAGCTGTACTTAATTCTTTCATCAATACTTCATCCCATCCAATGGCAATCTTTCCATTTTTTTGAAGTATCGATTGTACTTTTCTATTGAAATAATTTTGGAGTTGAAGTGTTGTCTTGAATCCATTTTCTTTCATAAATGATTGGATAGAAGGATTTTTTTTCCAATCACGCCCTGTATTTTCATCTCCTCCAATGTGAAAATATTGATCAGGAAACAGCGAAGCCACTTCTGTTAGCAAAGAATCAAGAAAAGTATAAGTTGTAGATTTTGTTGGATCCAAGGTAGGATCAAATACACCCCAATGATCTTGTAATGCATATTGCCTTTGTATTGAAGCCAAATGTGGATAGGCAAAAATCATTGCAGTGCTGTGCCCAGGCACATCTATTTCAGGAACAACTCGAATACCTCTTTGATGTGCATACTCGATCATCTCCCTCACCTGTTCATGTGTGAAATACATGCCATCTGAAGCCAACTCATGTAAACGAGGATAAACTTTAGATTCAATGCGGTAGCCTTGGTCATCACTGATATAAAAATGAAGTACATTCATTTTTACTGCAGCCATTGCATCAAGTGTACGTTTGATAACATCCATTGGCATAAAATGATAGGGCTGAGAAATCAGTAGGCCTCTCCAAGGAAACCTGGGTTCATCTTCAATAGATATACCTTTGAAAAAATACCCCTTTGCATCAGATTGAATCAATTGCATTAAGGTCTCTAATCCTCTAATTGCGCCAATATCATTGTTGGCGGTCAGTAGTATTTGATTTTTATCTACTTGAATAGCGTAAGATTCATCAACACCTAACTTGATTTCTCCTTTTTCTTTTACAACGATGGTTAGTCCCCTTTCTCTAATACTACTTTCAGCTCTAACCATCCAGGTTTTAAAAAACAGTCCTGTTTTTTCTGCAACACGCTGCATGAAACGGGTTGCTTCTTTATATAATCTAGCATCAGGATTACCCTTGATCTCTATTTGGAAGGAAGTGGAAAGACGAAAATCATTGCTATGCTCTTTATACTTTGCTGGTAAAGGCATGACTGATGGAGGCTGAGCAACAGCACAGCATACGATGACTGTAAAAAAGAATATCAAGTATGCCTTCATGATAAAGCCAATTTGGCCAGTGATTGCCAAAAAGCTGAATAGCCTTCCCAATAAACAAAGTTGCAGCCCCAATGTGGACTAGGATCTGATGTATAGGCAAGCACCTTACCAGCGCCAGTGTTTCTTAGAACAATGGCAGGGTCTCCAGTCTCTTTGAACTTTGCTATTACAATAGAGTCTTCTAATAAGGTTGTTTGGTTGTATCCCAAAATTGGTGGGCAACCGTTGAGGTTTAAATCGGGACAAAGCGCTGCTCCCTCTGGTGTTACTTCCATAGAAAATCCTTCAGTAGTTTCCACCAGATCTTCAAAATCCAAGCATTTCACTGGTAAAATCTCTTTTAATCGTGTTCTGCCCCAACCACCTTTACCCAACTCACCGGTAAATGAATACCACCCACCTAAAAACATGTATCTGCCACCTGCTTGCGCATGTTCTACAGACAACCTGATACGATCAGGAAACGTGAGCACTTCTTTTCCAAACTTGCTTCGATCAAAAAATTTTGGTGACAATTGAAACAATTTTGCATCTACATCGCTAAATATAATAAGATCATATTCAGCCAAAATACGTTCATAATCACCGGGACCAAGATTATTATAAAAATCCCAAGCGGAAACTGAATTCACTTGATAAGTTGGATCTTTTTCCAATGCATCCTTTAACCAGACACCATAATTGAATATTTCTAATCCTTTCGGACTATGATGGAAAGGGGTTTCAGCGAAAACTGGTCCAGTTAGAATTGCCCAATCTCCTACATAATATACTTTTTTCATGGTAATAATTTGTCTCATAAATTTATTGAATTATCGGATAGGCTTAGCTTTCCTTATCTTTGTCTACTATGAAATTGTATAACTTTTACATCAAGTACCGCTTTATTATAGGTATAGTCACTTTGGCGCTTGCTGTTGTAGCAAATATTTTATGGGGATTCTGGCCTTCGGTGACCCTATATATCATTGCCGTCATCTCCATTTTTACGCATTTCTTTATAGGACCACTTCGTCTAATCCAAGAATACTTAGAAGAAGGCGATTTTGAAGGTGCTGAAAAAGTACTGAATGGAATTCAATACCCAGGATTACTATACAAGCCTATTCGTTCTGTTTACTATACTTTGAAAGGGAATATTGCAATGACCAAACAGGACTTCGATTCTGCTGAAAAACACATGAGAAAAAGTCTTGATCTTGGTTTACCCATGAAGGAAGCAGAGGGTGCAAATAAGTTACAGTTGGGAATGATGGCAATGCAGAAGGGCAACATGAAAGAAGGTGAAAGCCTTATCAGACAGGCACTTCGCGCTGGTATCCCTGATAAAGAAAGTGCAGCAATGGCTTACTTACAGATGTGTCAGATCATGATGCAGAAAAGAGAATTTAGGGCAGCAAAAGACTTTTTCAAAAAAGCTAAAGCACAGAAACCCTCTACCGCTCAAGTGCTAGACCAGATCAAGCAGATTGAGAAGTATATATCGCGGATGCCGGGCTAACCAAATAGCTCAATCACTTTCTTCTTCCTGAATTCGAAGATTCCTTCCAATTGATTTTTAATAAAAAGGGATACAGCTATGTCCCCAAGAAACCCTAAGGGGGCTTTATAATGTATTAAGTCGGTCATCTCTACCCCACCTTCTACTACCTTAAAATGATGTTGGTGGTGCCATAGGGCATAGGGACCAAAGCGTTGTTCATCCACAAAGAATTTCTTGGGCTCTACATGGGTAATTTCAGTCATCCAAAACATCGGGATACCTAAAATGGGTTTTACATTATACGTCATCACTTGCCCCTGATACATTTCCTCACCATAAAGCTCATTGGTAAACTTTAAATTCAGGTATTCAGGAGTCATTACTGCTAAATTTTTAGGATGCGAAAAAAAGTCCCACGCCTCATCTAAAGAAACAGGAATAAATTGGGTCTTTTGCAGTTTATAAACGGCCATAGTTGGGATTAAATTGAAGTTTGAAGCAAGATTTCAACTTGAAGTATAAAATTTGCACGATATATCTTGTTAACAACAAATTAGAGGGAGTTGTTCTAACTTGTAACACTATTATTGAAGAAGCCACGCTAACATGGAAAACATTTTTGAAAAAGAATACGCATTATTAAACGCTGCACAAAAAGAAGCTGTAGATACCACTGAAGGTCCCGTTATGGTTATAGCAGGACCTGGAACAGGTAAGACGCAAATCTTAGCCATCAGAATTGGAAAAATTTTATTGGATACTGATACTCGTCCAGAAAATATCCTCTGCATGACCTACACAGATTCAGGTGCTATTGCCATGCGCAAGCGTCTAATAAAAATGATTGGTCCGGATGCTTATAAAGTCAATATCCACACCTACCACTCCTTTTGCAACCAAGTCATTCAAGATAATTTATCTCACTTCGATAAAAACAGTATGGACCCTATATCAGAATTAGAGTCCATTGCATTGGTTCGAGAACTCATTGATCAATTTAAAAAAGGAAATCCACTTAAACGTTACAGAGGCGACGTTTATTACGAAGCACAAAACCTACTTTATTTTTTCAGCATCATGAAAAGAGAAGGCTGGACTTCTAGCATGATTCAAGAAGGTATTGATCGCTATTTAGAAAGTCTCCCCACTAGAGATGAATTTGTTTATAAAAGGAAATACAAACAATTCAATGCAGGCGACCTCAAAGAGGATAAAATCAATGAGGAAAAAAATAAAATGGCCAGACTATCTGCAGCTATTGAAGAATTTGAAAAGTACCAGAAGAAAATGATTGATCGAAATAGGTATGATTTCAACGACATGATCAATTGGGTAATCAAAGCATTTGAAGAAAAAAAAGAATTATTGGCACAATACCAAGAGCAATTTCAATATGTATTGGTGGATGAATACCAAGACACAAGCGGAACACAGAACAAGCTCGTTGAATTACTCGTCAGCTACTGGGATGAACCTAATTTATTTGTAGTGGGAGATGATGATCAATCTATTTTCAGATTTCAGGGAGCAAGCGTTGATAATATGTTACGTTTCTTACAGAAGTACCCTAACATCAAGACCATCATGCTCACGGAGAACTACCGATCAATTCAGCCTATTCTGGATATTTCAAAATCATTGATAGATGCCAACAATGAACGCTTAATCAAACACATTAAAGGCTTAACAAAAATTCTCACTACAGGAAAAAAGGAATTAAAAGGCATAACGCAATTTCCAGTCATCAAGGTCTATCAAACAGCTAGAGAAGAGATGATTGGTATTACATCATCTATTGAAACGCTTATCCAAAATGGAGCAGAACCGAAACGGATTGCGGTCATCTATAGAGAAAATAAATACGGAGAGGAAATTGCTGAATTTCTTCAATGCAAAAAAATAAACTACTTCAGCAAACGCAATCTGGATCTTCTATCATTGCCGCTTATCAAAAAAATTATACTATTCTTTGAATACTTAGATGCAGAAATGGACATGCCTTTCAGCGGCGATGAGATGTTATTTGAAATTCTGCACTTCGATTGGTTTGGGATACAGCCCCTGGAGATTGCAAAACTCAGCATAGAAAATAACGAGCGTCTCTATAAAAAAGAAGGTACTGGATTTAGGCGAATCATCGAAGAAAAAACGAATAAAGTAGCAGGATCCCTATTTGATAAGAATATATCAGAGGAACTAGCTCAAACAGGTAGACTACTCGAAAACATCATCGGATCTATCAACAATATTACGCTACAACAATTATTAGAAACCATTATCAGAGATACGGGCTTGCTTGGCGTAATCATGCGTGCACAAGATCATCACTGGCAATTACAGGTTCTCACAGCTTTTTTCGATTTCATGAAAAATGAAACGAAAAAAGACCATACCCTGGATCTGAGAAAGTTCGTAAAGGTGATTAAGATGATGAAAGCAGAAGAAATCAAACTTCCAATTGTACAAGTTGGTGGCAATGAGAAGGGAGTTAATTTACTGACTGCCCACGGATCAAAAGGGCTGGAATTTGAGCATGTATTTTTTGCCGGATGTAATGCAAGTTATTGGGAAAGTAAAAAAGCAAATAATCGCGGATATACCTTACCAGATACCCTGTTCTTATTCAAT
>JBEASE010000010.1:0-40254 GCA_041162625.1 Bacteroidota bacterium | reverse complement strand
CTTGGGCTATATTTCCATTTTGTATATAAACGCTCAAAGAAAATAACACCCACGCCCATTGCCATAGGCAAAAGGGCAGAAACATATTTAAGGCCAAGCGTAGTATCCATTTGTCAGTTTGGTTTATTAATAGTGAATTTACATAAATTTTAATTTTATTCAGGAAAACTTGTGTTTTCCCATTTAAATGGGTATTTAAAATTATTTATTGGTTTTTTATGCCCCCTACCTTTTTCAGGAAAAAGCTCAAAATAGTTGTTGGTACTGGATTTGCGTCATTGAAATGATTTTACTCATTCTAGATCATATAGTAGGTCAGTTTTGAAGGTGGCCCCCAACTATATTTTTGTTTTCACATCGAATGAATCGATTTCGATGGTGAAAAACAAACCAAATGATCAAAACAACACAAGTACAGCTCCTATTTTTCACGCTAAGCTTCTTTCTATTCACCTCTTGCGTTAATACTAAAAGTATTGGGTACTTCAAATCAGCTAAAGAAGGAACCTATCAGGTAGATGCAAATCCTGAAGCCTTGATTCAAAAAAATGATATTTTAAGTATTACTATAACCAGTTTGAATGCTGATGCATCCATTGTATTTAATACAGGTAATAATCATGTATTGAATAGTTCTGCATCTAATGGTAATCTAATTCAGTCCGGAGGATACTTGGTTAATTCCGATGGTTATATACAATTACCCATTCTTGGGAACGTATTAGCAAGTGGAATTACAAAAAAAGAACTGCGTAATCGTATTGCAGATGCCATACTCACACAGAGGCTATTGGTTGATCCTATTGTTACCATTAGGCACATGAATTATGAGGTTACTGTAATTGGTGAAGTTGGTAGACCTTCAGTTATTACTGTACCAAATGAGAAAATATCAATACTTAAAGCATTGGGACTTGCTGGTGATATTACCGTATATGGAAAGAAGGATAATGTATTGGTGCTAAGAGATGTAAATGGACTAAAAACGTTGAAGCGTATAGATCTTAATGCGCCATCCTTATTAAACTCTCCATATTATTATCTCATGCCAAATGATATTGTGTATGTAGAGCCAAACAAAAATAAATTAGCCAGTGTGAGTAGAGGTAGACAATTGATGCCTGCATTATTATCTGGACTTTCTGTAGTTATTATAGTGCTTGATAGGGTATTGTAAAATCAAAAGAATAATTAGTGAAAATGACAACACAAGAAACCTTATTCAATAAATGGCTTGTAAAATATAAACCGTATTGGCCATTATTTTTGGTTTTATCCTTTCTGGTATTTGGACTATCCTTTTTCTATATTCAGTATGCTATTCCAAAATACCAGGCTACAGCTTCACTTATAATTAAAGATGAAAAAAAGGGAAATGATGATTCTAGAATTATGGAATCACTCAACCTGCTTGGCTCAAAAAAAATAATTGAAAACGAAATCGAGGTATTGAAATCTAGGCCCGTAATTGAATCAGTTATCAAAAAACTGCATTTATATGTAGATATTTATAAAAAAAATGGTCTCAAAAAAGAATATGTATTTAATGCTCCATTAGTGTCAGTTGAGGCTTTTGATGTTACGAAATTAAAATCAAGTAAAGGTTTAGTTGAAATAGAAATTCATGATAATGGTCGTAATGTTTATTTCCCTAGCGATAGCACATATTATGCAACTAGACAATGGGTGAATACACCTTATGGTATGCTAAAGTTTGTATTTAATGAAAATTCAAAAGATGTAAGTGGGAAAGAAACATATTTTCTAGAGCTATTTAGTCTGCAATCAAAAACACAATCGATTTTATCCGATCTAAAAATTATTTCTTCAAATAAGCTTTCAAGTATAATTGAGCTTAAGTATGCTGATAAGCACCCTGAACTTGCTGAAAGGGTATTAAATGAAATCATTTCATCTTATAATGTTGCAGCAGTTGCCGAAAAGAATGTCTTGGCTAAAAGTACTTTACAATTTATAGAAGAGCGATTAAATGCCGTAGGCGGTCAGCTCAATGAAATTGAACGAAAAGTACAACAATACAAAGCAAATGTTGGAGCAGTTGATATTAGTACCCAAGGGAAATTGTATTTGGAAAATGTAAGCAATAATGATCAACGTTTAAGCGAAATAAATTTGCAGTTGTCGGTGATAAATTCGCTTGAAAAGGATCTGTCAAGTGCTTCAGGCACTGCAGGTGCACATACAGTAATGCTTAATACTCCTGATCCAGTATTTAGCCAAATGCTATCAAGTTTAAATAGCGCTGAATTAGAGCGAGAAAAACTAAAGAAGACGGTTGCAGAAAATAATCCAATGCTTGTTGCAGTAAGCGATCAAATTGTAAAAATCAAAGAAAATATATATAGAAATATAGTAGATCAAAGAAAAAATCTGGAAGCTGCAAAGAAAAACATTCTTGAAACCAATACAACTTACACTACATTATTGCAAACAATCCCTTCTAAGGAAAGAGAATTATTAGAGATCAGCAGGGATCAGCAAATTAAAAGCGGAATTTATTCTTTTTTATTACAAAAAAGAGAGGAAAGTGAGTTATCGTACGTCTCTAATTTATCCGAAAGTAGAATTGTAAACTATGCTCAAGCTTTTCCATCACCGGTTTCTCCAAATAAGATGATGATTTTTGGTTTTGCGTTTCTTTTGATGTGGGTAGTACCAGTAGGTGCAATTGCTATAAAAGAAACGTTTACAACATCAATTATGTACCGACAGGAAATTGAAGAATCAACAACTTTTCCTGTTGTAGGTGAACTAGCACATCATAAAAAAATAAAACCATTGGCAATTGAACCTGGTAAAAGAAGTTTAGTTGCTGATGAATTTAGAAGAATTCGGTTTGCTTTACAGTATTATATGCCCATTCAAGGATCAAAAAAAGTTTTGGTTACATCTAGTTTAAGTGGTGAGGGTAAAAGTTTTGTTTCTTCTAATCTTGCAATCAGTTTTGCTTTATCCGGCAAGAAAGTAGCATTAGTTGATTTTGATTTACACCACTCATCCTTAGAAAAAATATTTATTCATGAAGCTAAACAAGGTATAATTGATTATCTGTCATCCGATATTCGGGCTCGAGAAATTATATATCCTGTTAAAGAGTATGATAACTTATATTTTATACCTACCGGTAGTCAGCAAAATGATCCATCCGTTTATTTTGAATCTGAAAAAATCCAAATGTTAATGGGATATTTGGAAAGTGAATTTGATCTTATTATTATTGATTCTCCCCCTGTTGTTTTGGTTAGCGATGCATTTAAATTATCATCATTCTGCGCAGCTACTCTTTACGTAGTTAGACATGGGTATACTCCGAAACAATTAGTTAAACGTTTTGATGCAAGTAATAAGATTAATCCTTTAACCAATCCACTTTTAGTTTTCAACGGTGTAAAAAAGCGAGGTTTAGTTGCAGATGAAACTGGTTATGGCTATGGTTATAAACGTGGTTATAGCAACTATTATAGTAGCTAGTTAAAATTTAGATATTATTTCGGCTATTTTATAATATTCTGTTGGTGTGACAGAATGAGGCGAAGCCGTAGTGCTAAACGAGTAAAAAATATACATTATGGATAAACATTGGTTTGTGTTGTACACTAAATCTAATTGTGAAAAAAAAGTATCAGAATTGCTAACTAAACGTGGTATTGAGACGTATTGTCCATTAAACAGAGTTTATCGTCAATGGTCTGATAGAAAAAAGCAATTAAGTGTCCCACTATTTACTTCTTATGTTTTTGTGAAAGTGGAAGAGCCTGATTTATCTCGTATTCGTTCTTTAACATCAAGTATTGTTAGTGCTGTTTATTGGTTAGGTAGGCCTGCTATTATTAAGGATGCTGAAATTCAGGAAATCAAGAACTTTCTAAATAAACATTCAGAAATAAAACTTGAAAAAAGAGCAGTCGACCTAAACGACGAAGTAATGGTTATGCGAGGTCCATTTTATAATCAACATGGTATTGTACAGTCAGTTAAAAACCATAGCGTAGTATTATCACTTCCTTCTTTAGGATACAATATGATTGCAGAATTAGATATTTCAAATGTTCAAGTTGTTTATACGTTTAATAATGAAATGGACTATCAGAAACATTCTAGCTTATCTGTATGCTAAATATTTATTATTGTCGGGTGCTCCTACAAAATCTATGAAACAATTTCATAGGAGTAGGGATATTTTATCAATCTACTTTCACAATCCATCTAGGTCTCTGTTTGAGAAAACCATTAAATGGTTAATGCGTCAAAATGTATCATTTATTTCGACCGATCAGCTCAATTACATAATAAAGGGGAGGCTAGCTGCTCCGCCATCTCCTGTATTAATTACTGTTGATGATGGCTGGAAAGAAAATAAGGAAAATATTATTCAGGTAGCAAGGGAATTCAATATTCCAGTAACAATTTTTGTTAGTACAGAACCCGTTTTAAGACAAAGGCCTTTCTGGTGGTCCTATAATCAGCGTATTAATAATCAAGGCATAGGTTATATGAAATCTAACGCACTTAAAAAGTGGCCAAATAAAGAAAGGATTGCTTATTTAAATGGGTATGGATTTTTAGATGCCTATGCTGAAGAGGCAATGGAAGAATCGGATTTAATTGAAATAGATAAGCAAAGCAATGTATGCATTGAAAGTCATACCGTGAGTCACCCGATCCTAACACAATGCACTTTTGAAGAAGCAGATGGGGAAATTCAATTTTCAAAAATCCAGCTAGAGAAAACTTTGGGGAGAAAAATATCTGGATTTGCCTATCCTAATGGAGCATATTCACAACGAGAGATTTCTTTGCTAGAAAAATATGGATATGATTATGCATTTACTACAAGAAGTGCTTTTTTGACAGCTAAAGATATACAAAGACCTTTTGAACTTCCTCGATTTGAGGTACTAGATCAAGTATCATTTGCTGAAAATATATGTAGAATTTCCGGAGTTTGGTTTAAGAAAAATAGTACTCAGGTATGATTGCAAAAATTGTAATGCTGATTGCTTTTGTGACTGTTTTTGGATTTGTCTTTTATATACTTTTCACAAAAGAAAAAACCAATTTGGCTTTTGTAAAGTATATGCTTTATGCTTACCCATTTCTGGGAATAGATTTATTACCAAGTTATTTTTCCTTCAATATATTCGACTTATTGACTATTTTATTCTTTTTCTTCTTATTTAAACGGTACGCCGTTGATAAAACGACTAGCACTGTATATAGCTATTTATTTATATTCTTTATTTTAACACTAATTGCTGGCGTTTACTTGTCCGAGGAGCTTACTAGAGAAACGGGTACTGCAGTCCTACAGTTGTTAAGCATATCTATATTTATTTTTATTCTCTATCAGGTATTGATCTTTGAAAAAAGTGCAAGAGTTGAAATTTTTTCTGGTTTGCGTTTTATGCTAGTCTTTTCGTTTATATTTCTTTTTTTGCAGTTTATTTTTGGTCCCACTTTTAGCTTTGCAAAATCTGAAAACATCAATGTTGCTGGAGGGATGGCCATACGTTACCCATCTTTCTTCCAGGATCCTCAAAAGTATGCGCAGTTTTTATCTGTACTGAGTTTTTTGGTTTTAGTTCCATATAAGCAAGAAGCAAATGGGAATAGCAAATTAAATATAGTCCTCGTTATTTTATCTGTATGCGCATTGTTGTTTACTGGTGGAAGAGCTGGGTTGGGGGGATGGTTAGTGGGTTTATTTTTACTTGTTTTTTTGGGTAATCCAACCTACCGTGTACAGTTTATTTTGGTTTTATTGGGATTGGGAAGTTTCGCTTATGCTTTCCAAGATCAGTTACCCATATTTAAGAGAGCTGATCTTGAAGCTTCCTACATTTTTCGACAGATGATCTGGAATGATGCATTGGCCATACATCAAAACCATCCTTGGTTTGGAATTGGCATCGGCAATTATGCTAATTACGTAGCAGTGCATCACCCAGATCAATTTTGGATAAATAATAACGAAATAACATATTACGATCATCCTGAGAGCGGCTATTTAAAATTATTGGTTGAATTTGGTTTACCAGGTTTCCTATTGCTGCTATTTCTGATTTTATACACTATGTATCAAAACATTTATGTTTATACCAAAACGAAATTGATAGAGCATCTTCTATATATAGCAGCAATTGTTTCTTGGTTGGTAGGTTTCTACACTGTTTATTCTTTAGGTGATATCAGAATTAAACTATTAATCGCAATAATACTTGTATTGTCTGTTGCCTCCATAAAGACAAAAGATATGTACCAAACTATCAATAATAAGGTGCATGTTTAAGAGTGTCATTCTCAAAAATTCATTTTGGGCTATCTCTTCTAGTGTTTTTCAGAATATTGTATTTGCTATATTTTTTATTATTATGGCTAGGGTATATAAAACAGAAGATTTCTCTTCGTACATCATAGCCAATACATTGTATGGATTACTACTCTCTTTTTCTTCTTTAGGTATGGCTCAATGGTATATTCGAGCTGTAAAAAACATGAATGAACATCTTTCAATCAATCGACTTTATTTTAATATTCAACTTTTGGCTGGAGTACTATTTTTATTTTTAAATGTATTGGCTTCTTTTTTACTTTATACTACTAGTGTAATTCATGTTTTATCTTTTATTCTTGGGATCAATATTATAATTGATAATCTAATCAATGTTTTTAAGACAATCAATATTGCAACTTTCAACCAGCGGCAAACATTTTCGATTTTAACTATTGAAGCTTGTATAAAATTAGCACTAGCAATTTTGGTATATTATCTTGTCCCAAACATCATAGTGATTGCTGCATTATTGGTTTTGTTAAGGGTAATCACTTTTTCTCTATTTTATTTTAGTGGAGACTATAATAAAACACTTAAGGGGATAGTCGTAATCACTGCTGAGACTTATCGGCAAGTAATTAAAACCATATACGAGAATCGGTTCTTTCTATTTATAGGCAGTATCTCCGTCCTTTTTTGGTCACTTGGCAGTATACTAGTTTCTAAGTTTTTGAATACACAAGCTGTAGCCGATTATGAGATTGCCTATAAGCTTTTCATTATGGCTGAAATCATACCACTAATGATTTTGAGCTCCGCTTTCCCCAAAATTGTGGAGCATGTAAATAATCCTACCTTAAAAAGTATGCGTTTTTTAAAGGCGCTTTCATATGGGAACCTGCTATATGGTTTACTGGTCTACACCTTTGTGATTTCATTTTCTCATTTATTTGTCCCTTTTTTCTTTGGTGTTCAATATGCCCCAACTGCCCAATACTGCGATGAGATGTTCCTTACAATGTTACTTTTCCCTTCTGTTTTATATCAGGCTAATCTACTCATAGCAATAAAAATGGAAAAGATTGATATGTATTTGAACTTAATGAGTTTATTTATTAATCTTTTTATTGCTGTAATGGGACTCAAACTTCATTATTCATTGTCATCTATAACTTATTCAATCTTTATTTCTTTTTTAATCTTTCATTTGTCACAAGAATATTTTTTAATCAAAAAGGGACTAAGTAAGCTTAGTGATGTTGCAATAATGTATCTGCTCATATTCGGCGGTATGTATGCCTATCTATTGCTTATGAAGTATGTTGATGTTATATACCTTTTCCCATTAATATGGACTACAGTTTTCATCTTAATCATTCCTTCTTATAAACGCTATTTTGTCAAAGCCTAAGGTTCTATACTATCTACATACCTACTTTTTAGACAATGCATTAGAGCAAATGAAGCTTATGTCATCTATTGTAGACTTACATGTACTGGTTGAATTATCGCCTGACTCCTTAAAAAGTACTGTTGTTGATTTTACTACACTAAATCCAAAAAATTACTTTAATACCTTGCAATCTATCATATCTGATAAAGAGTTAAAACGTTTGGGGGAATATATTGATAATGTATCTTCTATCTCATATATCTTCTATCCTTCCAAAAGTATAATTAGTTTAAATAATTGGAAGTCATTGAAATCTGTTTTATCTTTTTTGCAAACAAATAGATTTGATCTATTTCATTTTGATACTATCTCAGCACGTCTACTTCCTTTGTTACCATTTATTTCAAATAAAAAAATTATAGCAACAATACATGACCCAGTGCCACATATAGGCGAGAAGTCGCGTAAAAGAAGTATCATCAATTGGCTTTATTCAATGGTGATTAATGAATATGTATTTTATTCAATCTACGCACGAAATCAGTTTGTTTCAAGTAGACCTGCCTTACACAACAAGACAGCTATTCTAAAGTTGTTGCCTTATTCATATATCAATAATTTCAAGCAAGCAACTTCTAAGCCTGAACAATACATACTTTATTTCGGTAGAATTTCAGCTTATAAAGGTTTAGATCTGTTGATTAATGCTGCAGATTATATTTTACACCGCTATCCTTCGATCAAAATATATATTGCCGGTAAATCTCATGGCGACTATAAGCTGGATTTAGCTGGGAAGGACAATATACAATTTATCAACTCCTACTTATCTATTAATCAACTCGCAGAATTAATTCAACATGCATTGTTCGTTGTTTGTCCTTATAAAGAAGCTACCCAAAGTGGTGTTCTAATGACCTCTTTAGCTATGAATAAGCCTGTATTGGCAACATCTGTAGGGGCATTTAACGAATACATAAAGAACGGAGAGAATGGAATTCTTGTAGAACCTAGTGTGGATGGAATTCAACGCGGAATAATACAAATGTTGACAGGCAAGTACTACTTGGATTTGACAACTAATATCGACAAACAGTCCAATGAAGTCCAACGTCAATATAACTATGAAAGGTATAAACAACTTTATAGCCACCAAAAATGAAATTGCAAGAGTTCATAGATGCTGATTTCAATCGATATAAAGATGAAATGCGATTTAATTATTTGTTATCAGCACTCCAAATACCAGGGTTTAGGTACACTTATCTTTTAAGGAAAGCTTCATCTTTCTCAAGACGAAGTATTCCGGGTTTGCTCTATCGTTTCTTGTTAAAGATATATAGTCTCAAATATGGCTTCCAGATTAACCCATCTACAAAAATTGGAAAAGGATTGTATATCGGGCATCGTGGGACTATCATTATCAATAGTCTTGCTGAAATAGGGGAATGTTGTAATCTTTCACCAGGTGTGACTATCGGTCAAACTAATCGAGGAATAAAGAAAGGAGCGCCTGTGTTAGGAAACAGGGTCTGGGTTGGTACAAATGCTGTTGTAGTAGGAGGGGTAAAGATTGGCGATAATGTGTTAATTGCTCCAAATGCTTATGTAAATATTGATGTACCGTCCAATTCAATTGTAATTGGAAATCCTGCGCAAGTTTTTTTTAGAGAAAATGCAACAGAAAATTACATTGATAACTGTCTTTAATTATCCCGTTTAAAAATGGTTCAAAAAATAGCATTTGTGATTCACGGATTGCCCGTTGGTGGTGCAGAAAAATTTCTGATTACATTGGTTAATCAGCTACCCCTACAATCTTTTGAATCACATGTTATTTTACTAAGCCAAGATGAAACACTAAGGCATGAATTAAATGCTAATGTATTTGTTCATAAAGTGCTTAAGGCATCTAGGTTCGATTTTAGCATAGCAAAAAGAATTAAGCGACAAATAGATATGATTTCTCCAGGGATTGTAATGTGTGTTAATACCTATTCCTTTTTTCTCACCAAACTAGGTTATTCAGCAAATGCTCCCTATAGATTTATCCTCTCACCTCACACCACTATTCCATTTTCCACTTATAATTATCTCCAAAGCTTAGTTTATTATAGAGAGGTTAGGTCCAAAGATATTGTCCTTTATCTCTGTAATGCCCAAATGCGTTACATCAACAAGGCGTATAAGTTAGCTATGCACAATAAAAAAGTGATTTATAATGGTATTGATAATTCTTATTATAGTCCTGAACTTATATCCGGTGAAGAGGTAAATTCATTGTTGCAGTCACTCAATATACCCACTGATGCAAAAATTATTGTTCAAGTAGCTCGATTGCAAAAAGAAAAAAGACATCAGGATGCTATTGAAGCACTTGACATACTCAATAAATCACGGAATTCGGATAAAGTCCATTTACTGTTAGTTGGTGGAGGAGCCGCAGCTAAAGTTTCATTTTTAAAAAATAAAGTACTTCAATTAGGCTTGCAAGAACATGTACATTTTTTGGGTAGTCGACAAGATGTACGATTGTATTACAAAGCTGCTTCACTATTTACACTGACCAGTGAAAGTGAAACCTTTTCTTTAGCAGCATTAGAGGCAATGGCATTTGGACTGCCTGCAGTATTGACAAATGTAGGCGGAGCTGCTGAAATGGTTACTGAATACCAAAATGGATTTTTGGTTCCACCAAGACAACCAAATCAAATTGCCCAGGCTTGGAACAAAGCCTTGTCGCATCCTTTTGATTCTTTAGCTATTCGAAAGCAAGTAGTAAATAAATTTAGCATCAACGAAATGGTTAAAAACTATATACAAGTATTCTCAGATGCCTCCTATCAATCATCCATACCCAAATAAATTTAGTGATATCAAATAATGTTCTATTTATAGCGCCAATGAATGTTAAAGGCGGAATAGGCGCAGTTTTAGATTTATATGCGCAGCAGTTTGATTCTTTTCGAGTACTCTACACTTACCCAGAAAGCAAAACTGTTTCGCGCTTGCCATTTTATCTGAAAGCGTTATTCAAATTGATGCACAAACTGTCAACTGATAAACAAATTGAAATTGTGCATATTCACTCTGCATCTAGGGGGAGCTTTTATCGTAAATCTGTTGCCTTGATAATTGCAAAATTATATGGGAAGAAAACAGTCATGCACATTCATGGTGGAGGGTTTAAAGAATTTTATCATGGTTCTTTTTTTAAAAACACCTTGATTAAGCCCATATTGTATTCAGCTGATCAAGTTATTTGTTTATCGGATGAATGGCTTGAATACTTTGCTAATCAATTGAAATTGAAAAATATTACAATACTACCTAATCCCATTGCTTTGCCTACTCTTCAAGCTAAAACAATAGCAGCTGATAGAATCGAGCTAATTTATTTTGGGGCTGTTGTAGCCACTAAAGGAATTTTTGACATAGTAATGTTTTTGACTACTAATAGACACTTCAATGAAGGAAAAATAGTACTGCATATCTGTGGCGATGGTGAATTGGAGAAATTAAGATCGATAGTAAACCTACATCATCTAGAAAAACGGATACTTATTCATGGATGGACCGATGGTTCGAACAAAATAGATCTCTTCCGAAAAGCAGACATTTTTATTCTGCCATCTTTTGCAGAAGGACTGCCAATGAGCATATTAGAAGCCATGTCATATGGTAAGCCTATTATAGCAACTAAAGTAGGAGGTATTCCATCCTTGGTTCAGCCTAATTATAACGGGTGGCTATACACCCCTAATAACCCCCAAGAGTTAACTACCATATTTGATGAGTTGTTTTCAAATCTTCGTCAACTCAACGAGTATGGACAGCATTCTCGAGAAATGTCTATAGCATATGATATCAAGTCTGTGAGTAAAAGATTACAGACTCTATATGCGAGTATCCTTTCAAAATAATTCTATCATCATATGGCTTTTTTAGGAACAATTCGAATCCTGATCATTGATATGCTCAGGGGTACAAATATTTTATCTGAACTCAAGCGCATCAGCAAAGAACAATTTTTGACAAGGGAAGAACTTGATCATATCTCGTCGATAAAAACAAAAAAAGTTATTGCCTACGCTATTTCTCATGTTCCATATTATAAAAAATTTAGAGGGAAAAGTGAGTTGCCTGTTCTTACCAAAGATCTTATACGCGGACATCGTAAAGATTTTCTTTCGCCCAATTATCGAGGAAAATTATTCCCTAAATCAACAGGAGGTTCTACTGGTTTGCCCTTACATTATTATACAACAGCTAAAGCACAGGGTTTCATGTGGGCTGGAATACTCCATGCATGGAAAATCGTTGGATACACTTTAGGGGATAAGGTGGCTTTTGTATCTGGGACAGCTTTGGTTAAGCATAACTGGCAACATCAATTATTTTATAAACTTTTGAATGTGGAAGTGCTTTCCGCATATGATCTAAGTGAACCATCAATAGAGAGGTATATCAAATTATTAAATGAAAAGAAAGTAAAAGTTATTTATGGCTATCCTACAGCACTTAATGAAATAGCACTTTACTTATTAAAAAAAGAAAAAAGCGTATTTAATTATTTAAAAGGAATAGTAACTACCTCAGAAGTATTGCATCACAAACATCGATTAAATATTGAGAAAGCTTTCAAAGTAGTTGTGAGAAATCAATATGGTTGTAATGAAGCTGGTATATCTGCTTTTGAATGTGAGCATGGTAATTTACATCTTATCAATACTGCATCATCCATAGAAGTGCATAACGGAGAATTATATGGAACAAATCTTGTTAATGATGCTTTCTATTTTATAAAGTACCAAACTGGAGATTCAATTGATCTATCAGCTTCTTCAATATGTTTCTGTAAAAGGGGGTATCCTATTATTGAAAATATCAATGGCAGATCTGTTGACATAATTGTAGATAAAAATGGAAAAAAAATACATGCTTCATTGTTCAGTATCCTATTTAGATCTATGCCGGTAATTGAACAGTTCCAAGTGCAGTTTGATCGCACTTGTATTGATATCTATCTAAAGTTGAATGAATCAAGTTTAAGTGAAGTCCAATACAATCAATTACTCATGCTTGTTAAAAAACAAATGTTCTTTGATGAATACCGGATTTATTGTAATTCTTCCTTTCTCCAGTCTGCAAATGCAAAACATAAATATGTAATTGATAATCGCGCTAAACAAAATGTTAGTTATGAAAATTTGGTTTGATATTTCGAATTCGCCCCAAGTTCCTTTATTCAAGGAAATGTTAGAAGATTTGAGATTACAAGGGCATGAAATTATAGTAACTTCTCGCCCTTTAGCCAACACAATAGAGTTATTGGATAGTGAAAAAATAGCCCATACAATTGTTGGTAAACATTATGGTAAGAAACTGTTGAGTAAATTGTTTGGTTATCCAATAAGGGTATACCATCTCTGGCAATTCTTACGTGATAAGCAAATTGACTTGTCAGTATCTCAAAGTTCTTTTCATGCGCCTGTTGTTGCCAAGTTACTGGGTGTGAAGTCCATATACACAAACGACAATGAGCACGCAGTAGGTAATATTCCAGCTTTTTTGTTCGCTGATACTATTTTACTGCCTCAAAATTTCAAAATAGATAATCAAATACTTTCAAGACTAATATCAAAAAAAATTACTCATTACCCTGGTGTAAAGGAAGGTATTTATTTGTGGCGAAAATCATTCAACAGGCAAAAGGAAAATAACTATGGGTCAGGAACGCCTGCCAATTTATATATTAGGCCAGAACCTTCTACTGCTCAATATTATAAAGGCGGAGAAAACTTTCTAGATGATTTTATTGTACAATCTAAGGGACAATATAAAATAACCGTACTACCGCGAAACGACGATCAGCGCAACCATTATACTTCTCCTCAATTCACTGGCATTACTATACCTAAAACTATATTGTCTTTTGATGAAATAGTTAAAGACTGTTCGCTGTTCATTGGAGCTGGAGGATCAATGACCAGGGAGATGGCATTAGTTGGTATTCCTACCTTATCAGTATACCAGGATAAACTCTTGTCTGTTGATAATGCTTTGATTAATCAAAAGTTATTGGTCTATAAGCCACGTTTTACTTTTCAAGATATACAAGAGTTAGTAACGAATAATCAACAGCAAAACAATATGTATATGAAGTATGGAGAGCAGGCATATCAATTATTTCTTTCAACAATCAATAATAATTCGCATAAATCATGAAAAAAAGATTTGGTTTAATTGGGGCAGGCAAAATGGGGATATCTCATTTGGCTATTTTAAATGCCCATCCGCTTGCCCATGTGGTTGCTGTGGCTGATCCTTCAACCTTAATTCAGCAAGCTATTAAGCAATACACCACTATAAAGGTATATGCTGATTATAAGGAGATGTTTGTAAAAGAGCAATTAGATGCTGTGGTCATTGCTGTTCCCACTAAATACCATGATGAATTGGTCAAGCAGGCTGTTGATTTGAATATGCATGTTTTTGTTGAAAAGCCTTTCATGCTTGACTTAGAAGCTTCAAAAAAACTGGCTTCAATTGTTTATCAAAAAAAACTGGTTAATCAAGTTGGCTACCATAATAAGTTTATAGGCACATTCAAAGAGGCAAAAAGATTATTAACACAATCTGCTTTAGGCGATATCTATCATTTTGAAGGAAATATAGTTGGACCAGTTATTCTGAAAAAAAAGGAAGCTACTTGGCGTTCAAAGGTAGATGAAGGTGGGGGATGTTTAATGGATTATGCTGCACATATGGTTGATTTAATCAATTATCAAATTGGAAATATCTCAATTATAAATAGTGCAAACCTATTGTCCATCTACTCTCAACACGTAGATGATTCGGTTAGCGCATTGCTTACTACAGAAAATGGCGTAAATGGTATACTCAATGCCAATTGGAGTGATGAAACCTATCGTAAAATGCATACTAGCCTTTCGGTAAGTGGTAAAAAAGGAAAAATGGAAGTTGATGCAACCGAAATGAAAATCTATTTTAAACAAGATCCTGTACTTATCGGTTACGAAAAAGGCTGGAATATCAAACCAATAAATATACTTACAGAGCAGGTCGACTTCTATCTAAGAGGCGAAGAATACTCTGCTCAAATGGATTATTTCGTAAGGGCAGTGAATGAGAATATTCCTAATACGATTAATACGTTTGAAACTGCACTAAAGACCGATGAGGTATTATCAAAAATTAAACAATTTAAAACACCACAGCATGGATAGAATTTTATTTGGTGATAACCAATTCTTTGGTATCAACCATGTGTCAGATGAAAAATCGCGACAACTGTCAATTAAGTTTCGAAAAGATGATGCTGTACTGAAAACATTAAAAATAGTGCAACAAAATTCCGTCAATTCATTCATGTGTACTACTCATGATAGAATGATTGATATATCAAAAGCAATGCACCAGGACTTGCAATTAAGGAAAATGAATATTTATCCCTGCTTGCCATATGCTCATAAATATGCTAACGCGGTTACGGAACTGGGAATTATGGGTACAGTTAAACAATATGTGCCTGGCAATTTTATGACATCATTGTTAAAGGGGGGTGTTGCCTATGTCTCAAAAGATTATATCTCTATGATGGAATTAATGGTTGATGCAGAGCTTAAAATGTTTAAGAATGCTGAAACTCCGGTTGTTTTTTTACAAAATGTTGTAACTGATTTATTATTAGGATTGGGAATGGGAAAGGTCTTGAAAGCATTTCATGATCACATAAAAAATAAATACAACGTTGAAGCAGGGTTTATCACCATGAATCTTCCAAAGTTGACTGAATTGCTTCAAGCGAATGGAATTGCATACCCAATAATTTGTTCATCTATAAATCATGAAGGTTTTAGAATGTCAGGTGGTAAAACCTTATATGAACAATATCTAGAAAAGGGCAAGTCTAGAAATATTGCAATGCAAATATTTTCTGGGGGAAGCTCAGCACCAGATCAATCTATTAAATATGTCTGTTCCTTGCCTAATATTCAGTCAGTCTTGTTTGGAGCATCTTCTGATGATAACATAATCAAAACAGTAACCATGATTCGTCAATATGATACTATCTATAACAAATAGCAAATGGAAAAAGAACTAAAAAAATATATGCAAAATGGCTTGATGTTAACTGATTATATCTTGATTAATGTCTTGCATACTTTGGCATTGCTGTCTATACAAAAATTAGGTGCTCCACTAAGTATTCTACAAATAGCCATGTTTGGATTATATATCAATATTGGCTGGTATTTTATTGCTATCAATTTTAGAATCTATATTATTGATACACAGTCATCTCTCATGTGGGTAATAGTTAAGTTGTTTTTAGCTTTATCTGTATTTGGGCTACTTGCTAGTTTTTTTATCTTTCTTTACGCAACTCCTAAAGATTATAACTGGCAACTATTTTATTACTATATAATTCTTGTAGGGAGCATTTTGGTATCACGTATTATTTACCATGGAATTAGGCAACTCTTATTTAAGCAAGCTGGGTTTTTAAATAATACTCTTATAATTGGCTACAACCATACAGGAAAGAAGTTGGCTAACTATCTACAAAACAGTGCTGGGGCATTAAATCTTATAGGCTATGTAGATGAGCCTGAAAATATAAAAGAACTTTCAGTGCTTCCTGTTTTCTCAGGGATTGCAAATACAATTAAGATTGCCAAGCACTATGGAATCAATGAAATATTTTCTACGATTACGCCTGATGAACATCCAGAAGTAGCGGAGTTATTGCCATTAACCGAACAAGCCTGTGTACGTCTGCATTTTGTACCAAATGTGTCACATTTTATTGATAAAGGGATGGTAGTGCAACATCTGCATCATTTATCAATTTGCTCGATGAGAAAAGATCCTTTAGAAGATGTTGGTAATAGAGTTATAAAGCGCTTGTTTGATTTATGCGTAAGTGTTTTTGTAGTTATATTTATTTTAAGTTGGCTTTATCCACTTATAGCAGTTTTGATTAAAGTGTCCTCAAAAGGACCAGTACTTTTTCTACAAAAGAGATCCGGATTGTCGGACAAGCCCTTTTATTGTTTGAAATTTAGAACCATGCACTTGAATGATCATGCTGATCATTTACAAGCCACTAAAAATGATAGCAGGGTAACTTGGATTGGAAGAATTCTGCGGAAAACAAGCCTTGATGAATTTCCGCAATTCCTTAATGTTGTAAAGGGTGAAATGAGTATAGTTGGACCACGTCCACATATGCTGAAGCACACAAAAGAATTCTCCGAAGTTGAACGACACTATATGGTAAGACATTTATTGAAGCCAGGAATTACAGGTTGGGCACAGGTAAATGGATTCAGGGGTGAAATAAAAGATCCAGTGCAATTAAAGGGCCGTATAGAATGTGATATCTGGTATCTTGAAAATTGGACGATTTTCTTAGATATGAAAATAATCCTTCTTACTATTTATCGTGTTTTTGCAGGAGATAAAAATGCATACTAGAGAAGACTTAGATCTACTCATCTCCTCTAGTATGCAAATGGAGATTTATAGTTTCAATACTTTATATGTGTAAACTGTACTTCCTAGTTTTGTTTTGATATAGTAGGTACCTGGAGTAAATTGTTGTCCTATGTAATAGGAGGTATAGATGCTTCCAGTCAGCGTGTATACAATTTTTCCATAAGCGTCAAGAACAGTTATATAGACTGGCATATCTTTTGAGGCATGTGTCACCCTTACAATAAAATAGTTTGTTGTAGGGTTTGGATAAATACTCACTTTGTATCGCACATATACAGTTGGTTCTTGATATGCGTTAATTGTATAGCTAGTAGAGTTCGAACAACTATTACTATCTTTTAAATTAATCTGATAACTGCCTGCTACTAGATTAGAAAAGGTGTTTGAGGACTGAAATGTTGATCCATTTAAACTATATAAATAAGGTGTAGTACCACCGCTTCCATTAATTGTTAAAGAGGTAGTACCATTGGTGCTACTTATAGTGCCCGATGTGACGGACAAAGCGATAGCCTTTGGCTCACTTATTGAAACAACAACAGTATCTTTTAATCCAGCATTATCGGAAACAATAAATTGATGATTACCTACTTTTACAGTAAAATTTCCGACTCCAGTATAAGGTGTTGTTCCGCCAGTTGCAGTAACCAAAACGGTTGTGGTCCCACCATTGCAAGTAATAATGCCATTTGACACAGTTGCATCAAGTGGACTAACTGCAATTCTCGTAGTTACTGATTTAAATTCTATAATTCCTGCTTCTGGATTCTGATCTATAGTTTCTCCATTAAAGTCTTGGGTTAATCCGACCGGTGTACCAAAGTTGATTGCAGGAGAAGTTGACAAAGGCGATATATCCCATGTCTTTACATCTCCAGTATTATTGACAAATAAATTTAAACTTGCGCTCAATAATTCTGATGATGTTAAGGCAAAGCCTAATGATCCAGATGACATACGATATATATTATTGGTATGTATCATTTGTCCGCTTGAAAATTTACTGTTAACAACATTTACTCCTGATGATAACCAAAATATATTATTCTTAACAATAACCATGCCTGATGTTCCTATGCCAGCCATCCAAAAAAGTACACTTGGTTGTGAAAATTGTTTTTGTGTTTCAATAATGGTGTTATTATAATATTGCAGGTTTTTTACACTCACACTAAACGTTGAACCATTTTGATAAACCCCTATGATACCGCAATTGATGATTTTGTTATAGGCAATAAGATTATTCTCAGCAATACCATTGACATTGCTCCCTATTTCTAGAAAGCCATTACAATTTATTGCTGTATTATACATCACTTTGTTATTGCTCATTGTGGCGCCAAAAAATTCTACAGCACCTCCATCATAGCCATAATCATAACTTAATGCCCAACAATCTTCAAATTTGTTGTAATTGATGGTGTTATTAGAACTTCCAATAACCATTGGATTAGCACCGTAGTCGTCATCTGGATTTATTGATGTTGGTGTATTTCTTACCATCCGCATATTGTGCATATAGTTATTGATGATAGCTGTATTATTCGATCCAGCCTGAACAGCTATACCTACACCAACTCTGGATATATCACAATTTTTGATGGTACAGTTTGGAGAATTATCAAGTGTTATAGCATAACTGATTTTTGCCTGAACAGTATGATCAGTTTCACTTATTGATCGATCAATAATTCTTATGCCATCAATAACTATATATTGTTTATTGTATATGTAAATAATATCAGAAACAGCATTATTGAATTCTGGCAATTCGCCTGATCCATAATTAGAGTATACAATGGGAGCAACTGCGGTTCCTGATTTATTGATATTTAGTTTTCCACTATAAACCTGTCCGCGTTTAAAAAAAACGGTGTCGCCTGGTAATAATAATCCTGAGCCATTGTTTACATCAGTAATTGTTTTCCAGGGATAACTAAGACTTCCATTGGCAATCGATGCAGCTGACGATGGGTCTACATAATAGTTTTTGGCATTTGCATTGATGAAAGCAAATACACTCAATAGTGCAGATGCAATCAGTTTGTAGTTTTTTAAAATTTTCATTTGGATTCGGATTAAAAAGTAAATGATATTGGATTAATTACAACACTAAAACACATGTTGTTTGATTAAAAATGCTAATAAAAATTTATTTAAAAAAGTAGGATCACAAAATTTAGAGGAGATGACGAAAGTCAGCTTTTTTCAATTATTTTATTTATACCCATTGAGGTATACTTTCTTAATAGTTACTAATTGTATACCCGTAATGGTATAAATATGACAATAGCAGAATTTGTAAAAAAGAGTAGGAGGATGCACAAAATATCTCAACCTGAATTAGCTATAAGAGCTAAAGTCGGTTTGAGATTTATACGTGATCTTGAACAAGGTAAAAAAACATTACGCATGGATAAGGTTAATGCTGTTTTATCTTATTTTGGATATCAACTAGGCGTGGTTGAAGTAGATTTAACTATTTCTAATTAGGGTAACTATAGTTTAGATATTGCTCTTCAATAATTCAATATTTCGTTTTTCAATAAAATATTCAAAATATCTTTTATCTATCTCACTTCTGATGCTTTGAATGAGTGCATCATCTGATTTACTGATATATTTAAACTTTTCATTTATACTGTTGAATGTGTCGCTCCTGACTTTTTTTTGTAGTCCTGTATTTTTATGTTTCAAGCCAAGCACATAGTTAACTTCATTGATATCTGCTCTTTCATTTTTCTTTTCTTTTTCAATTAACAGTTTTAGAAGTGAGATTTCTGTATCTGAAAATTGAATTTTGTAGTTAGTTTCTGTAGTTGCAATATTGGTGTTTGTTTTTTTCTTTCTTCTTGCAAAAACAACAATAGTAGTTGCGCATAGGAGTAAAACTCCAACTGATAATGTAGTTGAAAAATTATATACAGGTTCCCATATTGGTATGCCTGTATCTTTAAATACACTATAGTCTATTTTGAGTGAATCTACTCCACCATTAAATCTGTTTAAAGTATATAAATACCCGTTGTACTCATATGGGAAGTCACTGAAACTCTTTCTTCCTATACTTTGGTTGAAATTGAAGTTGTCAGATGACAATAGTTTATTTTTATTAAAGTCTAGCAAATAAACTTTATCAAAGTATAAAAAAATCAGCCCGCTAGATGTTTTATAACTTATGTGTCCGTTGTAAATTATTTTTAATAATTCTTGATTCGTTTTCCCCAGTTTCGTCCATTGTTTAGATGCCAAATCTAGACTATAACTATAGGGGATGATTTTTCCTCTTAAATTCTCAGTCCCAATGATGCCTGCATTGACTTTAGATTGTAAGGGGACAAAAAACTTTCCATTCTTTTGATCAAACCAGCTAGTTTCTGTAGGATGGACTTGAGGTATCACTTCTTCACTTAGCGGAACTATATCCCACTGACGATCATTGAAATTGAAAAATTTTAGACTTCCAAAATTTTGCCAAAATCCATAACCGCCAAAAGAGAATAGCTGTTTGTTAAAGCTAAAATAATAAGCTCCTAAATTATAATTAATATTCTCAGTGCTATCTAATCTTGAGAAATAGAATAAAGAATCTGTTGTTCTTGTTAACTTATATAGCCTTCCACTTCCTGAGAATGTTAAAAAAAGAGAACTATCTATTTTAATGAATAGTTGAGGTTTTTCTGAATGGAATCGATCATTGATTTTAATGAGTTTATTATTGTATCCTGCTATGTATTGAATATTTCCTTTCTTCTCAATTAGGTTTTCAAGGTATTTGTATCGGCTAATGATGAGATTTGTGTCGTTTAGCTGACTATTCGAAAAACTAGGACATGAAATGATTAATAAGAGAATAACAAAATAAAATCTCATAATAAATTGATTATCAAATTATTAAAAGGTTAGTAACCAATTGGTGATGGACCGAATAGCAGACTAAAAATAGGAAATAACTGATAATGGCACCTATATCCTAACTCATATCACATATATATTTTTAAATAACATGCAATTTTAATTAACATTCAATAGTTAACGGATTTCCTCTATATATTTTGCCAATTGGCTCCGTTAATTTATGTCAAGCACCACATAGCCCATGCAAGCGCATGGGCTATTTAATTTGTAAACTATTACAAGAAGGGTAAATGAGGGAGGTCTAAAAATATAAAGGGGAAGCAGAAATCTGCCTCCCGATGATTAATAACTCACTTTCACTGATACTAAAAACAGCCTCATGGTTCTCCATTCCAGATATGATGGAATCTATGTTTACATCTAGAACGTTTGCCATGCCTCCACACGGCCTCAAATCTTATAAACGGCTAGCGTTTTGTTTAATATTGAATGTAAAACAAAGAAAGAACAATTAACTGTATTAATCAAACTGAATTTATCTATATTTGAATAGATTTTGTCTATATGAATATACAGCAGCTAGAATACGTTATTGCACTCGACACTTATAGGAATTTTGTTAAGGCTGCAGAAAAATGCCATGTTACTCAGGCAACCCTGAGTATGATGATCAAGAAATTGGAAGAAGAATTGGGTGCAAGAATTTTTGACCGGACCAAAAAGCCTTTGGTTCCGACAGAAATTGGCAAAAGGGTGGTTGATCAGGCGAGAGTCATTTTGCAAGAGGAAAATAGAATGCGTGAGTTAATCAAAGCCGAAACTGGAATTTTGAGCGGGGAGTTGAAATTAGGCATAATACCAACTTTGGCTCCTTATATTCTGCCCATATTTATGAATACTTTTCTTAAAAAGTATCCTCAAGTACGTTTAAAAATTAGCGAAATTACTACTGATGAAATAGTTCATAAGCTGGGAATCAATCAGTTAGATGCAGGGTTATTAGCAATACCATTAGTAAAAAAGGAAATTACAGAGTATCCCTTGTTCCAGGAAGAATTTGTTGTTTATGCATCTAAAGAACAGCAAGTATTGAAAAAGAAATACATTTTAGCCAATGAAATTGACCCTAACCAGTTATGGTTATTAGAAGAGGGGCATTGTATGCGATCACAAGTGATTAATTTGTGTGCTTTAAAAGAGCTTGAAAAAGAGCATCATCAACTCGAATTTGCTGCTGGTAGTATTGAAACTTTGAAAAAAATCATTGAGTTAAATAAGGGGATTACTATTTTACCAAAATTGGCCTTAAAGGACATGTCAGAAAAACAAAAAAGTAACGTCCGATACTTCAAATCTCCAGCTCCAGTAAGAGAAATTGGCATGGTTACGTACCGTAACCATGTTAAAGAACCACTTATTAACGCATTGAAAAAAGAGATTCTAGCCAACATACCAAAAGATATGATGATTGATAAAGAAAGGAAGCCAATTAATATTTAACAATCTATTTTCTTATTCTATCTTATTCAGTATTAGTTTTGCCTGCAATTGAACCAATTATAGGTGTATGTGTTTTTAGCGTGCATATATAATCAAATCAATTTGTACCGTTGTAGTTCTAAATTTTTTTTATGGTCGGTTTTGATGTGAATGTATCCCTCGCAACTGCGATTAGGCGTTTTTTTTCTGTCATACGTATTGAAAAGAAAGAGGTATCGGCTATTTATTTTTATGCAATTCTCAGCGGTCTAATTCAACTTTCTTTACCGCTTGGTATTCAAGCCATCATTAATTTTTCTCAGGTTGCTGCAGGCCGCACTAAATTGCCTGTTTCCATGTGGCTACTGATTTTTTTGGTAGTGGGTGGCGTTTTAGTTGTGGGCATAGTTCAGGTAAATCAGATGAAAGTAGTAGAAAGAATTCAGCAGAGAATTTTTACACGTTATGCCTTTGAGTTCACCTATAAAATTCCTCGTTTTGATATCAAGCAAGTGGATAATTATCATCTACCTGAATTAGTCAATCGCTTCTTTGACACCATATCCTTACAGAAAGGATTATCCAATTTGTTACTCGATATTCCTCTAGCAATTATTCAAATTATTTTCGGACTTATCTTATTATCCTTGTATAGTCCGCTTTTTGTACTTCTAGGAATACTTTTGATACTTATATTATATATAGTTCTGAATCTTACTGCAAAAAAGGGTTTAGATGCATCTCTTCGTGAAAGTGATTTTAAGTACAGTGCAGCAGCATGGATAGAGGAACTAGCAAGAACTTTTAAGACTTTTAAAGTTTCTGGAAAACAAAATCTACATCTTAAGAAAACTGATAAACTTGTAGTTGGATATCTTGAATCACGTACTGATCATTTTGATGTATTGAAATTTCAATATTGGAGTTTAATCTTATTCAAACTCCTTGTTACTGCAACTATGCTTATTGTTGGTGCAGTACTATTGATAGAACAACAATTAAATGTTGGTCAATTTATAGCTGCAGAGATTGTTATACTCACTGTGTTATCAGCCGTTGAAAAACTTATTCTTAGTCTTGATAAAGCTTATGATGTACTTACAAGTCTTGAGAAATTAAGTAAAGTAACTGATCAAGAATTAGAGGAATCTTCAGCAACACTTTACAATAGAAATCCAAGCGGCGTAAGTATTAGCTTGAGCCAATTGTCGTTTGGGTACAAAGACGCAAATAAGATTTTGCATAATCTTAATTTAGAAATCAAGCCTGGAACTAAAGTTTGTATCAATGGAGAAGCAGCATCTGGTAAGTCTGTTTTACTAGAATTATTAACTGGTGGATTTCCTGACACGAAAGGGGCCTTGTTGATTGATGGTTTACCTATTGGTAATTACAATATTGAATCTTATCGAAAAAATATTGGTGTATTCTATCATGAACAAGATATTTTCAAGGGGACGCTCTATGAAAATATTACATTGGGAGATAACACGATTGAACCATCACATTTACTTGAATTGGCAAAAGTGGTTGGTTTAGAAAAATACATTACATCCCTTCCTAAAGGCTTTGATACAGAACTGAACCCAACGGGAAAAGGAATGAGCAGTATCATTGCTAAGAAAATTTTGCTGGTTAGGGCATTTGCTAATTCACCTGGACTTCTTCTTCTTGATGAGCCATTTGAAATTGCTGGAGGTGAAAATTGTGAAAGGATTACTGATTATTTAATCAACTTGAAAAATGTGACTGTTGTGGTGGTTACAGGGGATAAAAATTTTGCTTCACAATGCAATCAAGTGATTACTATGGCAAATGGGGCAATTATAAATCACAAAAGCTAGGTTTATTTAAAAAAGCATTCAGTTGAAATCATGAAAAAGTTAGCGCAACATATTTTTAATGAGACAGGATATGTACCATCTTCAACAGATAAAATATACATGACCAATAAGACTAATACTGTTCGTTATTGGTCATATGGCATTGGCTCCTTTTTTATTATTTTATTGTTCTTGCCTTGGACACAAAATATTTCTGCAAGTGGCAATGTAACTACTCTCTACCAAGATCAGAGACCTCAACAAATGAATTCCATTATAGCTGGTCGTATTGTAAAATGGTTTGTTAGAGAGGGTGATTTCGTAAAAAAGGGAGATACCATTGTTCAACTTTTAGATGTAAAAGATGATTTTCTTGATCCTAAACTTGTTGAAAGAACAGAAGAGCAGTTGTTATCAAAACAACAAAAAATTGATTTTTTTCGTGCGAAAATTAACGCAACAGAAAGCCAAGTAACTGCAATTGAGGGTACACGATCTTTCAAATTAAGTGCCTTGGAAAATAAAATGGATCAGTTGCGTAGAAAGGTCATAAGTGATAGTGCAGAATTAGCTGCTGCTCAAATTGATTATGGAATCGCAGATCAACAATTGACACGTGCAAAAAAAATGTATAGTGATGGTATAATTGCCTTAACTGAATTGGAAAAAAGAACAGCAATGTTCAATAAATCGCTTGCACTGCTTACTGAAAAACAACAAAAATTCCAAAATACAAAACAGGATATTGTTATCTGTAGAATGGATATGAATGTTGTTCAACAAGAGGCGGCAGATAAAATATTTAAAGCGAGAAGTGACATTGCTGCTGCTCAGTCGGAAATAGCAAGTACTGATGTTGAAGTTTCTAAGAACCAAAATCAACTTGCCAATTTTGTCATTAGAGGAGGTCAGCGTTGGCTAATTGCCCCGCAAAGCGGACAAATTACCAAAGCACGAAAAGCAGGTATCAATGAAACTGTAAAGGAAGGTGATATGATTGTTGAAATCGTACCTGATAAAGTTGATCATGCAGCAGAGATTTTTGTAAAACCTATGGATCTTGTGCTGTTGAATATTGGACAAGAAGTAAGATTGATTTTTGACGGGTATCCAGCAATAGTATTTTCAGGATGGCCCTCAGCTAGTTATGGAACATTTGAGGGTAAAATAATTGCAGTTGAAACCAATCGCAGCGAGAATGGTAAATTCAGAGCACTTGTTGTTCCAGTTGAAAACGATAAACCATGGCCAAAGGATATTAAATTGGGGGCAGGAGCACAAGGGTTTGCTTTGCTTAAAGATGTTCGCATATGGTTTGAACTTTGGCGTCAAATCAATGGATTCCCTCCGGAATATTATAAACCAACGCCACCAGAAAAAAAATCATAATTGAAGCGTTGTAATATGGTGAAGTCGTTTTATTCTACAGTCCTTTTTTTGTTATGTTTTTCGTGGCTATCCGCTCAGGAGAAAGTATTGTCACTTGAAAATACATTAAACATTATTAGGCAGTATCATCCTATTGCAAAACAATCACTACTCTTGGTAGATATGGCTGAAGCAAATTTGCAAGCTTCAAGAGGGGCATTTGATCCATCTTTTTATTCAAGGAATGAACGTAAAACTTTTGATGGGAAAGCTTATTATAATTATTCAAACCCAGAAATAAAAATACCAACTTGGTTTGGTGTCAATGTGAAGGCAGGTTTTGAAAATAACCAAGGTGATAAAATCAATCCCGAAATAACACCCAATCAATCTACTTATATTGGAATATCATTCCCCGTATTAAAAGGCTTGTTATTGGATCAGAGAAGAGCAATTCTTCAGCAATCCAAACTCATGGTTCAAAAAAGTAAACAAGAACAGCTTTTAATGATTAATGATCTTTTGTTCGAGGCGGCTGATGTTTATTGGAAATGGGTTTCAGCTTATCAAGTATACAATGTGTTGACTAATGCAGTAAAATTTAACCAAAAAAGATTTGAATTCGTAAAGTTGTCATATCAGTCAGGTGATAGAGCTGCGATTGATACAACGGAAGCTTTGTCTCAATTGCAAGCTATTCAAACTATTCAATCCCAAGCATGGGCAGAATTACAAAAGCAGCGTTTGTATTTGAGTAATTTCATGTGGAACGAAATAGGAGAGTCCTACGAGTTACTACCAGAAGTTTCTCCAGAACCATCCTGGAATTTAGTTGAGATAGCAAAATATCCTTTGCCTGATTTAGATATTTCTGTATCAATTGCATCTACAGCGCATCCTAAATTGGTAGCTCTCAACTTTAAACAACGTGTTTTAGAAGTTGATAAACGTTTAAAATTTCAAGGATTGTTGCCAACCCTTGATTTAAAGTATAATTTTTTGAATCAAGGCTATAACACCCCTAAATTTTTTTCGCAACCTTTAATGGAAAATAATTATCGATTTGGCATACAATTTGGTTTACCATTGTTTCAGCGTGAAGCAAGAGGAGAATATCGTGCTGCAAAAATTAAAATATCAGATTTAGATTATACACAACAACAAACTCAATTAGAAATTATTAATAAGGTAAAAGCTACATACAATGATTTATTAGCAACACAGTCTCAGGTTCTTTTATATCAGAGTAATGTAAATAATCTGCAGCGATTACTTAGGGCAGAAGAAGAAAAATTTTCAATTGGTGAAAGTAGTATGTTTCTTGTAAATTCACGGGAAACTAAATTGCTTGAATCACAACAAAATCTAGCAGAATTAAAAGCAAAGTTCTTTACCAAACTTATTGCAGTTCAGTGGGCAAGTGGACAAATACGGTAGTTTCTTACTAGACAATAGTATTTTTTAATTCTTAGCCTTTTTTACAAGTGGATGAAAAATTGCTACAACAAGTAGGCTTATATAAACTAAACCACTTACAATGATGGCTGTTTTTGCAAATGCCGATGAAGATGTTTCAAAAAATATAGATGCCTGCTCGTATACCATTCTGATATTTAAATATACCAGCACTGCGGTAATAAGCGAGGCCAATACTACTATAAAAGGTTTAATTGCAAAAATTCCCATTTTCTTTTTATCACTTGTAAAATGAATCAATGGTATTATAGCAAAGCCCAGTTGCAGAGAAAGAATAACTTGACTCAAAATTAATAAGTCATCAATATTTTTCTCTCCATTAATTAAAATCACAGCAACAGCTGGGGTAACTGCAATTAGGCGCGTAATAAGTCTTCTTAGCCATGGTGTAATGTGGAGCTGGAGATATCCTTCCATAACAATCTGACCCGCTAAGGTTCCTGTAATGGTAGAACTTTGTCCAGCAGCAATTAATGCAATTGCAAACAAAATAGGCGCAAGATTAGTGCCTAACATAGGTGCAAGTAATTCATGCGCTTGTCTGATTTCAGCAATATCAGTTTTTCCAGCTTTAAAAAATACTGTTGCTGCCAGAATTAAAATAAAAGCGTTTACAAAAAATGCAAGATTTAATGCAATCGCACTATCAATGAAATTATACTTAATTACTTTTTGTATTGATTTTTCGTCACGATTAATTTTCCTTGTTTGTACCAATGCGGAATGCAGGTATAAATTATGTGGCATTACAGTAGCCCCTATTATACCTATAGCGATATAAAGTGCCTGTTCATTTTGTAAACTTGGTATAAAACCTTTTGCAACTTCACCAATATGAGGTTGAGCAATGAACATTTCAATTAGGAAACTAAGTCCAATTATTCCTACTAACGCAATGATGAAGGCCTCCATTTTTCTTATTCCCCATCGTTGTAATAAAAGAAAAAGAAAAGTATCGGCAACTGTCAGTAATACACCCCATATCAATGGAAGTCCAGTTAACAATTGAATACCAATGGCCATTCCAATTATTTCCGCTAAATCAGTAGCTGCTATGGCAATTTCAGCTAACAGGTAAAATATAAAATTAACCGTCTTGGGATAGGTTTGTCTATTTGCTTGTGCTAAATCAATTTGTCTAACAATTCCTAATCTGGCAGATAAACTTTGTAAGAGCAATGCCATTAGATTACTCATCAATAATACCCAAATCAATTGATAGCCAAACTTGCTGCCCCCAGCTATGTCTGTCGCCCAGTTCCCTGGATCCATGTAGCCAACACTAACCATATAAGCCGGACCAAAAAATGCAAATACTTTCCTCCACCCAGTTTTAGTTTGGGTTGTGTCAACCGTTTGGTACACTTCGCTTAAGGAAACACGCTCATCTTTATTTTGCATCATAACTGATGAATATGTTTTTTGCTAATTGCTGACTAATATTAATCTTATGTTTTTTATCAATCGTAATTTCAAGTGATTGATCAAAATCAAATCTCTTTTCAACAACAACCTGAGAGCCAATTTTTATTTGTTGATGGCTGATCAGTTCCATGATCTTCTTTGATGCATTTGCAATTCTACAAACCCTACCTTTCTTCTTTAGTTTCATCAAAGAAAGTACAACATGATTGTCGGAAGCTATTTTTCCTTCCAGATCAGGAATAGGATCGCCATGCGGATCAAATTTAGGCGAACCTAAATAGGCGTCTAGCTTGTCAATCAGCTTTTTACTGCTTACATGTTCCAACACTTCTGCTAATTCATGGATTTCATGAAGGTTAAATTGAAGTTTCTCTGATAGAAAGTACTCCCATATACGATGACGTCTAATAATACCTAAAGCAATTTTATTTCCCTCGGCTGTCAGCTTAAATCCATAATAGGGTTGATAGTCAAGTAGTTTCTTTGCTTTGAGCTTTTTCAGCATATCTGTTATGGAAGCTGGTTTTGCCTTCATTGTTTGAGCAAGCTGAACAGTATTTACCCTATTCACTTCTTCTTGTAAGTGGAAAATGGCTTTTATGTAATTCTCTTCTGAGACCGAATATTTATTGATGTCTAACATATAATTTAGACAAAGCTAAAATTTATTTTGATTTTAAACAAGAATCGTAAAGTGAAAAGTAAATAAAATCAATTCAGCAGGACTATTTTTAAGTATTTTAGTATAAAATCACCTTTAATGCGACTGCTAACTTTATCCCTTTTAATCATTTTATTTTCTTGTACAGAAAAGCCCAAGGAACACAGTTTTATTGATAGCAACTGGGTAGATCTTTCTTACGCGTTTGATACTGCTACCCTTTATTGGCCCAATAATGCTATTGGATTTGAACATAAAACTGATGCAATAGGAGTAACCCCAGGGGGTTATTTTTACTCTTCTTATTCGATTGTAACTCCTGAACATGGAGGAACACATTTAGATGCTCCAGTGCATTTTGCAGAAAAGGGACTTTCCTTGGATGAGCTACCATTGGAAAATCTAACAGGAAATGCAGTTGTGATTGATGTTTCTGCTAATGCACTCAAAAATCGTGATTATCAAATTACAATTGCTGATATTGAGGCTTGGGAATTAGAATATGGAGAACTTAAGCCCAATACTATCATTTTATTCAAGACTGGCTATGGTCAGTTTTATCCTGATAGGGAAAAATACTTCGGGACTACCAAAAGAGGCGTTGAAGCAATTCCAGAACTTCATTTTCCAGGTATTCATCCCGAAACTACTCAATTCTTGGTTGAAAAAAGAAATATCAAGGCTTTGGGAATTGATACACCAAGTATTGATTATGGTCAGTCAAAAGATTTTAAAACCCACCAAATTTTAATGGGTAACAACAGACCTGGATTTGAAAACGTTGCTGCTTTAGATAAATTACCACCAACAGGATTATACGTTGTTGCTTTACCTATGAAAATAGGAAAAGGAAGTGGTGGTCCACTACGCATCATCGCACAAGTACCAATTGATTAAAGGTTTAACCAATAGGTTGCTTTTAATACCAGTGCACTTCCTCTAGAACGGTAAGTGTCTGCGTAATAGTTATCTGTATATACGATGAACAAATCAGAAGCAGGAGCAAATCTCCATTGGAACCTGATGTTTGTGTTGATGTTGTTGATTTGATTGTTGTATTGAACTAGTGCAGATAAAAATAGCGAACGGGTAAAGGTCAGGTCAAATTTCGGACCAAATAAGATTAAGTCTACACTTTTATACGGACTAGGGAATTTAAGTTTGTTATAGGAGAATACAGTTGAAATGCTTCCATAAGGTTGTATCCTATAGCTAACATCTGCATCTAAGTTGATTCTTGTTCCATTAAAATATTGGCCTGATCTTGTTGAAAAACGTCCAAAAAGCTTTTTTCTTTGATCGGTAACAACACTTACAATCATTGAGTAATATACAAACGCCTCATTTGCTTTTAATTTCTCACCACCAGTATTAGTAGGATCAAAATCATCTGTCAGTTTGGTATAATCTCTTCTGAAACGAAATAGAAGTTGGGTAAAATTTTTGTACAATACATTGTACATTAAATTCAAATCATAGTCAGTCATTCCTCTCTCTGGAAAATAAGTGAAGTCGTAATCTATCATCGGACCATGGCGATTTATCTTTCCAGATGAAGGATAATATTTGAGTTGTGCGTCACCAGCTAACCTTGTAAATCCAGCTCTTCTTAAATAACCTACTTCGGGGTTAAAGTTTTCTCCAATGTATTGTAGTCGCTGTCTGGTTTCAAATGATCTTGTATTGTAAATGATATTTGTTCCAAACGAAGCATTGTCTTTGGTTTTGAATGAATCAAATGATTGCATGTAAAATACTTTACCATTTACAGCATTATTTTTTGATGCAATATTGTATTCAATTCCTCCTACTCTATTAAAGTCTTTGGTACCTACTACATCTTTATTGGTAAAAATCACGCCTAAGCTAGATCTGTGAAATAGTTTTTGTTGCAAGGCAATAACTGAAAAATTATTGGCAGGTTGGTTGATAGAATCAATTGCTGCTGTTCTCATTTGTAAGACGCCAATCCTTAAATCATCATGTACTTTACCACTTAATCTCAAGCCTGCATCTATTTTATTCTGAATATTCTGACCGGTGTTCGGATCTCTTGTTACACCAATTCTTCTTGAAAAAAATGGTCTTGCGCCATCTGTTCCAAAATTGGCAAAGAGATCTCCATTTTCTAAAAAGAATTGTCGTTTTTCAGGAAAGAGAATTTCAAACCGATCAAGATTGGTCACTTGGTTATCAACCTCCACTTGAGAAAAGTCGGGGTTGAAAGTAAGGTCGACATTCAATGAAGAACCAATACCAATCTTAGCATCTCCTCCAAATCCAAGGTTTGTTTTGCTGTTGAACTTATTCTGATTATTGAATTGAGGAGTTCTTGAAAGTCCAGGTGATATATAGGGTATAAGAGAAATATTCGGACCTTTTCTTATGATGGGTGTTTCAAATTCTAGTGGCTTGGAAAATGCTAGTGAAATCATGGCATATTGGTTAGGGATTCTTGCCCAACCAGATCTTTCTCCATTATGAGAATCTAATCTGTAAAAATTGATAAGCCATTGTTTAGCACCATTTCTGAACCTTAGGGTAACCAAAGGAATAGCCATTTCCATGGTCCAGTAATCCTCATGAATCTTGGCTTCACTGTACCATTTATTGTCCCACGACAAACTTAGATCTTCACTCACCACACCACCATTCACCACCAATCCTTCTCGTTGCACTCCGAATGGGTTGATACCAAAGGAAAATGAATTCAATCGATCCATAAACGGATCAATACTAATCACTATGGCATCATTTGCCTCACCTCGAAAATCACGTTTCAAAGATGGCGTAACATATTTCTGGTGTTTTTCAGAATTGTAAAAAGTTCCAGCGAAGTAGATAAACTTGTCATCATAGGTAACCATTACTTCCGATCTTGCTGCTGAAAGCATGGTATCATTCGGAAAATTCTGAACGAAATGGGTGGCTTTTTGTGCATGTTGCCAAACTTCTTCCGTGAGATTTCCATCAATTTTAATGTGACCAGTATTCCTTTTCGCAAAATAGGCAGTGTCTAGTTTCCCTTCCATTTCACCTAAAGATTGACCCTTAGCAGGCAAGTATGCAGAACATAAAAATGTGAAAATCAATAAAATCAATCTCGTCATGGGTATTCCAAATTTAAGCAATCAACCTATTTTTTATTAAATATTTTTTTAATTGAATTGTGCAACGTGACTGAAGTCACTCTTTGATGCCAAAAAGGTATATAAGTTTGTGGTATACACTTTAGTTAGTTGTTATCAACTTTATTCAAAAATGACTAGCAGAACACGTCAAGTTAAAAAGCAAATGAAGAGATACACTTTACACATCATTGGAGCAGTTGCAGGAGGCTTTGTAGGTTTTCTTTACTGGAAGTTTGTTGGTTGTACATCTGGTACTTGTAAAATCACTTCTAATCCACTCAACAGCACCCTCTATTTTGCCATGATGGGAGCTCTAGTCTTTAGTATGTTTAAAAAAGAAGAAAAACATGGAAGCTAACACAACATTTGGTGATATAATAAAGGGAGATAAACCTGTCCTTGTAGATTTTTTCGCAGAGTGGTGCGGACCTTGTAAGATGATGGCGCCAATATTGAAAGAAGTCAAAGATATGGTGGGTGAATCAGCGACAATCATTAAAATTGATGTCGATAAAAATCCTTCGCTCGCCCAACATTTTCAAGTGCAGGGAGTCCCTACACTGATAATCTTTCAAAACGGGTTGGTTAAATGGCGTCAATCTGGTGTGGTTCCTGCAAAACACCTGAAGGTTGAATTGGATAAGTTGAGTTTAAACTAAACATGTTGTAATCGATAATCATACAGTTAGATTTTTTCATACTTTGGGCTTTCAAAGCCCATTTTTTATTGCAGTAAAGTCATGGTTATGAAATATCTTTTGTCACTTCTCGCATTATCTATTTTTCAAATTTCTATTGCTGTCGCACAAGGGTTATCTAAAACTGAAAAAAAGGTGGTTGATTATATACAATCAACTACGAGAGAGGCAATCGACTTGTTAAAAGAGTCGGCTAACATTAACAGCGGAAGTTTGAATATTGATGGTGTGAAAAAAGTAGGAGCAATCTATGCCCGTGAGCTCGAAAAAGCTGGCTTTACTTGTACTTGGGTTTCAATGCCTGATTCCATCAGGCGCGCCGGTCATTTGGTTGCAGAAAGAAAAGGGAAGAAAGGAAAAAAACTTTTTCTCATTGGGCATCTTGATACTGTCTTTGAACCTGATATGCCTTTTACTCCTTTTACCTTGATCAATGATTCAACTGCAACAGGTCAAGGAGTGAATGATATGAAAGGTGGAGATGTAATTATGATCAAAGCACTTCAGGCTTTGCATGCCCAAGGTTTATTAGATAATGTTACCATCACTGCTTATTTTACTGGCGATGAAGAAAGAGGTGGAGAGCCTATTTCAGTAAGCCGCGCTGATTTTATTGAACGTGCTAAATTGGCTGATGTTGCAATTGGTTTTGAAGGTGCTACAGGGTTGAATACCATCGCGACTGCCAGAAGGGGGTCGAGTGATTGGAAATTAGAAGTATCTGCTAAAACAGGACATTCCTCTGGTATATTTACGTATTACAGTGGCTATGGTGCTATCTATGAAGCTGCGAGAATCATCAATGAGTTTAGGACTACACTTAGTACAGAGCAATACCTCACTTTTAATCCTGGCCTAATTATAGGGGGTTCTGAAATTAATTATGATCAAAATAAAGCCAGCGGATCTGCGATTGGGAAAGACAATATCATTTCTCCAGCTGTTGTTGTTTCTGGAGATTTAAGATTCTTGACAGAAGAGCAGAAAGAAAATGCAAGAGCAAAAATGAAAGAGATTGTAAGTAAGAATTTACAGGGCACCAGTGCAACAATCAAATTTGAAGATGGTATTCCATCAATGGCACCAACGGAGGGTAATGCAAATATTTTGAAGGTGATTGATGGTATTTCTCAAGATCTTGGTCAGGGTCCTTCTGTTGCAGGAAACCCAGGTTCGAGAGGAGCTGGTGATATCTCCTATATAGCTGCTTATCTAGATTGTGTTGACGGATTAGGAGCTACAGGATCCGGTGCACATGCTCCAGGTGAAACCATTAAGTTGCAAGATCTTCCTTTTTTAACCAAGCGAGCAGCACTACTCATTTACCGTCTTACTCATAAATAGCTTGCAAAGAAGCTTTCAAGTTTTCTGCTTCGCTGAGTAAAAGTTTATAACGGTTCATCGAAGTATTAGCATTGGTGTTGATATAAATAGCACGAATCAACAATTCGTTCAAGTCTTTTTCGCTGTTCTCAATCAACGTTGGGTTACCAGTTGGCTTTTGAAATTTTTCATAAATATCTAAAGCATTTGGATTGATGAACATCTCTTTGAAAACCCTGCCATCAAATATTGTAGCCATTTTATCTCTGTACACATTCAACAAACCATCTGAAATAGATTGCAGCTCTACCAGCTTCTGAATTTCATTCTCGTAATGTTGGATTTTTTTGATCACATCATGCTCTTCAATCATTTTTAATCCACCAGCATTTTTAAGTTGTTGAAACCCATTGATAGACGGCTGAAAAAAATTACGAAGTGAAGTTACCCTTGCGTAGTAATAAAGATTATTCATGTTACTGAAGTCTCTCATTGAAAGTAAGTGTATCAAGGAGTCTTCATATAATATTCTTTTTTCTTGCGACTTAATAATACCTTTCAAAGAATTGATGTCTGTGTCTATATCCTCAATAACGACTTCAATAAACTTTTCTTCCATCTCTCTTTCGCCGTAATATTCTCTTATGTTTTCTGCGAAAAAGCCAAGTGTTACTGCAGCAAAAAGCATAAAGAATTCAAGAAAATATTCTCTAAATTCTTTTTTACTATTTGAAGATGAAGAACCGATACTCATAATATTGAAATCTAAATTAGAGCGAAGCAAGATCGATCACAAAACGATATTTAATATCACCTTTGATCATACGCTCATAGGCTTCATTGATATAAGACATGGGGATTATTTCAACCTCTGCATAGATTTTCTTTTCATAACAGAAGTCAAGCATTTCTTGGGTCTCGTCTATACCACCAATCATGGAGCCAATAATACTTCTTCTGTTTTTGATTAATGCAAATGGGTGCACTTTTGGTTGGTGTTCTGGTAGGCCTACAACTAATAACTTTCCATTTAGTGCCAATAGGTTCAAATAACCTGTATAATCATGATCTGCCGAAATAGCGTCCAATACTACATCAAACTTTGAATCGTGCGGTTTTAATGCATTTGGTGTATTGGCCAACACAAAATGATGAGCACCTAATTTTTGTGCATCAACCTGTTTAGAAGCTGATGTTGAAATAACGGTGACTTCTGCACCAAAAGCAACAGCAAACTTAACAGCCATGTGGCCTAATCCTCCTAATCCAACTACCGCCACCTTCATGCCTTCTTTGACCTTTGCAAATTTTAGTGGCGAGTAGGTGGTGATACCAGCACATAACAATGGTGCTACGCCAGCAAGGTTCTCTTTCTCTTGTATATTTAGAACATAATGCTCATCAGTTACAATCTCCTTTGAATAACCTCCATACGTGATTATTCCTGAGCCATCTCTTTCGATGGAATTATAGGTACCAGTGATTCCTTCAGCACAATATTGTTCATATCTGTCTATGCAGCTTTTGCATTTTCTGCAGCTGTCTACCATTACACCTACACCAACAGTTTGACCAATACTAAATTTTGTTACTCCATTGCCAATAGCTTTCACGATTCCTATGATTTCATGTCCGGGTACCACTGGATACTTTGTACTACCGCCCCATTCATTTCTTGCGGTATGAATGTCAGAATGGCAAACACCACAATACATGATTTCAACTTGTACATCGTATTCTTTTAACTCTCTTCTTTCAATCGTTAGCGGCTCTAATGGCTTCTTGCTGTCAAATGCTCCGTATGCTTTTACAGTTCTCATGATGATTTATTTTTTAGCTATTGCTGCTGCTGGATCTTTTTTGAATTCAGCCATACATTCTGGTGAACAAAAACCATAAGCCTTTCCTTCATAATGACAAGTGTCACTTATTCCTGCAGTAACTGGCATTCCACAAGTATAGTCTTTTTCATTGACTACCATGTCTGGGGTATACTTAACTGCTGTAGCCTCTTCCTGCTGCTGCATAGGAGTAGTTGTTTCTTCTTGAGTAGTTTTTTCTTGATTGCTACAAGCTAATGCACCCAACATCATCATCGCAAAAAAGGATTTTTTCAACATGGCAAAATATGTTTTAATTTTAAGTAATAGTATTTGCTGTTGCAAAGTTCCGCTTCTTCTCTCAATTTTCAACTGATAAGTCATGTTAAATAAATTTTTTCTTTGTTTTTTCCTTTTACTGTGTGGAACTTCTCTTGTCGGTCAACAAAAGACCAATAATTTACCAATTGGTGTATTTGATTCCGGGACTGGCGGACTCACCGTGCTTGAGGCAATGCTGTCGCTTGATGCATTTAACAACATTACTGGTGCACCAGGTGCCGATGGAAAACCTGATTTTGAAAAGGAATATTTTCAATACCTAGCAGATCAAGCCAATATGCCCTATGGCAATTATGCTGCAGAGGGGAAGACTAAACTTTTACAGGAACATATAATCAAGAACATGGATTTTCTTTTGAAGTCCAGATACGATGCTGAAAAAGCAAGCACTTATGTTGCTATGAGAAAGCAAGGAGTTAAAATGTTGGTGCTTGCATGTAATACAGCCACCGCCTTTGCCTTGAATGAAGTAAAAGAGTTTGTGTTAAACAATGAAAATAATATACCTGTAGTGGGAGTAATCAATGCAGGTGTAAAAGCAGCTTTAGCTTATCAAGTGAAATACAGCGGAGCGATAGGGGTATTTGCGACTGCCGGGACTGTAGCTTCAAATGGTTATCCAAAAACTATTCGTGAAATGGCAAGGCAACAGGGACTGCCAGAGCCGGTTATTGTCAGTCAGGGTGGATTGGGCTTAGCAGACGCCATCGATCGCGACTACAGTTTCATTGATGAAAACGCAAAAAGCTATCGAAAGGATTATAAAGGTCCTTCTATGGCAAACAAGCTATACAAGATTGATACTGCATTATTGAATGTATATAATTTCAACAAGAGTGGTAACAAACTACTCTGCGAATTTGACAACAATGGAAATTGCTTGGATATTCAGTTGAATGATCCAGAAAATTATGTTCGTTTTCATTTGGTGTCCTTGCTTGAAAAAATGAAAGCAGAAAACATAACTACTCCTATGAATACTTTAATATTAGGCTGCACACATTATCCTTTCATGAGAGATACTATTCGTAATGTATTATCAGAACTATACAACCACAAACGCAATGGAGAATTTGCTTACCGCACAGTACTTGCACCTTATGTTGAATTGGTAGATCCTTCTTTGGAAACAGCTAAAGAAGCATATCTGGCCATGCGAAATTTACAACTGCAGAATGATCAACCAAAGCAAAAAAATTTATTTTTTATTACCGTACCCAATAAAAAATTACCTGGTATACAGTTACAAGAAGATGGTTGGTTTACTTATACTTTTAAGTACGGAAGAAAAGAAGGTGAGAATAAAAAGTTTGTCAACTTCGTGCCGTTTGATCAAGAAAATATTTCTGCTGCAACTTATGAAAGGTTGAAAATTGCTCTTCCATTCAGTTATGACGCAATTCAAAAAGCAAAATAGCATAAATTAATCTCAGAATAATTTTGATTCAATCTGTAGTGCTACTGTTATTTTAATACATCGTATTTGAAACCCAAAGCTGCCGCATTCAACACTGCTGAGGGCTTATTTATACCATCACTTCTAAATGAAAATGGCTGCATTACGTCATTGAGATTGGTCCCCATAGGGCCACCGCTCTTTGGTAAATATACTTGTCCATGTCTTTGCATCCATGAACTCCACATTCTATCAATATTCGAATGATGAATCCAGAAAACTGGATCATTTGGGGAGGTATTTTGTGTCATACTTCCCATATGAAATTTCCCATCTGTTCCAGGGAAAATTCCTCCAACATAAACGTGTACAATATTATGTTGAGTACTTCTCCTTGTAGGAAGATCAATCACATCCATTTGATCATTATCCCCACATTTGTTTCCAGCCGTTCCTCTCCATCCTTCTAATGAATTCCTAAAGCTTTTAACTGTATCAACTGAACTATCCCAAGGGGCACTATCGTAAATTGATATTCCTAAAGTATTCATGATTTCGGCCTCGGTAGGAAGATAAACTTTAGTTCCTTTATTAAAACCAATATTTCTAGTCAAGTAAGGAACCGGATTAGGATCAGTGTCTACATTAATGAAAATAGAATCAATGTCTAATTCATCTGAAATTTTTACTTCAAATGCGCCTTTTCTGAATGGACCGGTTGTTACTGCGTATCCTTGTGTAGGGTCTCCTGTTCCGCCCATAAATTCATCAGCAAACACAACTTTTTCACTTGCTGGGTCAGTCCAATCCCAGTAAGGGATTGTAATTATCTTTCCACTCACATCGCTGAGCGCTTTTTCAAATAGGTCTAAGTAAACCCTGTGCCATGGTAAAAAAGCTGGACCCATATGCGCCGGATACAAAGTGTTATTTTGAAGTTGTGCTGAGCCATTTTGGCAAAAAAATGCTAAGAAATGCCAACGGACAAATTGATCATAATAATTGTACTTAGAATCATATGGAGAAGGAGTTGTTTTTAATTTGAGAATTGCATTTACAAAGTCTGCTTTTTCTTGTGCGGTCAACGCAGTCACACTTTTTCTAACCCTTAAACTGTTTTCGTCAATATTAGATTTTTGACAACTAGAAAAAAGTAGAAGACTTATTGCAATGTTAATAACTAAAAAATAAACTTTACTCATAGGTGATGATTAGCTGAAATATATTTTGATTAAATGATTACAATAATTTCCATATACGAATTAAAACAGCATTTGGAAGACGCTCTCCAGTACAAACAAAAATAGCGTCATTAATCCATCCATATTTTCCAATAGGCGCTTCAAATTTAGGAATCGCTCTAAAATAATATTGATCTGGACTCACTAATTCGCCTTTTGAAATTTTTAAAGCTATCTCAGGAGTTGTAACACGCAAGCCTGTATTTTTGACATAAATAATAATTCCATCATCAGTTTTAAATTGAAAGTGCGCTTCTATTTCCATAACACCATCTTTTCTAAGAATTTGCCAGTCTGCACCACCTTTAATAATCTCACCTTTTATGGATGGACCACTTATAGAACCTCCCACAATAGGAATAATTTTTCGAATACCATGTGCAGTTTCTCCGACGACCAATGGCGGATCTAATTGCAATTTAAATTCACAAAAAAATGATAAGCCTGGTGCATCCTGTGCATTAGTCTCTATGAAAAAAAATAGGAATAGAAAAAAAAGTAATGGTTTCAATTTTATAAAAGTTAAGTGTCTACTATCAAAAAAGCACTCCTTTGATTGACAATGCTTGATGTATTTAAAATTAGTAGTTTTCTTTTACTTTATAGTTGGAATAATTCCAGCTAACAAAAAAGCCTCTCAAAAAAGTTGAAAGGCTTTGTAACGTAATTTGGATTTGAACCTACCCGTAGCAGGAAGGGTCATTGATAATTAGTTTTTTATTTCAATTGTTCTACTGCTTCTTCCTTTGCTATCAAATGCTTTCAATTTGATGATTCCTTTCTCTGCAATGGGTTCAACATACTGCTTGCTGCTGGTTGTAGGTTCTGAACCATCATTGGTATAGCGAATGATTAAACCTGGCAATTGAATATTTGCATGTACAAGACCATTTATTTGTTTAGCACCGACTGTTGGAATTCTGAAGTTCGCGCCTCCTTGGTAGTAGTTGAGTTTAGTCAGCTCGCGCTTTCCCACTACATTGACAAAACTGCTCCATGC
>JBEASE010000101.1:0-5467 GCA_041162625.1 Bacteroidota bacterium | reverse complement strand
GTATTTCATACACCCCTTGTCGCAAGTTTGCCACAAGAAGCACAAGATTCTTTGTCTGTAAATATTCCCAATCCCAAACGATTGGGTAAGCCTGATGAGTTTGCTAAATTGGTTTGGCACATTATCGAAAATCAATACATTAATGGTGAGACCATACGCATCGATGGTTCACTGCGTATGCAACCAAAATAATCAATATGAAAAAACTAATCGTTTCCTCATCATTCTTGTTATTCAACTTTATGATTTCCTCAGCCTTTGCACAAAACAAATCCGATGAGGGTTGGATCAACTGGACTAATTTTAAGAAATACGTGAATCAAAATAAAGAAGTGAGAGAAAAACAGAAAGGCGAGCTAAGGGTTGTTTTTTTAGGCGACTCTATCTTTGAAGGTTGGTCAGTTGCTCGGCCAGATTTTTTTAAAGGCAAACCTTATTTCAACCGAGGAATTAGTGGACAGGTTACAGCTCAAATGCTACTTCGTTTCCAAGAGGATGTTGTATACCTTAAACCAGATGTATTGGTATTGAAAGCAGGGATCAATGATATTGCTGAAAATGCAGGTGCGTACGAACAAGAAAAGACATTGAATAACATCAAGTCTATTGTATCGTTAGCAAAAGCAAATAAAATAAAAGTAGTACTCTGTTCTGTGTTGCCTGCTAATCGCTTTGTATGGAGGCCAGCACTTACCCCTGCTGACAAAGTTATCGACTTAAATACTGCACTAGAAGCATATGCAAAGCAAGAAAACGTTCTTTACCTCGACTTATATACTGCAGTTGTTGATGATCAAAAGGGTATGAAATCCGCCTATGCAAATGATGGTGTTCATCCTACGGTTGAAGGTTATAAAGTATTAGAACCTTTGTTAGAGCAAGCAATTGCTAAACTGAAGAAATAATTTTTATCTTCTATTTCTCGATCGGTTCACGATTTTTGGAATAATCGTATCAAATCTAACTTGTTGCTCTGAGTTACATAATGCTCTTAGTTTTGTAAAGTGAGCATATGTGAAAGAATCTGAAAAGTGATTCGTGGCTTTGATTTTCTCAAGTAAACTTTTTACTGTAGAATCTGATAAGTCAGAAGCCAAATTTTGGTAAAGGCTGTCTTTTGCTTTTTTATTTTCATTCCATACAGGACGCATGGTACTGAAAAACTCATCTTTCTCTTTCTTAAATACAACAATTTGAGTACTATCTAATCCAATTTCATTGTAGATTTTCATAGCCCATTCATCCGGACTATCTCTTTTCTTTTCTTTTCTATCATTTGAGAAGAAAAGAAAAAAGGCTAGAACCATATTGCTAATGAGCAATATGAGTACCAAAAACACCATCCACTTGTATTTAGTCTGATTCATTATGGTGCCTCATTTAATTCATAAGGATTTACAGCATTCTGTCTTCCATATTCAGCAGCAATGGTTTGTCCCATTTCGTCTTGATTACTCTGAATAGCATTTCTGTTGAACATGATATAGCCATTTACAAGTAAAATTATCATGACCATCGCCATAACAACTGCAGGTCTTGTAATAAATGAAAAAGCGTTCAAAAATGGATTATCCTGTTTTTTCATTAATCTGGCATGGATTCGAGTGTACAAAAAGGGGCTAGGTTCTGCACGTTGAATGCCGTCCAGGCTATTGATGATTTCTTCTGATGTTATCCTTTTTTCCATGTCTGTACTCTAATTTAGATGTTTTTTTAAGAAGGTTATTGCGCTACTCATTTAAGTTGTTTAGTTTTTTTAACAAATCCCTCAAATTGTTCTTTGCCCTGTGTAAAAGCGACTCTACAGCTGACAGACTTGTTTTCATGATTTCTGCAACTTCCTGATAACTGAGTCCCTCTACTTTATTTAAAATGAACGCAATTTGTTGATTTTCAGGAAGTTCTTTAATTGCCTTGAACAGCATACCTGCCTTTTCTTTGTTATCTAATGTTACACCTGGATGATGAAAATCAGGCAATTCAAGTGTAGGGGCATTATCTTCTCCAAATAAAGGGCTTAATAAGCCAAATCTTTTTTTTCTTTTTTTTCTTCTGATGAACTCCAAGGCTGTTGTAACAGCTACCCTGTAAACCCAAGTTGAAAGAGCCGATTCGCCTTTAAATTGATGAATAGATTCAAATATTTTGATAAAAACATCTTGTGTAACATCTTCTGCGTCTTCCTGACTTTGTAAAAACCCTAATACTGTGTTGAATACCAAAGATTGTCTGGATTCAACCAAATGTTTGAAGGCAATCCCATCACCTTCTTTTAAACGATAAATGAGTTCTTGTTCAGTCAATTTTTCTCTTCCAATGTATTATAGTTAAAGATAACTACTTCCTTAGGCACTAAAAATAATTTCCGTACCAATTACATGAATGGCATCTTGTTGAATTTACTCCGTTATTTTCATTAAGTTTGAAAAAACAACATCTACTATGGTTTCTTTTGAATGGAAAGGAGTTTTTCCAGCTTTGTTAACACCTTTTGATGCTAATGAGGAATTAGATCTCAACATGTATGAAAAAAATCTACAAGCACAAGTTGACGCTGGTGTAAGTGGTATTATTATTGGTGGTTCTCTAGGAGAAGCAAGTTCAATTACGCTAGAAGAAAAAGAAGCATTAGTGAAATACTCAGTTAAGTTTCTCAATGGAAAACTACCTGTCATCATGAACATCGCTGAAGGTTCAACCAAAGAAGCGGTTCGTCAAGCAAAATTAGCAAAGGAGTGGGGTGCAAGCGGATTAATGCTTTTGCCTCCTATGCGTTACAAAGCAGATGATCGTGAAGTAGTTACATTTTTCAAAACAGTAGCAACAAGTACTGATTTGTCAGTGATGATTTATAACAATCCTGTTGATTATAAAATTGAAGTAACCTTAGACATGTTTGCTGAATTAGCAGAAGTGCCTAATATTAATGCTTTAAAAGAATCAACGCGTGACGTCACCAATGTGACCCGCTTGAAAAATAGATTCAATGATCGTTTCGCCATCTTATGTGGTGTAGATACATTAACTGTTGAAGAGCTTGCTCTAGGAGCAGATGGTTTAGTAGCGGGTCTGGTTGATGCTTTCCCTAAAGAAACTGTTGTGATGTATAATTTAGTTAAAGCAGGTAAGCTCGAAGAAGCAATAAAAATATACAGATGGTTTATGCCACTTCTTGAATTGGATATTCATCCTAAGTTGGTGCAGTACATCAAACTTGCTGCAACACAAACGGGAATAGGTTCAGAATATGTTCGTGCTCCACGTTTGTTATTACAAGGAGAGGAGAGAGCGCGAATCCTTAAGATTATACAGACAGGAATAGCAAACCGTCCATCTATATAAGTTTTCAAAAAAAAGTACCCAAATTAACTACATGTTTAAAGATGCTACCTTAATTGAAGTGAATGATGCTATGCATCGTTCCTCCACTGCATTCAATCTCTATAAAAAGTATTCAATTAAGCAACGTGCTTTGTTGATGCGCACTATCGCTAAAGAAATCGAAGCACTTGGTGATGAGTTGATTCAAACCACTATGCGGGAAACCAATTTGCCTGAAGCCAGGTTGAAGGGAGAAAGGGGTCGCACAATTTTTCAGCTGAACAGCTATGCTGATGCTTGTGAAAAAGGAGATTGGCTAGAAGCAAGAATATGTTTGCCTATTCCTGATAAAGCACCTCCGCGTCCGGATATTCGAAAGATGTTGGTGCCAATAGGACCAGTAGTGGTCTTTGGTTCAAGTAACTTCCCTTATGCCTATTCTACAGCTGGTGGTGATACAGCTTCTGCACTTGCTGCTGGATGTTCTGTTGTAGTGAAGGCTCACCCTGCACATCCGGAAACATCTTCAATGGTTGCTAGTGCTATAGATAAAGCCCTAAAGTCGCTAAACATGCCAAAGGATATTTTCATCCATTTGCATGGTGCCTCTTTTGCAATTGGTGAAGCATTGGTGAAAAATGAAAACACCAAAGCAGTCGGATTTACTGGTTCTTACAGTGGTGGCATGGCCTTGTTCAATTGGGCCAATCAACGAAAAGAACCCATTCCAGTTTTTGCAGAAATGGGAAGTGTCAACCCTGTTTATTTATTCGGTGAAGAATTATCGAATAATCCGAGTGGATATGGCAATATGTTAGCTGATTCCATCACACTTGGTGTTGGTCAGTTTTGTACCAATCCAGGAATAATTGTTGGATTAGATTCGCCTTCACTCAATCAATTTATCGATACGTTATCTGAAAAAATATCTTCAAACGTTACCGCTAAAATGTTGCATACCGGTATCGCACAATCGTATGCTCAGAAAGCTAAACGTGCTATTTCACAAAAAGGAGTAAAGGTCATTTCTTCAGCTGAAAACATACCTGCTGCAGATAAAAGTGCAGCAGCCGTTGTATCAGTGACTGCTTCCAATTTCTTGTCCAATCCAATACTTCATGAAGAGGTATTTGGACCTTTTTCAATTGTTGTGATTTGTAACGATTATTCAGAAATGAAAAGAGTAGCTGAAGTAATGGAAGGACAGCTGACTTCTACCATTATCGCTACCCCAAATGATGTACAAACCAATCAAGATATTGTAGATATTGTGTCAAGCAAATGCGGAAGAATGATTATGAATGGAGTCCCAACTGGAGTTGAAGTTTGCTTGGCCATGCAACATGGTGGTCCTTTCCCTGCATCCACAGATTCAAGGTTTACTTCAGTTGGTGCTGAGATGCCATCAAGCGTTTCGCAAGACCAATCGCCTTTCAAAACTTTCCAGATCAATTGTTGCCCGATGAACTAAAATCTGAAAATCCTTTATTGATCAACAGAATAGTTGAAGAATGAAAAATATATTAATCGTCTTCTTGATTTTCGCATTTCAATTCTCTTTAGCACAACAAGCTCCAGAGCCATCTCATCCTGTTTTAAAACAGGCGTTGAAAAAAATAGCCGAATTTAATAACGAGGAAAGAAGAATTGACTCAATAAGTGGGTTTCCGTTGGGACTGCATGGTGCAGCAGAAGCAAAGAGACGCTATGATTTTTTTATTGTCCTCGATAAAGAAATAAGAAGTATAAGCAAGTCAGAATTATCTTTTGAAGATGAAATCAACGCTGAATTACTATTATACAGTTTTGAAGATGATATCTCTGATTATAAATTCAAATCCTATCTAAATCCTATACTTTCTGAAGGAGGTTTCCATACCAATATTACCGGGATGTCCAATACCCTTATCAGAAGTCAAAAAGATGCAGAGGCTTATTTGGCAAGGTTGAATGATATTCCCCGATATATGGAAGAGCACTTTGCCTTGATGCGTGAAGGTTTGAAAATTGGAATAGCTCAGCCTTATGATGTAGTAAAAAGTTTCAACAATACTTACGAGGTTCACATAGTTGGTCAGCCTGAACAATCTGTTTTCTGGAAACCGTTTGCAAAAAAGCCGGCTAATATTTCAGATGTTGAATGGCA
>JBEASE010000039.1:0-16512 GCA_041162625.1 Bacteroidota bacterium | reverse complement strand
GATATGTTACCAGAGCAAATGCGTGCTGAAACAGCCGAGAAGTTGGTTGAGAATATTAAATCTTATGGCATGCATTTGTCAACTGGTTTTTTAGGAACGCCTTATCTGACAGATGTATTAACCAGGTTTGGTAAATCAGATATTGCTTATAAATTGTTGCTGCAAGAGACTTTCCCTTCATGGTTGTATCCAGTCAAAATGGGTGCGACTACCATTTGGGAAAGATGGGGTGGTATTCGACCTGATAGTACGTTTGAGCCAGCCAGCATGAACTCTTTTAATCACTATGCCTATGGAGCAATCGGTGATTGGATGTACAGAAGAATGGCAGGTATAGATAATGATGGATCGTCTGTAGCTTATAAACGAATTAAAATTCAACCTTGTTTAGGAGAGGGTTTCACACAAGCCGGTGCTTCATTAAAAACGTATTATGGTATGGTTTCAAACAGTTGGAAGATAGATGGTAAAAATTTGCAAATGATTACTGAAGTGCCTGTAAATACTAGTGCTGTCATCTACGTGCCATCAAAAAATACGATTAGTATAAATGGAAAGCCCATTGACGAATCAATGGGCTTGAAGTACTTGAGGACTGAAAACGGTAGTTCCGTTTTTGAAGCTGGCTCAGGTAAATATGTATTTGAAACTGAATTAAACTAGTAGTTATAATTCTATTCCTGCTAGCGACAAACTCAATTTCTTTAATTCATTCAATTCTGTATTCTCTACAATATTGTTGGGCATAAGAATGAGCGAAGTTTTGTTTGTCTTCCACCAGTCTGTGTGTAATAAAGAAGTGTATGGTATTGTACCAATCAAATAACTTCTTTCATTTCCTGAATGCCATTCTTCAATTGTATTGAATTCATCTTTTGGAATATACTTGAGATCTGTAAAACTGATATAAACCCTCAAGTGGAAATCGTTTGACAATTCAGCTGGCGTGTGTTGATAGAGTTTTTTGTACTCATATCGGTAGCCATAACGCAAGGCAGCAATATCACTCAAAACTGCTGAGGCTGTTGGGAAGCTACCGGCGCCTTTCCCGTAGAAAAATTGTTTATCTGCAAAACCACTTTCAATTACTACACCATTATATTCGTTTTTGACAAAATACAATTGATCGTTTTGTTCTACAAATTGAGGTAGAAGAAATGCAGCAACTTTTCCATTCTGAAGTTTTTTCGCTTGAGCAACCAATTTGATTGATTGGTTTTTTGCAGCTGCAACTTTTGCATCCATTTCATCTATTTGAGTAATACCATTGAACAGCATTTCATCAATTGTAATATTGATTCCATAACTGTGTGCTAGTAATAGTACCCATTTATTGGCTGCGTCAAAACCTTCAATATCTAGTGAAGGATCTGATTCAGCAAATCCTAATTGTTGAGCCAGTAAAAGTGCTTCTTTGAAGTTTAGTTTTTCTTCAAACATTTTGGTGAGAATGAAATTCGTAGAACCATTTACAATTGCCTTTATTGCATGAAGTAAATCATTGTCGTAGTATTCCTCTAGATTCCTGATTACAGGAATAGATGCACAAGCTGAGGCTTCATACAAGAGCGATCTTCCGGTGGTTTCTTGCAGTTTTATCAGTTCTGGCAAATGCTCAGCTAGCATTTTTTTACTCGCGCTCACTACGTCTTTCCCATTTTTTAAAGCAGTTGTTACAATGTCATAACCTGCAATACTGTCATTGATAACTTCAACAACAACATTGATTTCTGGGTCAAATAAAATATCATTTTTATCCGACGTGAACAATGCTGCAGGTGCATTTCTTTTCTTTGCTGTATTCTTGATACAAACTTTTTTAATCGAGGCCTTTAAGGAAGGTGTTTGTTTAAGGATTTTATAAAGTCCTTCTCCCACCACGCCAAAACCGAACATGCCAATTACGAGTGTTTTTTCAGATCCCATCTTTAGATTATTTATTGTTGTTGTTTAAGTAGTTTTGATAAAATGGTGCTTAATTTTTCATTTTCCAAAAGGAAGCCATCATGTCCATAGAAAGAGTCGAGTATCTCTAATGTTGCCCCTGGTATATGGTCGACTAGATATTGCTGTTCATTGAGTGGATAGAGTATGTCAGATGAAATACCAATTACAAGTGTTTTAGATTGAATTTTTGCGAGTCGATCTTCTGCATTTGATGTACCTCTGCCCAAATGATGACCATCCATTGATTTCGTGAGCATATAATAACTCAAAGCATTAAATCTTTTTGCTAGTTTTTCACCCTGGTATTTTTGATAAGACTCACTTCTGGTAAATTCTAAGGTTTTGTCTTCATCTTGTTGAGTTTTGTCATAAGTAGCGTAAGATCTATAACTGATTAGTGCAATCGATCTAGCTATTTTCATGCCTTCTATTCCTGCAGCAGGAGATTGTTCTTTCCAAGTTGGATCAATCTCAATACACATTCTTTGCGAAGCATTGAATGCTTTTCCCCAAGGAGAATGAAATGCATTTGCAGCAATGGGCACAATAAATTGAAATAAGGTTGGTTGCTCGCAAGCCCAAGCTAAGAGTTGTTGTCCGCCCATTGAACCGCCAATTCCCAATAAAACTTTTTCAATTCCAAGATGTTTTCTGAGTTGATCATAAGACCTGATCATATCAAGAGGAGTGAAAAAAGGGAAGTCTTGATAATAGGGAAGATTTGTGTTGGGGTTTATGCTTAATGGACTTACACTACCATAGTGAGAGCCAGGCATGTTCACACAAATGATAAAATACTGATTTGGGTTGAAAAATTTTTCTTCGCCAACCATTCCATCCCACCAATCGCTAGGATCACTGTTGGCAGTCATGGCGTGAAATATCCAAATCACATTATCTTTTTCTTCGTTTAACTCACCAATGGTGGTATAGTTAAGTGGAAAATCATTGATTGATTTTCCTGACTCTAGTTCAAGAGCTCCTTTGTAGTAATATGTTGTTGTTGTTTTATTCATGATTCATAATTCAGTCCAAAAAGACAAAAAAAAACCCATCTGAAGTCAGATGGGTTCACTATAATGTTTTGATCATGTCTAGAGAAAATATCTGACTTATCTGTCCCCGCAATTGCGGAGTTGGAGTTGACACCTTATTATTTTTTAGGTAACAGGTTGTCAAGGCTTCATCGGGCCAATCCCTCTGCCTTTCTGGATAAGAATATTAAAGAACTGATGCAAAGTTAAGAATTTAGACAATTTCCTCCAAATTCACTTTTATAATCCTTGAGAATCCGCATATTTACTGCTCTTTTTTGATTTATTTTGTCGCTCAAAACATTCGGTAAGCTGAGCTGTTATTAAAAAAAATACAATGCGTTCCAAGGAAGAAAATATTGAAGTAGTAGGTGCAAGAGCGCATAATCTTAAGAATATTGATATTTCCATTCCTAAGAATAAATTAGTTGTCATTACAGGAATCAGCGGAAGTGGAAAATCCTCTTTAGCTTTCGATACTATTTATGCAGAAGGTCATCGCAGGTATATGGAGACCTTTGGCACTTATGCTAGACAATTCATGGGAGAATTGGAGCGTCCGGATGTAGATAAAATCAGTGGGTTGTCTCCGGTTATTTCCATCGAACAAAAAACAACCAATAAAAATCCGCGATCAACGGTAGGAACAGTTACTGAGGTATATGATTTTCTGAGGCTATTTTTTGCAAGAGTAGGAGAAGCTTATTCTTTAAACACTGGTAAAAAGATGGTGAAGTTTAGTGACGAGGAAATTGTCTCTGACTTATTCAAAAAACTTCCAGGTAAAAAAATTACTGTCTTAGCTCCATTGGTAAGAGGAAGAAAGGGACATTATCGTGAGTTATTTGAAGAGACCAGGAAAAAAGGTTTTGTGCGTGTTCGAGTAGATGGTGAGTTGAAGGAGTTGGTTCCTAAAATGCAGGTTGATCGCTACAAGATGCACGATATTGAAGTTGTGATTGATCGATTGGTGGTTGAAGCAGACATGAAAGTAAGAATTGGGCAAAGCATTCAGCAGTCGATGCAGATTGGTAAAGGATTAATTTTTATCCTAGACCATGATAATGATAAGCTTATTCAATACAGTAAGAAGTTAATGTGTGCGGAGACAGGTATATCTTATGAGGAGCCTTCCCCCAATACTTTTTCATTCAATTCACCTTATGGTGCTTGTCCCATTTGCAAGGGGATAGGTCAGCAGTATACGATCGATTTGAATGCTGTTATTCCTGATCGAAATATTTCCATTGCAGATGGCGCAATACTTCCATTGGGTGAAGCAAGAGATTCCTATTATTTCAAAATGGTGGAGCAGTTGGCAAAGAAGAAAAAATTCAGCTTAAAAACACCTATAGATCAATTAAGTAAAAGTGCTTTGAATTTGGTTTTGTTTGGAAATGAAGATGGGCTAGATGCTGAATCTGCTGATCTTGAAAATGAAGAATATCCTGGTGTGGTGAACATGGTAGTGAGGTGGTTTACTGATAGCTCAAGTGATATGGTGAGAGAGTGGGCTGAAAAATATATGATGCTAAAGCCTTGCGCTAGTTGTAATGGCACAAGATTGAAAGAAGAGAGTCTTTGGTTTAAAATTGATGAAACGAATATTGCTGAATTATCCAACATGGATTTAATCAGCTTGAATGATTGGTTTAAGGATCTTGAAAAGCGATTGGATAAAAAGCAGAATGCTATCGCGAAAGATATTTTGAAGGAAATAAGGAGTCGTGTTGTTTTTTTATTGGATGTGGGACTTGGATATCTTTCATTGAACAGGCCAACTCGTTCTTTGAGTGGAGGTGAATCTCAGCGTATTCGTTTAGCAACACAGATTGGGTCACAATTACAAGGCATCACTTATATTCTTGACGAACCTTCTATCGGACTCCATCAAAGAGATAATCAGCAATTGATTCATGCTTTACAAAACTTACGTGACATTGGTAACAGTGTCTTGGTGGTTGAGCATGATAAGGATATCATGTGGGCCTCCGATCATCTGATTGATGTTGGTCCGCGTGCTGGAATCCATGGTGGTACCATTGTTGCACAAGGAACACCAAAAGATGTTTGTAATTCAAATTCCGAAACAGCACTTTTCTTGAATAACCGAAAGAAAATTGAGTTACCCATTGAACGAAGAAAAGGCAATGGCTTACAAATTGAGTTGGTAGGAGCAAAAGGGAATAACTTAAAAAATGTAAATGCTGTTTTTCCATTAGGCACCTTCATTGTTGTTTCTGGTGTGAGTGGCAGTGGCAAATCTACTTTAATCAACGAGACTCTATATCCTTTGCTGAGTAAGCATTGTTTTGATTCTAAGGCAGATCCAATGCCTTATAAGCGTATTGCTGGTTTGGAGCATATTGATAAAGTGATTGAAATTGATCAGTCGCCCATTGGAAGAACTCCAAGAAGCAATCCTGCTACCTACTGCAATTTCTTTTCTGACATAAGACAATTGTATGCGGCTGTTCCTGAAGCAAAGATCCGTGGCTATGGTGCAGGTAGGTTTTCATTTAATGTGAAGGCTGGTAGATGTGATGTGTGTGAAGGCGGTGGTTTGCGTGTGATTGAAATGAATTTTCTTCCAGATGTATATGTGCATTGTGAAAAATGCAATGGCAAGAGATACAATAGAGAAACTTTAGAAATAAGATACAAGGGAAAGTCGATTAGTGATGTATTAGATATGACAGTAGAAGAAGCTGTTGTATTTTTTCAGCAGGTACCCTATTTGTATAGAAAGATTAAAGTCTTGCAAGATGTTGGTCTGGGTTATGTAACCCTTGGTCAGTCGGCTGTAACATTAAGTGGAGGAGAAGCACAAAGGGTGAAACTCGCAACAGAACTATCTAAAAAAGATACGGGAAAGACTTTTTATATATTGGATGAGCCAACTACAGGGCTGCATTTTCAGGATATCAATTTGTTGCTCAATGTCTTGAATAAGCTCGTCAATAGGGGTAATACAGTTTTGGTTATTGAACATAATATGGATGTGGTGAAAATGGCTGACCACATTATTGATTTAGGACCTGAGGGAGGAAGTGGCGGAGGGAATATACTTTATCAGGGAGATGTGTATGGCTTATTGAAAGTGAAAGGAAGTCACACTGCTAAATTTCTCAAACACGAATTAGTATAAGCTTACTGCATATAATAAAAAAATCCGGAGACATAAGTCCCCGGAAGTTTTCATTGTGTACGGACCCTAAAACCTAACTATAGGACATTTGACACCACTATTTTTGCCATAGTTGTAGTCGTTATTTCTTCCTAAGCGGATAGTAAGTTTTATAGTAGAGGCATAATAAGCATCTTTGTTTGTGGCGGTTCCTCTTTTGTTGCCAACACCATAACTTGGTCTATAAACACCTCCATTGGCGAAGGCTGTTTTGTTAGCCATTTGAATGGCCATTTTGGCTTCTGGACTTTCTTCACCAAAGAACTGATAGAAGTCTTCGTTGCTGATGTAGTTTGTACTTACATCATCAATATAATCTGTGAATGTTTTTCTGTTTACAATTTCAAATGCTAACGCAATGTTTTGGTTCATATAGTATTTCAGACCAAATCCATAGGGGATATTCATTTGCGTCAATTTGTATTCTTTACGGTCGGCATATTTTGGCATGCCTTGACCCTCTGTTCTCAATGGTTTTAAATCAACCCAAGTTTTGGTTCCGTCTTCCCCTACATATTGTGCTTGAGGATTAAAGTTGAATACACCTACACCAAAAACAAAATAAGGTCTGATTCTGTGGTAGACATCTTCAGATTCATATTCAAAAAGTGTAGTAGGATAAATTTCAGTAACCAATAAAGCTTCTCTTACTGGAGATCTGAAGTGTTGATTTCTTGCTTTTCTTGCTTCTTCGTAACCACCTAGTCCATTGATTAAACTATCAGCGCCCTCAAGTCTACCAATATTAGCAGAGATACTAAAAGAGATGAATTCACTGGCTCGGTAAGTGACATGCGCGCCTGTCATGAATTTTGTGAGTGAGACCATGTTGTCTTTGAGGAAAGTCTTTCCTTTACCGGCATTACCACCTAAATCTCCAAGAAAATTTGAAACACCATAGTTGAACCCAATCTCAATTTTGGATTGTTGTGCTTTAGCTGGACTACATAGAAGGGTAGTCAAGAGTAGTAAAACGACTATAGTTGCAAAAAGACTATTTAGTCTGGTTTTCATGGGGTTGGATACTTAGTTGTCTTTCGACACTAATAAAACGTAAACCAACTATACCATATTATATCAAACCATAAAATAGAGGAAAAACCCGGTAATTGAGGTATTGTTCTTCAGTAATTTTACTGATTTCTGACCATCTTGATATGCGGTATATCATCTTCTAGGTAGGGCTCACTGCACTCTAAAAAGCCAAAATTTTCATAAAATTTTTTCAAATATACTTGTGCTGATATTTTAATTGGGACTTCACCATAAAGTGAAATGATCTTTTCTATAGCTTTTTTCATCAATTCAATACCCACTCCTTGTTTACGAAATTTGGGTGAAGAAACCACTCTTCCAATGGAGGGCTCATCATAAGCAAGTCCAGGCGGAAGTATTCTTACTACAGCAGCTAATTGTCCATTAATTCTACCTTGGAGATGGAGAGAAAACTGGTCTTTTCCATCCAAATCCAAAAAAACACAATTTTGTTCAACTACGAACACTTCGCTTCTGAGTTGAAGTATTTCGTAAAGTTCTAATAGCGATAAATCTTCAAATTTTTTGAGCGACCAGTCTATTTTTTCCATTCAAATTAAAATGAACACCAAAGATAATTCAAGTCCATGAATGCTTTATCACTATTGACCAGCAGACGGTTAAATGATTTAAATTTGAAAGAAAAAAAATTAGCAACTATACATCCATATTAAACAATCCTATTGAATATTTGAAAGGAGTGGGTCCTTTGAGAGCAGATATGCTCAAGAAGGAGTTGCAGATTTTTACTTTTGAAGACCTGCTCAATCATTTTCCACTAAGACATTTAGATAGGACTAGTGTTCAGGCAATAGGACAGATTAATCCTACCATGGATCATGTGCAAGTCAGGGGTGTTGTGGTTTCTATGGAAGTTGTTGGAGAAAGAAGGGCAAAACGTTTAGTAGTCTTTTTAAGGGATAAGACGGGTATTATTGAAATGACTTGGTTCCAAGGAATCAATTGGGTGCAGAAGTTAATCCAAGTGGGACAAGAATATATGGCTTTTGGTAAACTGGGCTTTTTCTTGGGAAAGCCTCAATTGAATCATCCAGAAATTGAATCTGTTAAAGAACATAATGCTTCTGGAAAATCCTATTTAGAGCCTATTTATCCTGTTACCGAAAAATTAAAAGCCAGAGGGTTGAATGGAAGGGCAATGGGAAAATTGATGGAGCAGTTGTTTTTGATTTTGGAAGAAAAAGAGTTACCAGAATGTTTGCCGCAATCATTACTCAAGAAATATAATTTTATCAGTCGCTTCAAGGCTTATGAGTACTTGCACTTTCCTCGAAATTTAGATTATTACCAACTGGCGGTTGAGCGGATGAAATTTGAAGAGTTGTTTATTGCTCAATTGCGATTGGGTATGTTGCGATCATCCCGTCACCGTTTTTCAAGAGGGGTTGTCTTTACACAAGTTGGAGAAGTTTTCAATACATTTTTTCATGAATATCTGCCATTTGAATTGACCAATGCACAAAAGCGAGTATTGAAAGAAATCAGACAAGATACAGGTACTGGAAAACAAATGAACAGGTTGTTGCAAGGGGATGTTGGAAGTGGAAAAACAATTGTTGCGTTAATGTCTATGCTTATTGCTGTTGATAATGGTTATCAGTCGTGCTTAATGGCGCCAACTGAAATTTTAGCAAGACAACATGCAGAGCAATTTTCAAAATTGCTTAAGCCAATGGGAATTAATGTTGGTCTTTTAACTGGTTCTACAAAAACTGCAGAGCGTAAACAGATTTTGACCGCTATTGAAACAGGGGAATTAAAAATAGTAGTCGGCACACATGCCTTAATTGAAGATGTTGTTCGCTTTAAAAATTTAGGATTGGCTGTAATTGATGAGCAACATAAGTTTGGTGTAGCACAAAGGGCAAAGCTTTGGGAAAAAAATCAGATACCACCACATGTGCTGGTAATGACTGCTACACCAATACCACGAACCCTTGCTATGACAGCTTATGGAGATCTTGATTATAGTGTTATAGATGAACTACCTCCTGGTAGAACGCCCATTACTACTGTTCATCGTTTGGATGATGCAAGGCCTCAGGTAATGGATTTTATAAAATCAGAGATTAAGCTAGGAAGACAGATATATTTTATTTTTCCTTTGATTGAGGCAAGTGAAAAATTACAATATGAAGATTTGATGAAAGGATATAACAATGTCAAATCATGGTTTCCTGAGCCACAGTATTGGATCAGTATGGTGCATGGTAGAATGCCAGCTGAGCAGAAAGAAATAAACATGAAAAGATTTGTGGAACAAGACACACAAATTATGGTAGCAACAACTGTAATTGAAGTTGGTGTAAACGTGCCTAATGCATCTGTAATGGTTATTGAGAGTGCAGAGAAGTTTGGATTGAGTCAATTGCATCAACTTCGAGGTAGAGTGGGCAGGGGAAGCGAGAAGAGCTATTGTATATTGTTATCTGGTAATCAAATAGGAAAAGATGCAAAAGATCGTTTGTCGGTGATGTGTGCCACAAATGATGGTTTTAAAATAGCAGAAAAAGACTTGGAGCTAAGAGGTCCGGGTGATATACAAGGAACCAGACAAAGCGGGGCGCTCAATTTTAAACTTGCTAACATTGTTGATGATAGGGGAATTTTAGACCAAGCAAGAACAGATGTAGAGCAACTACTTGCAAAGGATGCTGATTTGACTTCAACTGATAATTATCCGCTGTTGATGTATCTAAAGCATATGAAGGGGGGGCAGGCTTGGTCTAAAATATCTTAAAAGGTGAATTAAAACCTTGGTGGACATTTTAGGTAATTACCACCTCCAAATAAAGAGTTCGATTTGCCTCCTAGTTTATCTAAGTTGATAAATAATTTTATGCTTGAAGTGTAATAATAATCGTTGAACTTGTTAAGAGAACCTCTAGGTTCAGTGGGAAGAAAGCCATTCACATGCACTCCATTGAGCCATGAAGGAAAGTTTGCTTTTTGTTTGGCCTGATCTGCTAGTATTGTTCCTGCGCCAAAAAAATTATCAAATTCTGCATTGTCAATATAATTACCACTTACGTCATCAAGGTAGTCGGTGAAAGTAGTTCTGTTTGACCATTCTAATGCCAAAGAAATATATTCATTTACATTAAATCTTACACCTATTCCTACTGGAATTGAAGTACTGATTAAGCTGTATTCTTTTGGAGCATTGGCAATGGGCATGCCTTGTCCCTCTGTCCTTAGTGGCTTAAGGTCAACCCAAGAAAAAGCACCAGTTTTATCTATATAGATACTTCTTGGATTAAACCTAAAAACATTAAATCCTGCAATGATATAGGGGTTAAATCGCCCAAGGTTTTGTCCCCATCGTTTAAATAGTATCGGTAGTGGATAAAATTCGGCAGAAATGCCAGCTTCAACAATAGAAGACCGAAAGGATAAATTTCTCGTGAGTTTATATACTACAGCTGGATCTGGCTCTGGTTTCAATAGTCTATCTGCAGCTTGGACTGATCCAATATTTAAAACACCTCTAATACTTAAAAAATCTGTTACGTGATATCCTAAATTTATACCCCCTCCCATTCTTGCTCTTGAAGTTGGGTTGTGTAAATCATTGAAAATATAGGGAAATCTTCCTCCAATTTCACCCTCATATTGCATGGTGCTTAAAGCGATGCCTACTTCAAATTTACTCTGTGCAGTAGCTTGGATAGAAAAGAAAGTAATCATTAATAAATTGAAAATCAATTTATTAGAATTAAATGAGGCAATTTTACCCATGATTTTAAAAGATTGGGACATACTAATAAACGTTGTAACTGGTTAATTATTTTACAACCAATTTTTTTACAAATAGGGTATAGGGGTACGGAAAATTTGTCCCTTCCAACCGCAAATATCTAAAGGAATTTTGATTATTCATAGCAAATGGGATTATTAACATGATTTAAAGGTTTAAACCCATAGTTTTATGGTTGGTCTAATCGCTATGAAAGTCATATTTTCTTCCATATTGATGTTGGTTTTCGGACAAGTGTTTTCTCAATCTTTTTATGGAGTTGAGTTCATAGAAAATAAGGGGCAATGGAAAGAAGATTTTGCATATAAATCTATACTTGGTAATGGGGTGGCTTATATTCATGCAAATGGTTTTACCATTTCAATAACTCACCCTGATGATTATGCAACTGTATTAAACCGCATACATGGTGGAAACGGCGCATCAAATCCTACAGCTGTAGATCGCACGCTTAATATTGGTTCAAAAGAAAATACTGAGGTCTTGCCAATTACTGATCTTGCCAAAAGCAATGAGCCGCTTTTGATGAGATCACATTCTTATCGTGCACAATTTATTGGGAGTAGTGGAAGTTCAAAATTTATCTCAAACAAGCCAACTGGAAATGATGCAAATTATTTTATTGGTGATGATCCTGCTTATTGGAAAAATGATGTGAAATCGTTTGGAGAGGTTGTAGTGAAAGAGCTTTATGCAGGTATTGATATTCGTTACTATGCTGGAAATGGAAAAATAAAATACGATTTGATTTTAGCTCCAGGTGCTGATCCCAAAAGAATCAAGTTGCAGTATAATGGTGTAGATGGACTCCGTATAAAAAATGGAGAATTGTTGATTAAGACAAGTGTAGGCGAAGTAAAAGAGTTTGCTCCAATCGCTTATCAGATTATAAACGGACAAAGGAGAAGTGTAAACTGTAAATATGTAGTTGCTGGAAATACTTTATCCTATGATTTGGGCGCTTACGAAAAAAATGCAGTTTTAGTTATAGATCCAACCTTGGTATTTTCTACTTACTCAGGAAGCAAGAGTAACAATTGGGGCTATTCTGCTGCACCTGGTCCTGACGGAAGTTTATATGCCGGAGGAATTGTATTTGGTGCAAGATATGGTGCAATAGGTGGTTATCAAGAAATTTTTGGGGGAGGTGATATTGATATCGCGATAACAAGATTTGGCCCTAATGGTGGAACAAACAGCAAAATATTTTCAACTTATTTTGGTGGAAGTGGAAATGAATTTCCGCAAAGTATTATAGTTGATCCTAGTGGAAATCCAATTATATTAGGAAGAACAACTTCAAGTAATTTTCCTGTATTCCCATTTTCAAATGCGCGAGGAGGGGGTAATACTGATATAGCAGTATTCAAACTATCAGCAGATGGAAAAAGTCTAATAGGAAGTATGGTAATAGGTGGCACAGGAGTAGATGGCGCAAATATCGATGCCGGGATTACTCCTTCTCCAGGATCGTTGTTATACAACTATGGTGATAACGCAAGAAGTGAAGTGGTTATTGATGCTTTAAATAATGTTTACATCGCTTCAAATACTACTTCTAATAATTTTCCATTTATTACAAATGGTACAAGTTTAGGTGGGAAGCAAGATGGTGTTGTTTTGAAACTCACACCCAATCTGACCAATGTAATTTATGCTACGTATTTGGGTGGCAATGATGATGATGCTGCATTTGTACTAGCTAAACATCCTGCTAAGGAACAGGTATATGTGGCAGGAGCAACAAGCAGTGCTAATTTTCCTGGAGATCACGCAGGTACTATTGGTGTAAATGCACAAGGTGGCATTGATGGATATGTAGCTATACTTGATCAATCAGGGAATGTGGTGAAAAGTACTTTCTTGGGTACAGGTAGTACTGATATCATTTATGGTATTCAGTTTGATCAAAATCGTGCGCCACTTACCAACTATCCTTATGTAACAGGCATTACACTTGGTAGTTGGCCTGTAACGGGTATTCCGACTGGTGGGTATAGTCGACCCGGAGCAAAACAATTTATTTCAAAACTAGAACCTGATCTTTCGGGTTATGTTTATTCCACGCCATTTGGTTATAGCGGAAGTTCTAGCATACCAAACATATCTCCGGTAGCATTCCTAGTGGATCGTTGTGAAAATGTATATGTTTCTGGCTGGGGAGGTAGATTGAATCTTTGTCAAACTTCTCCTTTTGATAGCAAAACATTGGGGACAACTGGAATGGATATTGTTGGAACGCCAATACAGAATTATACAGACAACAAAGATTTCTATTTCTTCGTATTAGAGAAAAATGCACAAAGCCAGTTATTTGGATCTTGGTTTGGACAAAGGGGAGGTGAAGGTGATCATGTTGATGGCGGAACATCACGCTTTGATACAAGAGGTGCAATATACCAGGCGCTTTGTGCCAACTGTGGTGGAAATCAAATTTGTCCACCAAGAGGCCGACTTCCAGGAGATCCAATTCGAGCTCCAATGATTGTTTGGCGTGCTGCATTTCCAACCAATGGGGCTTTAGCAAGAGATGGAGAGGGTGGGTGCAATCTCGCTGCAGTAAAAATCGGTTTTGATTTTGATGGCGTAGATGCAGGTATAAAATCTTTTATCGATGGTGTTTATGATACATCGGGATGTGCACCTTTAACCATAACTTTTGTAGACACCATTGGAATTGGGAAATCCTATACCTGGGATTTTGGTGATGGTACTGTGGTAACAACAACTGATCCAGAGGTGAATCATACGTATTCTCCTATATCGAATACAGTTTACACTGTAAAAGTGACTGCTATTGATAATGATAGGTGTATAACGACTGCCACCTCTGAAATGAAAGTAAGAGTTGGTATCAATGAGGCACTTCTTTCAGCTACTGCAGCAAGAGAAGGTAATTGTTCTAGTCCTGTTTTCAGATTTAAAAATACATCCACTACTGCATTACCTGGATCCTCATTTAGTAGTAACTCCTTTATATGGAAGTTTGATGATGGTACCAATTCTGGCCCGGTTGATAAGAATTTTGAACCCGTAAAAACTTTTAGTACAGGTACCCATAAAATTTGGTTACTCCTAAATGATCTAAATTTTTGTAACAATCCGGATTCAGTAGAAATTACTATTTCTGTGGAGCCTGATATTGCTATCAAGATTGAACCAGCATCAAATGATGTTTGTGTTAATTCACCGCTCAATATCAAAAACTTTAGTGTTGGTGGAGTTGATTACGCTTGGGATTTTGGTGATGGCCAGACTTCAAATGCATATGGTCCGCATAATATTACTTATTTTACACCTGGACCCAAAACAATCAGACTAGTAATTACTGAAAATAGTCCTTTGTGCTTTAGGCAGAAAGACACCACATTCACCATAAATGTAAGACCTCTTCCTGTTGCAGGGTTTGTTGCTAGTCCACAGCCTCCGCTGGAAAATACCATCATTAATTTTAGAAATACCTCCATAGGCGCAAATGAATTGATTTGGGATTTTGGCGATGGAACAGTTGGCACATCAAGAAGCGATACTGCATATCTGTATAAAAGTACCGGCACATGGGATGTTTATTTATTTGCCACTTCTTTTTACGGTTGTAAGGATACTGCAAATGCAAAAGTAAATTCATTGATACTGCCACTTTGGGATATCCCAAATGCATTTACGCCAAATGGTGATGGAAAGAATGATGTTTTTTATGTAAATGCTTATGGTGTAGATTTGATGGACTTTAGGGTTTTTAATCGATTTGGTCAACTGCTATTTGAATCTGCTAATCCATCATTTGGATGGGATGGAACTTATAAAGGGGTACCACAACCAATGGATGCATATGCTTATACTTTGTTGATTAAATTTTCAGATGGGAAGCAAGTGAAAAGTTCGGGTAGCATTACTTTAATAAGATAAGTGATCTATTAATGAAGCAAAATATACATAAACAACATTTTCTGCTTACAGTGTTACTCATGCTAACATTGCAGATTGATTGTTTTGCTCAGGATCTCCGATTTTCGCAATATTTCAATTCTCCTTTATCAACTAATCCTGCCAATACTGGGTTTTTACCATCCTCTGACTACCGATTAGGCGCACATTATAGAGAGCAATGGGCATCGGTTCCTGTTCCTTATAAAACTATGAGTGTATATGGCGATTTTCAGTTTATGCGAAATTTGATTCCAAGTGGTTGGATGGGTGTGGGTGGTTTGATTTTACAAGATGTTGCAGGATCTGGAAGTTTGAGCTCAACAAAAGCGTATGCTTCTGTAGCCTATCATCAAATGATTGGATCAACCAGTTTGCTTTCTGCTGGTTTTAATTTAGGCTTGGCTACCAAGAGAATTAATTCATCTGCACTTCGGTTTGGTGATCAGTGGGATGGGAAATTTTTCAGCAGACCTACTTCAGAAATTTTATTAAATAATTCTATTGGTTATTTTGTACTTCAGAAATTTTATTAAATAATTCTATTGGTTATTTTGATTTACAAGCTGGTTTAAATTATTCTTTTTTCCCTACAGATAATTTATACTTCCATGGCGGATTCAGTATGCATCATCTGAACAGACCTACGGAAAGTTTTTTTCAGCAGAGTAATGGAATTGACAACAGGATTCCAGTCCGTTCAATTGCATTTTTAGATGCAATGTTTAAGTTAAATGACATGGTCGTACATTTACTTATAAATATTTATCAATCAACAAAATCTTCTTTAGTACTAGCTTTCCTTAAAGGTCTAGATAATTCTAGCCACCTGTCATAGTCATACTTGACTCCAAACAAATAGTATTCGTCCTGCTTATTTTGCCCTTTTCCGTAAAGTATAGCAGGGCCAGTGGCACAATGAGGTTTTGTAGCCCCTTTTTCGTCTTCGTAAATGTGGATTGTTGTTCCTTCTATAGTCTTTATTGTCCTATAGATTGTATCTTTTTTTGCCATGTGATTAATTTATGGCTAATATACAAAAAATAATTGAAATAAAAAAATTTATTTTTCTTTGTAGTCACACATAATGTGAGTAGGGTAAACACCTCTATCTTTAGGTCTAATGTTTACTTTAAAGATATACTTAGCTGATTCAAATACTACATCAACTCTTTTACCTACACCTGTAATTCCGCCATAGTAAACTATAGGATCAGAAGTTATAGTTGATGCCATTTTATTGTAGTCTTCATCTATCTTAAAAAATAAATCAGATCCTTTACCACCTCCAGCATAATAGTATCCAGTTCCTATACCAGAACTTACAAGATGTTGTAGTTTTTCTTTATCAGAATTACCTCTTTTAGGAGGAAATTTAACCGGCTTTCCTTTTGCATAAGAATTAAATACTTCGCAGAATGTTTTATTATCTATTCCTAAAGCTTTTAATTATCTAAGATCTCTTAAATATTATAAAATCCCAATTATTTACTCTTCAATTCTAGAGCAATTAGTTGAAATTAACATTAAACTACTTTCTGATAATTACTATCAAGATTCTCTAATTTTTTGCAATACAAAATTGGAACAAAAAGAAAAACAAA
>JBEASE010000038.1:0-12500 GCA_041162625.1 Bacteroidota bacterium | reverse complement strand
ACCCTTACCAGTAAAGCATTTGAAGGGAAATAAAAATTAAAACAAAAATTGCGCAATACTTTCAGGATAGATTACATTTTCCAAGTGTAAACCATGTGCAGGAGCAGAAAAGTCAGCCTGCTTACTGTTCATTGCAGTTCTTACTTTTATGAAGTCATTTGCAGTTAGAGTGCCCCTACCCACTTTAACCATTGTTGCCACTAATGCTCTAACCATTCCACGCAAGAAACGATTACCTTGAATAGTAAACTTCCATCCCGTTGGCGTTTGCTCCCATTTACATGTTTCAATCCTACACAAATGGGTATACACCTGGGTCCGTGTCTTGGCAAAACTGGTAAAATCATGTTCCCCTAAGAGGCTTATTGCCGCTTCATTTAACAAATCTTCTTCCATTGGGTAAGGATAGAACCATGCCCTATCCTCTTGAAAAGGATCTTTAGTACCATACAAATAATAGCTATACTTACGGCTGATAGCATCAAATCTTGAGTGACTTCCCTCCGGCACTTTATACACCCCTTTCAATACAATGTCTGAGGGAAGGATGGCATTAACATGATAGATGAACTCATCTCCCAAGTCCTTTTCAAATTGAAAATGGAAGTAATTAAGTTGTGCATGTACTCCCGCGTCTGTCCTAGATGAACCGGTCAATGATAAGGGCTCCCTCAAATATATGGCTGCGGCTTTTTCAATTTCGCCTTGTATGGTTTGTGCATTCTCCTGTATTTGGAAACCTGCATATTTTGCTCCTTTGTATCCCAAAGCCAGAAAATAGGTGTGCATAAAGGAACTTGTTTATAGCTGTTGTTTGTTGAGCATTTCTCTAAATGCTTTTTTACTACCCTCCTGTAAAAAACTTTGTTCTAGTTCTCCATAAAGAGATGGGTCTGCAACATATTTTCTGAGTCGACTGTATAAGATAAGCTTATTTTGTTCTTCCCAAAAGAATGATCCTAGCTCTTTTACTTGCTTAGTTGTGAAACACTTTTCATTAAATGCTTTAGTAGCAAGCTCCAATTGTATCTCAAAGGATGGGGCTTTATTCATTTTTCGTTGTAACTCTTTCACATCTCTTGGAAGCGCAATTGGATTTGAGCAATCCTCAGCTTTTTCAAGAGCCATTGTTTGTTTTAGTGAATCCAAAGGAACTTCCTTAACTATTGGCGAAGCTGTTATGGGCGAATTTGACAATTTGTCCTGCGCTACAGATTTACTGATCAATGGCGCTTTAGTTATTTTTTCAATTTCAACTATAATAGTATCCCAATTATTCTTTGCGCCCTTCTCAAAATAAGCTATCCGCAAAAGAGAACTATCTTCTGATTGTATATATGAACGAATAATTCCAAATGAAGATGATTTATTGCTTTGTTTTGTTGTGGTTAGCGCTTTAGATACTGTTGAATTTGCTTTGGGTTTAACACTTGAAACTAGAGACTTATCTGCTGGAAGCGTTATTAGTGTTGTTTTTTCTAACAAGGTTTTGTCACCAGTAGCTTCCGCTAATAATTCAGCAAAGCCAGCTGTTGAGACTGACAATGATTGGCTTGCAGTTTTTACATCAACTGGACCTCCTTTTATTAAGGTTAGCGTTTGTCTATCTTCCAATACCCAATTCTTACCATCTATTTTCTTTAATGCAAATCCAAGATCTTTTTGAATTGATACAATTTTAAAGGCTGTCTCAGGATATAACTTGTTGGGAAACCCAACGATAAAATCAATTTCTTTCTGATTCAGTTTAGGCAAAATGATAAACCCTGAACCTGTAGATGAAAAAGTTTCTCCCCCTTTCTTCAAATAAAAGGGTTGCTGGCCTTCCGCTTCTATGAAAATATAATGTTGTGCAAGGAGAAACGATACCGTTCCAAATTGGAATACAATAAACAATAGGATGGACTTCAGTTTACACAAGCGCATACCCAAAATTACCAAAAGAATTTACACAAGTCGGATGTTTTTACCGTTCATCCATTTAAAAAAAAACAAGAACTGCGTAATTATATCTTTGTGGGCAAACTTCTACTCATGAAAAAACTCATATTTATCATAGTGGCTATTGCCATCAGTGCAATTGGCCAAGCCCAAGAAGAAACAGCAAAAGATACCAGCTGGAAAAAAACACCTCGCTACACACCAGAAAGAATCAACAACCTTGTACACACGAAGCTTGATGTGAAATTTGATTACCAAAAGTCACACTTGTATGGCAAAGCCTGGGTTACGCTTACCCCTCACTTTTCTCCAACTGCTGAGCTAACTCTAGACGCCAAAGGAATGGAAATAAAATCATTAGGTGTTTCTGTAAACAACAATACAAAATCTCTACAATACACCTACAATAATGAACAGCTAAAAATACAATTAGACAAGACTTACAAAAAAGGTGAAAAATATATTGTATACGTTGAGTATATAGCCAAACCAGATGAATATGAAAAGGAATCTGGAAGGGACCCTATGTTAGGTGCAAAGGGACTTTACTTCATCAATCCCAAAGGAGAAGAAAAAACAAAACCTGTTCAAATATGGACACAAGGTGAAACAGAATCAAACTCAGTCTGGTTTCCTACTATCGACCAAACACAACAAAAAACAACACAGGAATTATACATGACTGTGCCCGCCAAATATGTGTCATTGAGCAATGGTAAATTGATAAGTCAGAAAGCAAATACAGATGGTACAAGAACCGACTATTGGAAAATGGATCTCCCTCACTCACCTTATTTATTTTTCATGGGCGTTGGAGATTTTGCAGTAATTAAAGATAGTTGGAGAGGAAAAGAAGTGAATTATTATGTTGAATCCGAATTCGGACCAGTCGCTAAAAAAATCTTTGGCAATACACCAGAAATGATGACCTATTTTTCAAGGATCACGGGCATTGACTATCCATGGATAAAATATAGCCAAATGGTAGCAAGAGATTATGTTTCAGGAGCAATGGAAAATACTACAGCTACTCTGCACCAAGAATCTGCACAACAAGATGCAAGAGAACTGACTGACGAAAACAGGTGGGAAGGAACAATTGCACACGAACTTTTTCACCAATGGTTTGGCGACTATGTAACTGCAGAAAGCTGGAGCAATCTTACCCTCAATGAATCTTTTGCAGATTATAGCCAAACACTTTGGTTTGAATACAAATATGGAAAGGATGCAGGTGATGCTGAAAATTATTCTGGCATGAGGGCTTATCTACAAGGTGATAACGCAAAAAAAGATCTGGTTCGTTTCTACTATTCTGATAGAGAAGACATGTTTGATGCTGTTAGTTATTCAAAAGGTGGAAGAATTTTACACATGCTCAGAAACTATCTTGGTGACAGTGCTTTTTTCAAAGGCTTGAATTTATACTTATCAACCAACAAATTCAAATCAGCAGAAGCACATCACCTGAGATTAGCATTTGAAGAAGTAAGCGGAAAAGACCTCAACTGGTATTTCAATCAATGGTATTTTGGGAACGGGCACCCTAAACTAAATATCAATTACAGCTACCAACAAGATAAAAAACTAGCAATGGTTGTTGTAAAGCAAACCCAAAATACTGGCAAAATATTTAGGATTCCAACTTATATAGATATCTACCACGGGAAAAATAAGTCAAGGAATATGGTCTGGGTTGAAAGCGCAATCGATACATTCTATTTTGCAAGTGAATTAAAACCAGATTTGATCAATTTTGATGGCGACAAAGTTTTGTTAGCAGAAAAAACAGAAAATAAAAATATTGATAACTATATCCACCAATACTACCACGCAGGAACCTACATGGACCGAAGAGAAGCAGTTGATTTCTGTGGCAGAAAAATAGATGACCCAAAAGCAAAAGCATTATTACTTGATGCCATTTCCGATTCCTATTATGGAATTAGGGGACTTGCAGTTTCAAAAATAGATTTGAAAAAAGAGAATCAACGAGAAGTATTTGAAAAAAAGATTGTTACATTGGTTTCAACAGAAAAAAATCGTCCAGTTAAAGCAACAATGCTCACAGCACTTGGCAATACCAATAAGAAAGAATATGGTAGCCTATACCAATCATTGGTAAATGATTCTTCTTATTCAGTTTCCGGCGCAGCACTTAGTGCACTTAGCAAAGTAGATTCAATTGCTGCATTAAATGAAGCCACTAAACAATCAGCCATGACTACCAAAGGCGATTTAGAAGTTGCCGTAAATAAAATATTAATTGCATCAGGCAATGAAGAAATTTTTTATAAACTGACATCTAAGTTTGCAGGACTCGGACTCTCAAATGAAAAGTTCATGCTGATGCAACAAATTGCAGATATGGCTGGTAGCATGAAAAACAATGACCGCATTAAAACATCAATCGATTTAATCATACAGTTCAGAAATGATATTCCAGGAAGTCTAAAAGAACAGGTAAATCCATATATTAATGGATTCATTCTTCAAGGAATCATGAACAAGTTGAAGTCGGCCAACAACACTGAAATGATAACTTACCTAGAAAGCAAAATGAAATAAAAAACTTTTACTGATTAAACTGATAGGCCATGACTGTATTCTTGTAAAAAGTGGGTACATAGACTATTTTCTTTTTCTTGTCGTAACCAATATCTGCTGCATTGATTTGACTACCTCTAGTATCAAGCAATAATTTTTTCTCACCTTTGAGATTTACATGATATATGGTGCCCGACCAACAAGAAATTATAAAATTCTCTTCATCAATTTGTTCTATTCCATCTGTACCACCTTCTAGTCCATCAACAATTAAAATCTTTTGTTTGTCTTTCCCAACTTTATAAAAACCACCCGCATCAACGTAATAAAGGATACGATCAGCAAATAATACTCCATTAGGACCTTTTAATCCGTCGAGATACAATGAAACATCTAGTTTTAATCCATCTATCATGTGGATTTTCTTGGTTTTAGAGTCAGTCACATAAATATTACCACGCTTATCTACAGTTAAGTCGTTTAAGGCTTGTGCACCTTCAATGTAAATCTTCTTAGCAATTTGAGCCCTAATTGGTTCAATAATGACAACTGAATCAACATCTGCTACAATTAAAAAATCTTGAAACATGGCCATCCCCTTTGGAGCATGCAAACCCGAAACCCAATAGGGACTCAATATCTTCCCTGAAGCAGTAATGATGGAGATTGATCCTCTCCCATCTTTATCCCAAGCTCCTTTTCCATCAATATTTGAAACATAAATTTTTCCTGTTTTTTCATCATAATAAACAGATTCAGGCACACGCATCGTTGAATCAGTTGTCCACAATAAATTTAAATTTTGTGCTTTTGTTAGGCTAACAGCACAAATCAAGCATAAGGTTAAAAATACATTCTTCATCATAATTAAATATTTAATTGTTTAGCGCTCCACATCAAAAGCTGAAATGTCTATTGATAATTTATGTTCACTAATAATTTCATCAATCAATTTACCTGTTCCAGCTGCTAATGAAATACCAAGCATGCCATGACCACCTGCAATGACTAGATTGCTGTATTTGGAATGTCTTCCAATATATGGTAATCCATCAGGACTCAACGGACGAAATCCATGCCAGATCTTATCTGGCGAAGGAAAGCTGACCTGCAAATCTGGAAAATAATTTTTTGCAGCCTTATAAATTGATTGTACTCGCTTAATCAACATTTTTGAACCTTTACCACTGATTTCCATCGTGCCACCCATTCTTAAATCTGCGCCCATTGGTGTCATCGCCACACGATCATCTACCAAGATAGATGGATAATGTAAATTCTTAGGAATATTCTCAAATGTCATACTATACCCCTTTCCCGCTTGCAATAAAATATCAATTTCTAAGTCTTTAAGAATATCAGACAACCAAGAGCCTGTCGCTATTACCACTTCATCTCCTCTAAAATCACCTTTATCAGTGAGCACCTTTGTTACTTTTTTTCCATTTTTTTCAAATCCAAGTATATTGGTTTCTAATTGAAAGACTACTCCTTGTTTTTCTAATTGCTCGCGTAAAGTAGACATCAATTCAGCTGGATGCAAATGCGCATCTAAAGGGTAAAGCACCCCACCTTTTACATTTACCTCTACATCAGGCTCTAGTTGTTGCACTTCTTTTGCTGATAAAATTCTTGTTTGAATATTAAAAGCAGCAGCATCTTCTGCCATTTCAATTTCATGCTTTTCTGTTACTGCCGACTTATACAACATCAAACAACCCTTTTCCTCCATATGAAAGCTATTTCCTAATTCATCTCTTATTTCAGCAGTCAGCGTTCTACTCAATTGTAAAATGTTATTTAGATGTGGAGCATTTTTTTCCATAGTTGATTTTCCCGAACGCTTCCAAAAAGTCAACCCCCACTTTATGAGATCTATATCCAACCTTGGTTTGATGTAAAAAGGCGAAGTTGAACTCAACATCCATTGAAGACCCTTTGCAACAATTCCAGGCGAAGCCAAAGGAATAAAATGACTAGGGCAAATATATCCTGCATTGCCAAAAGAAGCTCCTTCTCTTAAACTTCCTTGATCAATAACAACAACTTCATGACCCGACTTCTTCATGTAATAGGCTGCACACAATCCAATTACGCCACCCCCTGCTACAATAACTTTACTCATGTTATTTAATTAATGCTTGAAAATAAGATAAATTAGTTTCTTGGAATTAATTGAAGACTATAAGGCAATTACTTGTTCTTTATCCGTATTGATTTCCCAAGTTTTGTCCTTATAGATCAACTTAGTTATACCTGCCTTAGTAGGAACAATTTTTACCTTATTTAATTTCCCTTCTTTCCATTCTATATCTAATAGGTATCCTCCTCTTGCTTTAACACCTTTTATACTACCCGATTTCCATTGATCTGGAAGTGCTGGCAACAAAAGTATTTCATCATCATGACTTTGCACAAGCATTTCGATGATGCCTGCTGTTGCACCAAAATTTCCGTCAATTTGAAAGGGCGGATGTGCATCCATCAAATTTGGATAAGTGCCTCCACCTGCAATTTTAATTTCATTTTTATCCGCAGGATAATAAGCAAGAATTGTTTGTAAAGCATCATATGCTTTTTCAGCATTTTGTAATCTTGCCCATAAATTAATTTTCCAGGCAATCGACCAGCCAGTACCATTATTAGTTCTATACAACAAAGATTGTTTTACTGCATTAGCAAGAGCAGGTGTTTTTTTCAATGTAATTGAAGTACCTGGATACAAACCAAACAGATGAGAAACGTGACGGTGCTTAGGATCTTCATCTTCCCAATCGTAATACCACTCTTGCAAATTTCCTTTTTTACCTATGGTATAAGGATGCATTTCATTTAAAATAAGTTTGACTTGATTAGCAAATTGTTCATCCTGATGAAGAACAGATGCTGCATCAATCACATTAGCAAACAACTCTCTTATCATAGCAAGATCAGCAGTACTTCCGAACAATACAGCACCCTTCAATCCCTTATCAGTTATAAATACATTTTCAGGTGAAGTAGATGGCGCTGTCACCCATTTCCCTTCAGGATCTTTCACTAAAAACTGAATGCAAAATTTAGCAGCATCTTTTAAAATAGGAAATGCTGTATTTTTTAAGAACATTGTGTCTTGGGAAAACTGAAAATGCTCCCATAGATGTGTTGAAAGCCAAGTACCACCCATTGTCCAATTGGCCCATACAGGATCACCATTACCAAAATCACCAACAGGATTACTCATTGCCCATATATCAGAATTGTGATGTGCCACCCATCCTTCTGTTCCATAAAACGACTTGGCAGTCACTGCACCTGTCTTGCTTAGGTTTTTTATAAACCCAAATAGAGGTGTATGCAGCTCAGATAAATTAGCCGTCTCTACGGGCCAGTAATTCATCTCCGTATTGATGTTGATGGTATAGTTACTGCTCCAAGGTGGACGCACTTGCTCATTCCAAATACCCTGCAAATTCATTGGCACTTCGGATGTCCTTGAAGCGCTGATCATTAAGTAACGTCCATATTGAAAATAAAGTGCAACCAAATCATTATCAACTACGCCTCTTGCAAATTGTTTTAATCTTTCGTCGGTAGCAATTCTTCTTCTCTCCTTTTGCCCGAGATCTATTTTTAAACGATTATAGAATGAAGAAAAATCTTGTTCATGTCTTGCTTTAATATCATCATATTTTTTTCCTACAAGTTGTTTGACTTGTTGGTGAACCAATTGCAATTCATTCTTTCCATTTGTAGCAGGATTTTTATCAAACCCGTTAAAACTAGTGGTCATGGTTACATACAAAACAACTTCAGTAGCGCCTTTAATACTTAGTGTATCTGAAGATGTTTGTACACGTCCATCTGTCTTGAATACACCTGCATCTACTGCAAATCGCATGGATAAAGAAGAGTCATACTGCACAGCATTTTTCATATCTCCCCGATAGCTAGGTTCTGCTAGCGAAGGGGCAAGACCGCGCATAGAAAGACGATTTTTAAAAGGAAGAAAAGCGCCTAATTCTGCCTCTATTTTATTCCGAAGCAAGGAATTAAATGAAACCTTTAGGTTCAATTTGTTTTTTCCAAATGCCTTTAATTTAATCATCATGACATTGTCTGGATGAGAGACAAATATTTCTCTAGTATAGAGGGTACCGCCTGATTGAAAACTTACAAGGTGAACACCAGTATTAAGATCAAGTTGACGATTGTATTGTGTTGCATCCTTGATACCAAAATCTATAAAGAGATTACCAAGCGGTGCATATGATGCGGAAAATTTACCTTGAATAAATCTTGTCAGACTATCGGCTTTTTTATATTCCCCAGCAAACAAAGCTTCTCGGATCAAGGGTATATAACTTTTTGCAGCTGGATTCATATTTGGATCAGTCGGATAACCTGCCCAAAGCGTTGATTCATTGAGTGAAATTCGCTCTTGCTGCACTCCACCATAGACCATGCCACCTATTCTCCCATTTCCGATAGGAAGTGCATCTTCAAAATAGGATGCTGGTTTATTATACCACAGGAAATCATTGTTGCTTAACCAAGCATTACTGGTGGAATTTTCTTGTGCTACAAGCACCTGAGTTATTTGTAGGAAAAGAAAGAGAAATAGAATTCGCATGAAGTTGATTTAGATCACCTGAAATCCATGTGCATATGGATCATCAGATGTGTCAATAGAAATAATATTATGACCGTATATTTTTGCCCAACCTTCAATTGATGGACGCATCGCGGGCTTGCCAGCAACAGTTGTCTCCTCTTCAATCCTTCCAATAAACTTACTGCCTATGATACTTTCATGAATGAAAGTATCTCCCTTTTTTAATTTTCCTTTTGAGTACCATTGTGCCATTCTTGCACTTGTTCCTGTTCCACATGGAGATCGATCAATTGCCTTATCACCATAAAAAACAGCATTGCGTGCAGTTGAAGTAGGGTCTATTACAGCACCACACCAAAGTATATGCGAACAGGAATGAATGGTTGGATTCTCAGGGTGAACAAAACTGTATTTAGCATTGATGTTTTTACGCAACTGTCTTGCCATGCTTATCAATTGGTCAGCAGAAAAGAATTCAAGTCCCTTGAAATTTTCTTGCACATCAACTATTGCATAGAAGTTGCCTCCATATGCAACATCTACAGTAATGGTTCCTAAACCCGGACATTCTACTTCAAGATTTTCTTGATCAAGGTATCCTGCTACGTTTTTAAGTTTGACAGAAGTAACCTTTCCATTATTACTGGTATAATCAATTTCAACCAACCCTGCTGGGGCCTCCATTCTAATCTTTCCTTCCACTTTAGGTTTTATCAAACCTGATTCAATTGCAGCTGTAATTGTGCCAATGGTACCATGACCACACATGGGTAAACAACCACTTGTTTCAATAAACAGCACTGCAAAATCATTCTCAGGATCATGCGGCGGATAAAGAATACTTCCACTCATCATGTCATGTCCACGCGGCTCAAACATGAGTCCTTTTCGAATCCAATCATACTCACGTAAAAAATGTTGTCGTTTTTCACTCATATTATCCCCTTCCAATGCTGGTCCGCCTGCCACAACTAAGCGGACAGGATTGCCACAAGTATGGGCATCTACACACTCAAAAACCTGTCCTGTACAATGATGTTGAATTCCAGAAAGTGGAAGAGAAAGTGGATTTGTAGCCATGATGTTACAAATTAAATAAAATGAACGAAATTGGGCTTACAAATCAGTTGGACATGGAGACATATGGAAAGATTTTGTTGATTGCAATGCCTATTTTTTTAATTCTTGTTTTGTTTGAAAAATGGTATGGCTGGAAGACAGGAAAAGATACAGTACGTATAATGGATATGATTTCATCCTTATCATCGGGAGTAACAAATGTTACCAAGGATGTCTTAGGATTGAGCTTTGCCATCATCAGCTATGGCTGGATGTATGAAAATTTGGCATTGATTCATATACAGGAAAACATCTGGGTATATATCATTGCTTTTGTTGCTCTTGACTTTTCAGGATATTGCATACATCGCATCCAACATACAACCAATGTATTTTGGAATGCACACATCATTCATCATAGCAGCGAGGAGTTCAATCTTGCATGTGCTTTGCGTCAATCCATATCAGTATTTTTTAGAATATTCACTTTCTTCCTTCTTCCAGCTGCATTATTAGGTATTCCTGGAAATGTGATTGCAATAGTTGCACCTCTCCATCTTTTTATTCAATTCTGGTACCATACCCAGTTGATTGGGAAAATGGGATTCTTAGAAAAAATCATTGTAACACCTTCTCACCATCGGGTTCATCATGCCATTAATCCGGAATACTTGGATAAGAACTATTCACAGGTATTCATCATATGGGATAAAATGTTTGGAACCTTTCAAGAGGAGCAAGATCATATACCACCGGTCTATGGCATTACCAGACCTGCAGCTACTTGGAACCCAGTCAAAATCAACTTCCAACACATGTATTTGTTAATCAGGGATGCATGGAGGACAAAGAATTGGAATGATAAATTACGTATTTGGTTTATGCCAACAGGTTGGAGACCAGCCGATGTTGCTGAAAAATATCCAGTCTATAAAATTCAAGATGTGTATAATTTTAAAAAATACAATCCTGAAAGCAGTAAAAGTTTACAAACTTGGTCTTTCATTCAACTCTTTATTCTATTATCTTTTATTTCCTTTCTAATTGGGAATCTCGCATCAATAGGTAGTCCGGGCATATTCCTTTACGGACTTTTCATTTTTGTTTACATCTATGCAATGACAGAATTGATGGATGGCAATCCTAAAGCTTATGTTTGGGAAGGAATAAAATTAATAATTGGAGTCTACTTAATCATCAAAACTAATGGATGGTTTGGAGCAGAAAAGTTTTTCCAGTACATCCCACATATTGTATTTGCTTATTTGTTAGCAGCGATGTACCTATCGATTAACTTGTCCATCAATCGTAAAGTAAGTGTGCCTTCAGAGAGTAGTGTATCATGAAACTTTCTCACATCAAACTTATCGCCTAGCGCTAACTCAGCGCGTTTGCGTAACTCTTTAATTTTGAGTTCACCCATCTTGTAGGCCAATGCTTGTCCCGGCCAAGCGATGTATCTATTGATTTCGGTATTCACTTCATGCATAGACAAAGCAGTGTTTTCTGCTAGGTAATCTATTGATTGTTGTCGCGACCAACCTTTAGCGTGCACGCCAACGTCAATGACCAACCGACAAGCTCTCCACATGTCGTAAGTCAGTTGTCCGAATCTGCTGTAAGGATCTTTGTACAATCCTATTTCATAGCCCAAGGATTCAGCATAAAGTCCCCACCCTTCACCAAAAGCATTCACATAAAGATTTCTTCTGAAGGTTGGTAGGTTTTCCAACTCTTGTGTAAGTGCCATTTGCAAATGATGACCAGGTACTGCTTCATGTAGGGTTAGTGCTTCAAGCGTATATAAAGTTCGTGATGGCAGATTATAAAGATTTACCCAATAATTACCTGCTCTCGTACTTTTAATTGGCGCCCCTGAATATCTGCCAGCAGTATAGGTTGGTGCAATCGCTTCTGGTACTGGTTCCACACCATAGGGTTGTCGAGGTAACCTACCAAACAACATAGGCAACTTCCCATCAATTTTCTTGGCAATAAACGAAGCCTCCTTTAATAAATCTTCACCTGTTTTAGGATAGAACTTTGGATCAGTCCTAAGCATTTCAATAAATGATTTCATATCCCCCGTAAAACTAACTTCCTCTTTCACTTTATACATTGCAGCCTTTATGCGTGCAACTTCCTTCAACCCAATATTAAAAATTGAATCATAGCCTAAATCAGTAGTTGTAAAATGTGATACCCTATCCTGGTAAAAAGTTAGGCCATTAGGGAAATACAAAACACCTGGTTTGACTGGTGCTTTAGGCAGGTATTCTTTTTCAAAAAACTGTTTTACAGATTTGTAACCTGCTACAGCTTTATGCATAACAACATCCTTGGCCTTTGTTGTAATGTT
>JBEASE010000100.1:0-5256 GCA_041162625.1 Bacteroidota bacterium | reverse complement strand
AAAGTCATCAAAAAAGAAGATGAATTTGAGATTCGATATTATCCGCCCGCAACATTTGCAACCATACAATCATCTGCAAAAAATTATAGAGAACTTTCTGGTAATGGTTTTAGGAAGATAGCAGGATATATTTTCGGCAACAACGAATCCTCTTCTAAGATTGCAATGACAACGCCAGTGCACATGGATATCAATGATGAAGGTTCTTCAATGAGTTTCGTGATGCCGTCGGCTTACGACATTAACAATTTGCCCCGACCAAATGATGTTAACGTGAAATTGCATCAAACCCCTGGTGAATACGTTGCTGCAATTTCCTTTGGTGGATTTGCAAATGATGCCTCCATCAAAAAGTATGCAGCAGAACTTGAAAAGTCATTAGGAAAAAAGGGAATAAAATCAATTGGTCATTTCAGATACCTGGGCTATAATCCTCCCTATCAACTTGTTGGCAGAAAAAATGAAATTATTGTAACGGTTGAATGGAAAGATGGCCAACTATAAAAATTTATTGATTTTATCGCTTTGGTGCAATCGGAATTTTTACAACAGAGGGATATGTTTTTGAATGATGAATTGTATTCTGAACTGTAACCGCTTTTGATTCATTATAATTAGCCCCGCCTGTATTGAGGTTGCGATCAAATCTTGGGAAGTTGCTGCTTGAAATTTCAATCCTGATGCGATGTCCAGCAGCAAAATAATTACTGGTAACCATCGGACTCATATTCACTTTGTATACTTTCCCTTTTTCCATGAAGACTTCCTTATCATATCCCTCGCGATAGCGCATACGCTGTATCGTTTCATCAAGGTTATACGCCTTGCCATCAGGATGTACATCAATTAATTTCAAAGTGATATCTGAATCAGCCCCCGTAGAAGAGACAAACAAAGTTGATTCAATGAAACCTGTCACTTCAATGCCTTCCTTAAGTGGCTCAGAGGTATAGACAAGTACATCATTGCGAAGTTCATTTTCTGATTGATCAAATGAACCGCCTTGTATGGCATTACCCGTGCAACATACATTACCGCCAACGGAAGGGACTGGATTCATAGGATCATAAGTAAAGGTATCCGTCACTTCTTTTGCTGATGATTTAACTGGAGTAACTACAAGCACACCATCTCCATTTCTGGTATTTGCATGTCCGTTACTGGCTAGCCACATGTTTTGAGTGGTTGTGCCAGGCACAGGAAAGCTATCTGCTGCTTGCCATTTGTTAGTCCCCATGGTATAGTATCTCACACGAGGATTTTTTTGCTTAAAATCATTTGATGCTCCTTTTAAATGCAAATCGAACCACGACCAAGTCAGCTCATCATAATTCAATCTTGCATCGCCTACACTCAACTGACCAACCTTGGTGTCTTCTGTTGCGCGCTTGTAAGAGCAATGCAAAACAGGTGCAATAACTAAGTATTGGTTATCTGCTATGGCTTTATTTTTAGCACTGTTGCGAACATGATTAAACAATTCAATATTGGGACCAGAGGATACATCAAACCAAGACACAAACCAATAGCCTGGAACATCCAACGACATGTTTTCATGCCATAGTCCGCCTGTATACCACTGCGGATCATTTGGCTTGCGTGCAATCATGTTTTCATAGATACCTTTTTGTCCGTCTACATTTTTAATGATATCACTCACCGGCAAATGATGAAATGCTTTCGCCCAATCTACTCTTGGCATTTCCGTAGCCATATCATAAAAACGTGAAATTCGAATAAGATCTTCTTGTTTGATATCCTTTGATAGTGTTGGTCTGAATTCATCATTCTGTGTTCCATACAACCAAGAAGTAAACAGCATTTGTTGTGCGCCACCACGATACCAGTTGCCTTGCTCTTGGAATCTACCCACTTTACCAACACCTGCACCAAATCCTTGTGCAACAATGGCACCAAGTGCTGGATGCTTGCGGGCAGCGACAGCCATTTGCCATTCTGCAGTAGATGAACATCCGATTAAACCGATTTTCCCATTCGACCATGATTGTGCAGCTATCCATGAAAAAGTATCATCACCATCCGTTAATGGTGTGCCTAATATATCCCATTCACCTTCAGAGAAAAAGCGACCACGTTCGTTTTGCACTGCAAAAGCATAACCGCGTTTAACCGCCTCATAGGCTTCTTCAAAACTGCGCGCAGTCATTTTTCCATCCACCCAACTGTTGAAATTATAAGGTGTACGCGATAAAATGAGTGGATACTTCCCATCACCTTTCGGACGATAAATATCCGTTGCAAGTCGCACCCCATCTCGCATAGTAATCATCACTTTTTGATCGATGACAGCAATTTCAGCGAGTTTATGATAGATAGGAAGTGTGTCTTGTGCTTGAACAGATAAAACAGCGATTAACATCAAAAAGAGGAGACGAAATTTCATGGTGGGATATTTAGTTGTATGAATTTACTAATCTAGTTTGACATTTGTGTAGTAAATGAAATGCTTTAAATTACATAGATGAAAATCACTCTCTTTGTCGTATTCATTCTATCCCCATTTATGGTATTTGCACAACAAAATACCTACACTGGAACGATTGTAGATGAAAAAGGCGAAGCAATGGTTGGTGCAACAATCTCTGTGAAGAATACAACTAAAAAAGTACTGAGTACAAATAATGGTACCTTTTCTATCATCGCAGAAAAAGGAAACTATTTAGAATTCAATTTTACTGGATATAAATTAATCAGTGTTTTACTAGGAGATAGTACAACTATTAATATCCAAATGAAAGTAAATTCAACTGATGTAGAAGAAGTAGTTGTGATAGGTAGTCGCAAATTACCTCGTACAAAAATTGAATCTACCGTCCCGGTAGATGTTGTTGACATCAAAACCCTAATAACAGAAGCCCCTCAAACTACTGTCACCGATATACTCAATAATGTCACGCCTTCATTTAATTCAACTTCACAAACTGTATCGGATGGTACCGATCATATTGATCCTGCAACTGTACGTGGACTAGGCCCCGATCAAACACTTGTAATGATTAATGGCAAAAGAAGATATACCTCTGCGCTTGTCAATGTAAATGGTACCATGGGAAGAGGTTCTGTGGGTACCGACCTTAATTCGATTAGTCTTGCAAGTATAGAACGCATTGAACTTTTGAGGGATGGTGCTGCAGCGCAATACGGATCAGATGCAATCGCTGGTGTGATCAATGTTCAACTAAATAAATCAGTCAACAAAGGTAGAGCGATAGTAAGTTATGGATCAAATATAACCTCTTATCAATCTTTCACCCATGCTAATTCAGGAAATTTTGGTCAAGGAATTGATCCAGTCTACGTTTCTACTAAAATAGTAGATGGACAAAAATTTAATGCCTCTCTTAACTATGGTTTTCAATTAGGAAAAAGAAAAGAAAGCTTTGTAAATGTTACCGTTAATTATGACCAACGTGAACCAACCATTCGTTCTGGAGAAAGAACGGGTGATCTTGATAACCGCACATTAGGTGATGCAGCCAGCAATGCCTTGCTAAATCAATTGGGGGTTACAAGAAATGCCTTTCAAATGCGCGTGGGACAATCACGTAGCAGCAATATACAAGGAGTAATCAATGGTGCTTTGAAAACAAAAGGAAGCAGTGAGTTTTATTTTTTCAGTATTCTTGGTCTAAGAAATGGTAATTCAGCAGGTTTTTACAGAATGCCCTATCAGGCTACCAATATACCAGCCATCTACCCAAAAGGATTTTTACCTGAAATCAATTCAACTATTGCTGACATTTCTTTTGGATCTGGTTTGAAAGGGAAAATAGGAACATGGAACTACGACCTCAGTAATGTATACGGACAAAATAGTTTCTCCTTCTTGATTGAGAACTCACTTAATGTTTCTGCATGGTACAACAATGGTTCAACGCAAAATGAATTTAATGCTGGTACATTGAGCTTCAAACAAAACACCACCAACTTTGATATCTCAAAAAATATCTTAGCTCAATGGAAAGGACATCTTGCAATTGGTGCTGAGTACAGATATGAGAATTACAAACAAGAACAGGGAGAGGAAGCATCATGGGGAAATTATATGCGTAGAACCAATGGACAAGTTGATCTGATTGGCGGAACCCCTTCCTCTGTTAGACTAGCCGACAATTCACTTGGTATTCCCGCAGGTGGATCCCAAGTGTTTCCGGGATTTAGACCAGATAATTCGATAAATCAAAATAGAAATTCAGTTGCTCTATATACAGATGTAGAATTTGAGCCTGTCAAAAGATTATTACTCGATGTTGCAGTTCGTTATGAAAATTACAGCGACTTTGGCGATAACCTCAGTTGGAAAATTGCAGGTCGTTACAAAGCCACTGATCAATTTTCGATAAGAGGTTCTGCAAGCACTGGCTTCCGAGCACCAGCACTTCAACAACGTTTTTTAACCAAGACCTCTACAGTATTCCAAGGTGGGATTCCATTTGACGATGCAACGCTTCCCAATAACAGTATAGCTGCTGAGTTGCTAGGTATTCCAAGTTTAAGGCCTGAAATTTCTCAAAGCTTTAGTATGGGCGCAACATTAAAAGCTAAAAATCTGATAGTCACCATTGATGGTTTCTCAACCAAAGTAAAAGACCAAATTATCTTGACAGATGCCTTTCAAGGAAAGAATGGTGGTACTGCACAAGAACAACAGATTTATGATATTCTACTTTTGAATAATGCATCAAGAGGAGTTTTCATGACTAATGCTATTGACCTTCGTACATCAGGTGTAGATATCATCTTCACTTACAATTTTAAGTTGCCAAAAAACCAATCTATTAAAATAGAATCTGCAAGTACATAAAAAACCAATCTATTAAAATAGAATCTGCAAGTACATTTACAGATAGAAAATTTTTAGGTAAACCGAAAATATCAGATAAGTTAATTGGAAGAGATGCTACTTACTTAAGCCCCATAAACAAGGCATTTCTAATTGATGGAAATACTAAAGTGAAAAGCTCCTTGCTTACTACCTATAATAGAGGAAAGCTAAATATTTACTTACGCAATACCTATTTTGGAAGGGTAACTCATGTTGAAGCTGGAGGTGAAACCAACTGGTTTTTTGTACAACAACTGGGAGGTAAGGTAATCACTGACTTAACTGTTGGCTACAAATTATCTAAAACATTGAGATTAAGTATAGGGACTAATAATTTATTCGATATATATCCAGATAAAGTGATAGCATCAAAAGGCGAATATAAAAGACTGGATGTGAATATAGGAAGT
>JBEASE010000099.1:0-5029 GCA_041162625.1 Bacteroidota bacterium | reverse complement strand
AAATACCTCATTGAACATGCTATTGCAACCATGGCCAAACAACAAGAAAGCAAAGGAGAGACTTTTTCTATTCGCCAGTTCCTTGATAGTATGAATGCAATTGGTGATATACCAGTAACACTAGCACATTGGGAACTCACTGGAGATGGTACTCAAGTTAGAGATATGTTTAAATATTCAACTGGTTTTGCGCAGCAAACATGCGCCACTAAAGGCAATTATCCTCTTCCTGAAATTAGTCAGTCCGCTAGAAATAAAATGCAACAAGATTTAGACCTAGCAATCGCTAACCTTGAAAAAAATCCAAACGGACTAAATGAACTAATCTGGGCAGGTAGAAGAACAGCCTATTTGGGAAACTACTATGAGGCAATAGATTATTTCAGTAAAGCCATTGCGCTTCATCCTGAATCTGCTGAACCTTACAGACACAGAGGACATCGATGGATTACCTTACGCTGTTACGATAAAGCTATATCAGATCTGACCATTGCTGCCGACTTAACAAAAGGGAAAACAGATTTTGTCGAACTTGATGGAATGCCAAATGATAAGAATATTCCTACAAGTACCTTACAGTCAAATATCTGGTACCATCTTGGATTGGCTTATTACCTAACTGGCGACTACAATAAAGCTGTTGATGCTTTCAAGTCATGTTTTGAGGTGTCTACAAACCCAGATATGTTCATAGCTACAGCAAACTGGTACAATAATTCACTAAGAAAAGCTGGGAGAATTTCTGAAGCAGATTTATTTCTTAAAAAAATTAACCCTAATGTTGAACTGATAGAGAACCATGATTATCTAAGAATATTAAAGTTATACATTGATAAACAGGAAATAACTGATCCTATCCAATTTCTCAAAAATGAGGCAGGACTTGGCGCTGCATCTTATGGATACGGACTAGGTGTCTATTTGTTATTCAAAGGAGAAAAAAATAAAGCTGACTTGGTTTTCAATCATATCCTAGGACTCAAACAATGGGGGGCGTTCGGTTATATTGCTGCAGAAGCTGAAAAATAAGTCGAGAAACGAATTATCGGAAAGGTTTAATAGCACAGCTACCTAATATAAAAAATGGATTAAAATTGAATAATAAATAAAACTCATGCGTTTTGTCTAATGTATGAATTTAATAATATAATGAAGAATTTGATGATTTCTTAAACGAATGACTTACATTCATTAGAGATTTATGTTGGTACTAAAAATCCCAATCTTATAACCACTATCAAAGTGATCACCAATATGGCATTCATTAAATTAAATAACTGTATTATGACTACACGTACATTCATCAATTCCTTCTTGATACTTATTCTTGTATTAGCAGGATGTAAAGGCGAAACTGCTTCTCCAAATGCAACAGAAGTAGATATTACAAAAGAGAAACCTTTGCGTGAAAAGGTATTAACTGCAGATGAACAGAAGGCACTCACTCCTGATCAAGTTCTAGAAAGTTTAAAGAAGGGGAATGAAAATTTTACTGGAGATGGATTAACGCTTCGCGATCATTCTGCTATGGTACGTAAAGCAGCAAGTGGACAATACCCAAAGGCAGTAATTCTATCTTGCCTTGATAGCCGAATTCCAGTAGAAGATATATTTGATAAAGGTATCGGAGATCTTTTTGTAGCAAGAGTAGCAGGAAATTTAGTTAATGAAGATATTTTGGGCAGCATGGAATTCGGATGTAAAGTAGCAGGGGCCAAATTAATCTTGGTAATGGGTCACAATGAGTGTGGCGCTGTAAAAGCAGGTATCGACAATGTTCAACTGGGAAATATAACTTCCCTGGTTAACAAGATTCGTCCTGCAGTAGATTCATCTAGTAGTTTTAATGGAGATAAGGTTACAAAAAATAATGAATATGTAGATAATGTAGCACAGAACAATGTTCGTCTTAATATGTCAATTATTAAATCAAAAAGCGATATACTCCGTGAAATGGTTGAAAAAGGTGAAATAAAAATTGTAGGTGCATTCTATGATCTGAATACAGGAAAAGTAACTTTTATTGATTAAACTTAAATAATTATTACCCATACTTCAGGCTGAGATATAATTATATGATCAATAACCTGAATACTATATATATTGATGTTTGTATCCTAGGAGCAGGACCAGGAGGAGCAGCTGCGGCCTTATATCTTTCACAATTGGGTATACCTTCAGTGGTAGTTGATAAAGCAGTATTTCCTAGAGATAAAATATGTGGCGATGGATTGAGCGGAAAAGTAACATCAATTCTAAACCGCATCGACCCTGAAATAGCCAATCGCTTTAGACAAAAAGACTATAAAACAGATAGTTGGGGAATTAGGTTCATTGCACCCAATCGTATTGGGTTAGATATTCCTCTCAAACTAGATTATGAAAATCAAATGAATAAGCCTGTTGGCTTTGTGTGCAGGCGAATGGATTTTGATAATTTCTTGGTGGAGGAAATGAAACTCCGCAAAGATATTCAGTTGATTGAAGGAGTTTCACTTGATGTTTATCAATTAGAAAATGATTATTACCGACTCACTTCAAAAAGTGCAGAAGGACTAGAAGTCTATACAAAACTAGTCATAGTTGCGAATGGCGCTCACTCTCGTTTCACCAAAGAGATTGCAGGATTTAATATGGACGCTGAACACCATTGTGCAGGCGTTCGCGCGTATTACAAAGATGTATCTGGTTGTCACCACCACAATTTTATAGAATTACATTTCATAAAAAAAGCACTGCCAGGTTATTTTTGGATTTTTCCATTGCCTAATGGTGGTGCAAATGTGGGGCTGGGAATGCTAAGCAGTGAAATCAGCAAAAAGAAGGTCAACCTGAGAAAACTTCTAGAAGATACAGTCACAAATGACCCCATTATCAAAGAAAGATTTTCTAAGGCGACAATAGAAGGTAGTATTGAAGGTTATGGACTGCCATTAGGAAGTAAAAAGCGTAAACTGCACGGAGAGCGCTATATGCTTGTTGGAGATGCAGCTCACTTGATAGATCCTTTTACAGGTGAAGGAATTGGAAATGCGATGTATGCTGGATATTATGCAGCAAAACGCACTGCAGAAGCGCTAAAAGAAAATAATTTTTCGGCAACTTTTTTATCAACTTACGATGAAGATATAAATAGGGTGCTTGGCCCAGAACTTAGAATAAGCCATAAACTACAAAAAATGGTAAAATACCCTTGGCTGTTTAATTTATTAAACCGCTTAGGCGCACGCAATAAAGAACTGAAAGAATTAATGACTTGTATGTTTAATGATATAGACCTCCGCAATAAGTTCCGTGATCCAAAATTTTATTTTAGACTTCTATTCAACAGGGGCTAGAATCTCTTAAACTTTTATCCAGATTTGTATTTATCACTATTTTTAATAAATTTATCATAGAGATAATTTACTGTTTTTCTAATCACTGCATTATAGCCAGATTCATAGGCAGGTGGACAACCATTTATAATGACAACAATACCATATTTCTTTTTGGGGTGAAAAAACATAGCACTGTATAATCCATAGGCAACGCCAGTATGTCCTACTAAAGTCTCTCCGGGTATCATAGTTGTAGAAGTTTCTAACCCAAAACCATATGGCTCTTTGAAACTAACTGGTTTTTGCATGGCTAATGCACTTTGCTTTGAAATTATTCTACCTCCGTTAAACTTTCCCAAACGCATATGCATCATCATATACTTTGCTAGATCAGGAGCTGAAATTTTCATTCCACCTGTAGGTGAATAAGCAGGGGTTGTTCTTCCAAATATATAACCATCATTCAATTCAGATCGAACTGCATAAGCTCCATTAGATCTAACATATTTTACACTATCATTTTTATACTCATAGATATAAGCGAATTGGTTAGAATCAAGCTTCATTACATTGTATCCTCCATATAATCCTAATGGCTTCAAAACATTGTCTATAACATAATCATCAAAACGTTTATTACTAGCCCGCTCAATTATTGCACCAATCATATTATAGTTCAAGTTACAATACAAAAAACTATCTCCCGGAGCATAATCGCTATAGGCTTTCACCCAATTTTGATTCTTTTCTGGATTGATTACATCTAAATTGAAATACCCTTCACTATCATTAATTGATGAAAGATGAGACATCATTAAACGCAGTGTAATTTTTTTATCTGGATACTTTGGATTTCTAACCTGAAAACCCAAAATAGAACTCACGTCTGCATCTAAGTCCAACTGCTCAGATTCAACCAATTGCATAATTGATGTAGCTGAAAATGATTTTGAGATAGAAGCAATTCGGAAAATATGTTTTTCTTTTAATGGTAGTTTATTTTCTACATCTCTATAACCAACAGCATTTTTATACACTACTTTTCCCTTTTTTACAACTACTGCAGAAATACCAACTGATGAGGTTTCATTTAAGATTTGCTGCAAAACATCATCTACTTTTTGAGCATCAACATATAAAAAGAGAATAAGTGAAAAACTTAAACAATATAAATATTTAGAAAATAATGTATGTGTCATTCATCTTTATTTTTTCGATACGTTATAAATGTCGATGAAATATTGTTAAAATTCAAATTGCTCAAATTCTAATAAGGCATTTGGATTTTTAACTGTATCAAGACTTGTTGTCTTACTGGCAGCATATCCCAATAGTATTCGCTTTACGGGTATTTCCATTTTTTTACCGCTGATGGTATAGGGAATATCTTGAACCGCATAAATAGCATCAGGTACATGTCGAGGTGAACATTCATTTCTCAATTTCAATTTGATCTCTTTTTGAAGTTGGTTTGTCAATTCATTTCCCTCAGCCAACTTAACAAACAAAGGCATGAAGAAACTTCCATCTTTTTTTTCTAGACAAACAATTAGACTATCAGCTACTGCATTAAAACTATCCAACACACTATATATTTCTGCTGTCCCAATCCGTACACCATCTCTGTTGAGGGTAGCATCAGATCGACCAGATATTATAATTGTACCCCTTGAAGTGACAGTGATAAAATCTCCATGCCACCAAACTCC
>JBEASE010000037.1:0-16215 GCA_041162625.1 Bacteroidota bacterium | reverse complement strand
GATATGAAGACTATCGGCAGTTTGTTGTTGTTCTTTGTATTCCGGACTGGTTTCAGTCTCAACAATTTCAATATTATAACGATTAGCTAACCATCTCAGTGCTTCAACATAAGAATATTTCTCATGCTCCATGACAAAACCAATGGCATTGCCACTCTTGCCGCAACCGAAGCATTTGTAAATTTCTTTGCTGGGGGATACTGTAAACGAAGGTGTTTTTTCATTGTGGAAGGGGCAGTTGCCAATGTAGTTGGTCCCTCTTCTTTTTAGTTTTACAAATGATCCAACGATATCATAAATATCGATTCTGCTCTGTATCTCCTGTATGGTTTCTTTTGATATCAACTGCTCTTCTTGAACAGGTGAAATTAATAGAAAAAGACCTCATCTACAAAAACCCAGCCTTTTTCGCCCTTCCCTCCATGCCAACTGGGTAATGTTTGGATATTGGTAGCCTCAATTTCAATGTATTTGTATTTTCCTTTTACTATTGGTACGATATAAGGGATGACACCATTTGAACGATACCTTATAGGCATATCCGGACGAATTGAGCCAATCATCTTCATATTCTTGGGGTTATCACCTCCCCAAACAATAATCTTTGTTGGAGGGAAGACATAGGCGCCGGTGTTGTCTGCGGCACTCAAAACTATTTTAGACTTAATGCTTTCGCCTTTGAAATAAAAACCAGTTTTAAAGGATTGTTCTTTATAACCCAGCCAGTTTAAATTTAAAATTTCCGGGAAACCCTTTTTTAAATCAGTTAAAACAGCTTGTGCGTTCTTGTTGTATTTTTCTGAAGGCTTGTTTATCAATCGCACGGAATCCACCATGAAACCCTTCTGAAAAAATGTATAATCAGATGCATCACTGCTGATCCATCCTGGTCGTGTTGCAATAGCAATTACTCTTGTTATTTGCGAAGAAGGGACCGGATCTTTATAGGTTGCTCCTGTAATTGAATCTGGATTGCTCCCATCAGTAGTGTATTTTATAATGACACCAGGTAGAGGATGTTTTAAGATAATATTTTCATTTGCGCCTATGATCATTTGATCCGTATTCAATGGTTTAGGAGGTGTTAGCTTGAGTACTTCATTCTTGTCGGGAATATATCCTAAGTCCCAATTGATTGCAGGAATATTTTTCTTGAGTGAAGCAAGATCAGCTTCATTGATTTTTGTGTTCCATAGATAAATGGTTTTGATGCTACTTTTGGATAAGCTATTCAAAGCATTGACATCTATTGCTGTCCCTGTAAGGGATAGTTGTTTGAGATTTTTCAGCTTCGCCAAGTCACCAAGATTTTTTCCAGAAACTTGTGTAGTATTTAAATTGAGCTTCTCTAAGTTTTCAAATTGAGTAAGTATAGGTAATGCCTTGTCATCGATAGGCATACCTGAAAGATTAATTTCTACAACTTGTTCCTTGATGGATTTACATTCTTCTAGCATGGATAAAGTAAATTTTTCTTTCAAGAAAAATTTAATACTCAATGCTGGAGAAGATGCGGAAAGCGGAAGTATTCTTCTAAACGGACTATTCAACTCTTGAATAGTCGATACTGATGCTGGTTTAAAAGTGTAGGTCTGTTCAATGGCCAGATTGGTAGATTGACCCCTTACCTGATCTGCTAAGATCTTTAAAGAGTCAGTTTCATTTAAGCTATGATAGTTGGTTTTATCACTTGCACCAGACTCAATCCATTTAGCAAAAAGCATTAACTCTTCATTTGTGAGTTGAGCTTTACCTCTTGGTGGCATGTGTTTTTTGTCGTCCATCTCCAGAAGCATTCTTTCAATCATCATGCTTGCATCAGGATTGCCAGCAGTGAAAATTGCTCCATTTTTCCCACCCTTTTGAAGCAATTGGAAATTACTCATGTTCAATCCGCCTTTTGTTTTTGAATCGTTGTGGCAGGATAGACATTTGGCTGAAATAATAGGAGAGACTGCAGCTTCATATACAGTGGTTTTTTCTTCTATGACAGGAAACTGACTAATAACTTTCTCTTCTGATTTGAAATCAAGAAAATCTTCGCCATGTGTTAGTGAACCACCATGGTGACTCCCTACAATCATCAATACTAGAGTGAAGAAGTATGATCCTATTAAAACTCTTTGGTTTTTTTGAAGCCATTGAAAACTATAAATCTGTACATGAGTAATTATGGCTAATCCAACTGAAAGCCATTTGTGCAGAAGTAAAGTTTCCTCATCGTATTCACCATTACTTGCAAGCAGTAAACCTGCAAATGCTGTTGTTGTAGTTAGTAATGCTGTATAAACCAATGCAGTTTGAAAGATGAGTAAACTGTTATGTGGTTTATTTGGTCCATGTGTTATGAAGTATAGAGGAATATTCAAAACAATCAAACTAATGGGTAGATGCAACAGCAGTGGGTGTAATTTTCCTAAAGCAATAATCCAAATAGGTAACTCACTTAAGTCTGCAAAACAGCAGAAAAGTAAAAGAACTTGTAATGCAAGTATAATATTGGAAATGATGCTTAAGTGTTTGTTCATATTGCTTGAATCGGGAAGCTTAAGAAATGATACCCTGCACTAAATTGCCAGCCACATCCGTTAACCTGTATCTTCTTCCAAGATGTTTGTAAGTCAGTTGTTCATGGTTAATGCCCATAAGGTGTAATACGGTTGCATGAAAATCATTTACACTCACAGGGTCTTTGGTAATGTTGTAGCCAAATTCATCTGTTTCGCCATATACTGTTCCGGGTCTTATACCTCCACCTGCCATCCAGATGCTGAAACATTTTGGATGATGGTCGCGGCCATAGTTAACTGCATCAATTTTACCCTGACAATAATTTGTTCTTCCAAATTCACCACCCCAAATAACAAGTGTTTCATCTAGAAGTCCTCTTTGCTTAAGGTCTTTGATTAAGCCAGCTGATGCGCGGTCAACGTCTTCTGCTTGCATACGCATATCGTTAGCAAGATTTCCGTGGGTATCCCATCCTTGGTGGTACAACTGGACAAACCTAACACCGGATTCTGAAAGTTTTCTGGCAAGTAGGCAGTTGGCAGCATAAGTACCAGGAACTAAACAATCAGGTCCGTATAATTTGATTGTGGTGTCAGATTCTTTGCTTAGGTCAGTCAGCTCAGGAACGGCACTCTGCATCCTATATGACATTTCATATTGCTGAATGCGGGTATTGATTTCAGGATCACCGAAATTGTTGAATGCTTCTGCATTGAACTGTGACAATTCATCAAGCATCGCTCTTCTGCTTTCCTTATCATGTCCTTCTGGATTTTTTAAATACAAGACCGGGTCTTCTCCGCTGCTAAATACAACACCTTGGTGAACACTATCAAGAAAACCATTTGTCCATAATTTCGAATACACACCTTGACCGTTTCCTCTACCTCTAGAAAGTAGTACAGTAAAAGAAGGAAGGTTTGCATTTTCGCTACCCAGTCCATAACTCATCCAAGCACCCATACTTGGTCGGTTACCTTGTTGCGCACCTGTTTGAAAAAAGGTGAGTGCAGGATCATGGTTGATGGCCTCTGTGTGCATGCTTTTGATGATACACATTTCATCTACTATGGAAGCCATATGAGGAAACAATTCAGAAACCCAAGCACCGGATTGTCCGTGTTGTGCAAAATTGAAAGTTGAACCAACCAATGGAAAACTTTCTTGGTTGGAAGTCATACCCGTTAGTCGTTGTCCTTTTCTAATCGATTCAGGTAGTTCTTCTCCATGCATTTTCTTGAGGAGTGGTTTGTAATCAAATGTTTCTAATTGTGATGGTGCACCATTTTGGAAAAGGTAGATGATTCGTTTGGCTTTAGGTGCAAATTGAGCAATTCCTAAAGGCACACTTGCTGCATCACTGGTTCCAAACAATTGGTCTTTGAAAAGCATGGTACCAAGCGCAGCACTGCCAATACCGAGTCCGGCTTTTGTCAGAAAATGTCTTCTGGTTATATTTAACCGAAATTGTTTTTCGTTGTTATCCATCTTCTTATTTTACAGTTGTTTCATCAAGATTAAATAGCATTTGATTAACCTGCATCAATGCAGCTGTTTCAGCGAGATCTTTTGTTTTGATTTGCGGATATTCTCCAGCCTTTAAAAATGCAGTTGCTTTTTCTTTATTTTTTTCGAATCGTATTTTTTCTTTTTCAAAATAGGCCATCAACATTTTCTTTTCTTTTTCACTTGGCATTCTGCATAGAATACGCCTGAATATTTTTTCAAGTTTTTCTGATGATGATATTTTTTCGTTAGCCGTATTCTGAGCAAGTACACGAGCTGCCTCTAACACTTGAGGATCATTCATCAATACAAGTGCTTGCAGAGGAGTATTTGTTCTTAATCTGTTCACTTCACACTGATCTCTGTTGCTCGCATCCATGATTAATAGGGCAGGAGGAGGAGCAGTCCTTTTGATAAAATTGTATAAGCCTCTTCTGTAGAGTTTATCACCATTGTCTTGTACATATCTAGCAAGTTCACCTCTGCCAGAGGTAGTCGATTCCCAAACACCTTTGGGTTGATAGGGTTTCACACTTGGTCCTCCTATTTCTGGATTTAAAATACCTGATGCAGAAAGTATTAAATCTCTTTGTAATTCTGCTGTTAGTCTAAGTCTAGGAAAATAACTATAGTATTTGTTTTCAGGATCAACTTGTAATTTTTGTGATGTTCTTACAGCTGATTGTTTATAGGTTGCCGATGTTACAATCAGTTTCACCAATCGCTTGATGTTCCAATTGTTTTCACGAAAATCAACAGCAAGCCAATCGAGAAGCTCTGGATGTGTGGGAAGTTCTCCCTGCATACCGAAGTCACCTATGGTTTTAACTAAGCCTCTTCCAAAGAACTCGCTCCAGACTCTATTGACAAAAACTCTTGCTGTAAGTGGGTTTTCAGGAGCCACCATCCACTTGGCCAAGCCTAATCTGTTCTTTTCATATTTTGCTGTGAAGGGGAGGATGGCAGCTGGAGTGGCCATATCGACTGTATCAGCAGGTTGATCATAAACACCTCTTTTTAAAACACGGGTAGGTCTGATGTTGACACTATCCTTCATAATCATTACAGTTACATCTACCTCCTCTTTCTTGTTGATGAAGTTGAGGACTGAATTCACATCAGCTGTACTGATTTTCATGTTGGGTGGATCACCTGGTGATGCCAATTGAATATCTCCCACTAGTCCTTTTTCAGGCACTTTATCAAAAAATGCAAACATGGAGTAATATTCCTTTTGCGAAACAGGATCGTATTTGTGATCATGGCATTTTGAACATTCGAGTGTTATTGCCATAAATGCTTTGCCGACTGTATTCGTTCTATCTGTAACGTATTCAATTCTGTATTCTTCATCAATTACGCCACCTTCTTGAGTAATCTTATGGTTTCTGTTAAAGCCAGTCGCCAATAATTGTTCTTTTGTTGGATGAGGTAGTAAATCACCAGCCAATTGCCAAGTTAAAAAAGTAGAGAAAGAATAGTTTTTGTTGAAAGCATGTATTACCCAGTCTCTCCAGGGCCACATGGTGCGATAGCCATCATCTTGGTAACCGTGACTATCTGCATACCTCGCAACGTCCATCCATGATATCGCCATTTTTTCTCCGTAATGCTTATCCTTCAGTAATTCATCTACTACTTTTTCATAGGCATTAGGAGATGCATCATTCAAGAACTTATTTTGCAATTCAATGGAAGGCGGGAGTCCGGTTATATCCATTGCAACCCTCTTCAACAAAGCTTCTTTATTGGCTTCTTCATTAGGAGAGAGTCCCGCTGATTTCATTTTTTCGAAAACAAAATTATCGATGGGGTTATTGGGATGAAGATCTTCATCTACATCAGGAATCGCTGATTTAACAGGTGCAATAAAAGACCAATGTTTTTTGTATACTGCACCTTGCGCAATCCATTTTCTAATGATTTCAATTTCAGTTTTGGTGAGCGAAAGATTAGACGTTGGAGGGGGCATTAAAATTGATGTATCTGTGCTGATGATTCTTTGATACAACTCTGATTTTAGTGGGTCGCCTGGTACAATCACATGCCCTTTAGGATTGTCCTTCAATGCTGCAAAGGCACCAGCTTCTGTATCTAATCTAAGTTCTGCTTCTCTTTTGTTCGCATCAGGACCATGGCATTTAAAACAACGGTCAGATAAAATTGGTCTAACATGAAAGTTGAAATCAACTGTATCGGGAATCGCTTCATTCTTTTTTATAGTTGAATCAAAAAAATAATACGAAATAGCAAGAATTCCGAATATGAGAAATGAAAAAATATAGATTCTATTTTTAGGCATATGGCAGACTTCAAAACTACTATGGAAGTTAAGCAATTTTATCATGAGAATGAGGATTTGAAGAAGCCTTAAATTGCTACCTTTGTCCTTTCTTTTTAAAACAAAAATCATCCCTCATGATAAGCTTGCCCCCCAGTTTTTTGAAGAATGATGATATTATCAATTTTGTTAAGGAAATGGCAGATGTCTGCCAGCCAAAAGATATACTATGGTGTGATGGTTCTCAGGAAGAGTATAATCGCTTGTGTGCCTTGTTAGTGGCCAATGGAACATTTAAAAAACTCAATCAAGAGAGATGGCCCAATAGTTATGCATGTAATTCTGATCCAAGTGATGTGGCCAGGGTAGAAGACAAAACTTTTATTTGCAGTAGAAGAAAAGAAGATGCTGGTCCAACCAACAACTGGGTTGATCCAAAAGAAATGAAAGCTAAAATGAAGTCTTTGTTCAAAGGATCAATGAATGGCAGAACCATGTACGTTATTCCCTTTTGCATGGGACCAATTGATTCTCCCTTATCAAAATTTGGTATTCAAATTACAGATTCAGCTTATGTTGTAGTAAACACCCGGATCATGACGCGCATGGGAAATGCAGTGTTGGAAAAATTAAAAGACGATGGCGATTATATAAAATGTTTGCATTCCCTCGGTGCTCCTTTAAAAGAAGATCAGCAAGATGTAGCATGGCCTTGCAATCCCACTACTAAGTACATTGTTCATTACCCAGAAGACAGGGCTATTGCATCTTATGGTTCCGGTTATGGCGGAAATGCTTTGTTGGGTAAAAAATGTTTTGCGCTTCGTATTGCATCGGTTATGGCCAAAGAGGAAGGTTGGTTAGCAGAACACATGTTGATTTTGGGAGTTGAAGATCCGCAGGGAAGGAAAACCTACGTGGCTGCAGCATTTCCAAGTGCTTGCGGAAAGACCAATTTTGCGATGTTGATTCCACCAGCTGAAATGAAGGGATGGAAAGTAACAACAGTAGGAGATGATATTGCTTGGATCAAGCCGGGCAAAGATGGAAAGTTATATGCTATCAATCCGGAGTATGGTTATTTTGGTGTAGCGCCTGGAACAAATGCAAAAACAAATCCTAACGCAATCGCAGCTTTATCCAAGAACAGCATCTTTACGAATGTAGGTGTTACCGAAGATGGTGATGTTTGGTGGGAGGGACTTACCAAAGAGGCACCTGAAAAAATTTACAATTGGAGAGGAGAATTGCATGATCCAGCATCTGGTAAAACGGTAGCTCATCCCAACGCAAGATTTACTGCGCCTGCACATCAATGTCCGAGTATAGATCCGAATTGGGAAAATCCTGAAGGAGTTCCTATCAGTGCCTTTATTTTTGGTGGCAGAAGAAGCAATACCATTCCACTTTTGTACCAAGCATTTAACTGGAATTTTGGAGTATACTTAGCAGCGACAATGGGTTCAGAAACAACAGCTGCAGCCTTTGGAGAAGTTGGTAAAGTGAGAAGAGATCCATTTGCGATGCTGCCTTTCTGTGGTTACCACATGGCAGATTATTTCAATCATTGGTTGCAGTTAGGTCGCAATATTCCTAACCCTCCAAGAATTTTTGGAGTGAATTGGTTTAGAAAAGATGAGAAGGGTAACTTTAGCTGGCCTGGCTTTGGCGATAATATGCGCATGTTGAAATGGGTAGTACAGCGTGTTTATGGTGAAGTAGTTTCTATTGAAAGTCCAATTGGTTGGGTACCCAGGTACGAAGACATTGATTGGGGAAGTCTCAATTATACTCTAGCAGATTATGATGCGGTTATGGATGTTGATCGTGAGGCTTGGAAAAAAGAAGTACTTGCACACGAAGAACTATTTTCAGTGATGTACGATAAGTTACCTAAAGAATTTTTCTTTATGCGTGAGTTGTTGTTATCTGGTTTATGGCGTTCTCCTGAGCATTGGTCTTTGGCACCTGAAACTGAATAACTAAGTTTAATTCATAACTTTTTTTATGCGAAATTCAATATGCAGTTTATTCCTTTTGTTTATGATGTTGAATGTCCATCAGGGTTACGGGCAATTTCTCGATACCAAAATTTATCCTGTTTATCAGGGTAATGATTTGGGTTTGACTTATTCGCCTGAACATTCCAGTTTTAAAATATGGAGTCCGACTGCTGATGCCGCAGCAATTATTTTTTATTCCTCTCCATTGGGTAAGGATTTAATTGAGCGTGTTCCAATGTCGAAATCAGAAAATGGAACATGGTCCATCACCATCAACAAAAATCTCAAAGGTCAATATTATGTTTTCCAGGTATTGGTTAATGACAACTGGTTGGCAGAAGTCCCTGATCCCTATGCAAAGGCTGTCGGCACAGACGGCAAACGTGCTGTGGTCGTTGATTTGAAAGAAACCAATCCAGTTGGTTGGCAAAGCGACAAATCACCTGCCTTCTCCAACAGAAAAGATTTACAGAAAGGGTTGGGCGGATTACCCGTAGATGCGGTTGTGTATGAATTGCATGTTAGAGATGCTACAATCCACCCTTCATCTGGAGTGAGTAAGAAGGGTAAATTTATTGGGCTGACAGAATCAGGTGTTGTTAATGATAAGGAAGTAAAGACAGGGATTGATCATATAGCTGATCTAGGTGTTACGCATGTACATTTACTACCATCATATGATTTTTACAGTGTGGTTGAAAGCAAACCTGATAGTCTTCAGTACAATTGGGGCTATGATCCTTTGAATTACAATGTACCTGAAGGATCATATTCAACCAATCCTGCAGATGGAATCACTAGGATAAAAGAGTTTAAATCGCTAGTGCAGGCGATGCATAAAAAAGGAATAAGGGTAGTAATGGATGTCGTGTATAACCATACCATGCTTACTGAAAATTCTTATTTCAATCAATTGGTGCCTGGCTATTATTATAGACAAAATACCGCAGGTGGTTTTTCTAATGCATCGGCTTGTGGAAATGAAACTGCTAGTGAAAGGCCAATGATGAGAAAGTTTATGCTTGAGTCTTTGAAATATTGGGTGCAAGAATACCATGTGGATGGTTTTCGATTTGACTTGATGGGAATCCATGATATAGAGACCATGAATATGATTTCAAGAGAACTTCATGCATTAAAGCCAGATATTTTATTGTACGGTGAAGGATGGACAGCAGGCAGTTCTCCATTGCCTGACTCATTACGTGCGTTGAAACAAAATGCACACAAGTTGGATAAGATTGCAGTATTCAGTGATGATTTGCGTGACGGTATAAAGGGAAGTGTGTTTGATCATGCTGATAGGGGTTTTGCATCTGGTAAACAAGGCATGGAAGAGAGCATCAAGTTCGGCGTTGTTGCAGCTTGTAATCATCCTCAAATTGCCTACAGCAAGGTGAATTATTCTAAATCTCCTTACGCAAAAGAACCCGGACAAGTAGTGTCATATTGCGAGTGTCATGATAACCATGTTTTATGGGATAAGCTGATGATTTCAAATGCTGCTGATGCATTTGAAACAAGAAAGCAAATGCATTTATTGTCACTTTCAATTGTGCTTACATCACAGGGTGTAACTTTTTTGCATGCAGGGACTGAAATCTTGCGAACAAAAAGAGGAGTTGAAAATTCATTCAATGCAGGGGACAGTATTAACGCAATCAATTGGAATGATAAATCAAAATACAGCGATGTGTATGGTTATGTAAAAGGATTGATTAAAATGCGAAAAGAACATCCTGCATTTCGCATGCATACGCAGTCGCAAATAGCCGGACTCATTCGCTTTGATGAACAAACGCCCAAAGGGGTAGTTGCTTATGAAATCAATGGAGCAGCAGTAGGGGACTCATGGAAAAAAATCAGGGTTATATACAATGGTTCTGCTGAGGTAAAACAATTGAATCCTGGAGATGGCTCTTGGAAAGTTTTTGTTTCAAGTAATACAATGCAGACTGCAAAATCAAATGCAGGAAGCATTCAAAATACAGTGGTCTTGCAACCTTATAGTGCAACTATTTTGTATAAAAATTAATTTATGAAAGAAGTTTATGTGTTATCTGCTGTAAGAACACCAATTGGAAAGTTTGGTGGAGGATTAGCAGGTTTTTCTGCAACAGCATTAGGTGGATTTGCGATTGGTGAGGCATTAAAAAAAGCTGCTATAGATCCGAGCTTGGTTCAGGAAGTGATCATGGGCAATGTATTGTCTGCTAATTTGGGTCAAGCACCTGCCCGTCAGGCTGCTTTAGCTGCGGATTTGTCTGATAATACAGTTAGTACAACAGTTAACAAGGTCTGCGCAAGTGGTATGAAGGCCATTGCTATGGGTGTTCAAAGTATTGTGATGGGGGATGCTGATTGTGTAGTTGCTGGTGGTATGGAAAGCATGTCAAATGTGCCTTATTATATTGATGCGCTACGATGGGGATCAAAGTATGGTGATCGAAATATAATTGATGGGTTGGCTAAAGACGGGCTGACTGATCCTTATGATAAACAAGCAATGGGGTTAGCCGCTGAACATTGTGCAACTGAATGTAAAATTTCTAGGGAGGAGCAAGATGCTTATGCAATTGAAGCATATAAGAGGGCTCAAGCTGCTTGGGAAAAAGGTGCATTCAATGAAGAAGTAATTCCCATTTCCATCCCACAGAAAAAAGGTCCTGATGTAATAATGGATAAAGACGAAGAGCCCTGGGCAGTCAATTTTGAAAAAATACCAACGCTACACCCCGCATTCAAAAAAGAAGGAACAGTCACCGCTGCAAATGCGAGTACTATGAATGATGGTGCAGCTGCATTGGTGCTCATGTCCAAAGAAAAAGCAGATGCTTTAGGATTAAATCCAATCGCGGTTATCATGGGTTATGCCGATGCTGAACAAGAGCCTCTATGGTTTACAACAAGTCCAGCTTTAGCTCTCCCCAAGGCCATTGCAAAAGCCGGTTTATCGAAAGAACAAATTGAACTCTGGGAAATCAACGAAGCATTTTCAGTTGTATCTATTGAAAATGCAAAAAGGTTAGGCATTCATCAAGAATATTTGAACATACATGGAGGTGCTGTTTCACTGGGTCATCCACTAGGTTGTAGTGGTGCTAGAATAATTGTAACCCTTATTCATGCAATGCGTCTAAACAATTTTACTTATGGTGCTGCAGGAATTTGTAATGGAGGAGGGGGTGCTTCAGCCATGGTCTTGCGTGTGCCCCGTTAAGGCAATTCAGCAGAAATACGTAATCTTTTAAATTCCATCCGTAAAAGTTTTTCTTTGGCGTCAACCTTTCTTAGGTTTACATTGCTAGGAGGGGAATAGTAGTAATTACTATCAACTTTTAGTAAAATCCAGTTCCAGTTCTTGAAAATCCGTATATCCAACTATCCTTGAACAGTATGACTGTTCTAAGAAAATCCACAGGCGTCCTGACTATGAAGCCAATAAGTGTAAAAAACGCCTGGAAATATGAACCCCGCAAGTGCGGGGTTTTTATTTTGCACATTTCCTTCCATGCAATACTTTTGCATCACAAAATCTGTTATTATGGGAAGAATCATTGCTTTTAGAGAGGCGCTAAGAGAGGCCATGCAGGAAGAGATGAGAAGAGATGAGCGTGTTTTTCTCATGGGTGAAGAGGTTGCTGAATACAATGGTGCCTATAAAGTGAGTCAGGGAATGTTAGATGAGTTTGGGCCAAAGCGTGTGATTGACACTCCTATTGCGGAGCTCGGATTTACTGCTGTTGCAGTGGGCGCTGCGCAAAATGGTTTGAGGCCAATTGTGGAATATATGACCTGGAATTTCGCGGTTTTGCCATTGGATCAGATTCTGAATACTGCTTCTAAAATGTTGGCTATGAGTGGTGGTCAAGTGGGTTGTCCGATTGTTTTCAGAGGTCCAAATGGATCAGCTGGACAACTTGGGGCTCAGCATTCAACTGCTTTTGAAAGTTTATATGCCAATATTCCTGGTTTGAAAGTAATTTCTGTTTCTAACCCATATGATGGAAAAGGATTGTTAAAGAGTGCCATCAGAGACGACGATCCAGTTGTTTTCATGGAAAGTGAGGTAATGTATGGTGATAAAGGTGAAGTACCAGAAGAAGAATATTTAATTCCAATTGGTAAGGCTGATATCAAGAGACCAGGTAGAGATGTAACCATCGTTTCCTTTAATAAAATGATGAAAGTTGCATTGGCTGCGGCAGAAGAATTGGAGAAAGAGGGTATCAGTGCAGAAGTGATTGATTTGCGTACTATTCGTCCCCTCGACTGGTATACCATTCTTGAAAGTGTGAAGAAGACCAACAGATTAGTGATTGTTGAAGAGCAATGGCCTTTCGCTTCTGTGTCTTCTGAAATCACATATAGGATCCAGAAAGAAGGTTTCGATTACCTCGATGCACCTATCAGAAGAATAACAGCAGCAGATGCACCAATGCACTATGCACCAAATCTTGTAGCAGGTTATCTTCCTGATGTTCCTAGAACTGTAAAATTGGTAAAAGAGGTAATGTATATTAAAAAATAGGTCCTTGAAAAAGGCACTATTTTTTATATCTCTATTTTGTTCAATACAGCTAGGCCAAATACAGGCCCAAACAGATTCCATTATAAATGTTCAGGAAGTAGTTGTAAAAGGTTTTGAATCAAAAGTGAAATTACTCCAAGTACCTACAGCTATTTCCGTTTTGAATAAACAAGCGCTCCAGCGTAACGCTTCCTATAGTTTATTGCCTGCATTCAATAATGTGCCAGGGGTTAGAATGGAAGAGAGGTCGCCTGGAAGTTACAGGTTATCGATAAGAGGAAGTTTATTGAGGTCTCCTTTTGGTGTACGTAATGTGAAGTTGTATTTGGATGATTTCTTGTTAACTGATGCAGGGGGTAATACTTACTTGAATTTATTGGATGTAAACAATATCAGTCGCGCTGAGATACTTAAAGGTCCCGCTGGAAGTATCTATGGTGCAGGAACTGGAGGTGCTGTTTTATTATCTGGAAATAGTTTAATGAATGAGCAATTAAATGATACAAGTGCTGCTCAAATAAAATTTGCTGCTGGTAGTTTTGGCACAATTCATCAATCTGCGCAGTTTCAAAAGAATTCCGATACATACCTGTTGAGTGCATTGCAAACGCATAGCCAATCAAGGGGATATAGAGATCAAAGTAGATTGCAAAAAGACAATCTTCAATTACGATTTAAACTCAAAGAAAATCGAAAATTAAGCAGTGATTTTTTGGTATTGCTTTCAAGGTTGAATTATCAGACACCAGGAGGACTAAATCAAGCTCAAGTCTTGGCCAATCCAAAGCAGGCTCGTCCAGCTACACCTACATTGCCATCTGCTCAAACACAAAATGCCCAAATATTTAATACAACTGCGTTTTTTGGTTTCTCTAATACCTATCAACTTTCAGATAAATGGAAAACAGTCACTTCGTTTTCTACTTCATACACATCTTTTAAGAATCCATTCATTACCAATTACGAAAAGCGCAACGAAATTAACTTAGGTATTCGCACAAAGTTGGTTTACGAGCAACAGAATGGAATACCCCATCAATGGATTACAGGAATTGAAGTGCAGCGTGGCGATTACAGAATTGATAGTACCGGCAATAAAGCAGGTGTACCGGATGCTAATCTTGTTAGAGATGATGTAAAGGTGAAACAGCAATTTGTTTTTTCACAATTCAATATTGATCCTTTTGAATTTTTGAAGATACAAGCTGGTTTCAGTTATAATTATTTTGGGTATAATATTGAGAGAACAATCGGTCTTCCTGCTAATGGTAAAGTACCGATTACATTTGGGAATCAATTTTTGCCAAGGTTCGCGATGAGTATTTTCCCTTCGAAAAATATTACAGTTTACGCTCAGTTATCGAAAGGTTATTCATCTCCAACGATAGCTGAGATTAGGCCTTCAGCAGGAGGAACCTTTACAGGATTGCAAGCAGAATATGGGTGGAACAAAGAACTGGGTTTTAAGTGGTCTGCAGATCGTGGAAGAATATTTTTCAGCACAGTTGTATTTCAATTTGATTTACGGGATGCGATAGTGAGGCAAACTAATGTGGCTGGTGCTGAATATTTCACCAATGCTGGAGCTGCGGTTCAAAAAGGACTTGAAGCAGAATTCAACTGGATTGTACTTAATCGAATAGAGGGAAAGGCATTGAATTATTTGCAGCTTTTTAGTGCATATACTTTGAATGACTTTAAGTTTGGCGAATATCGCTTAGGTAATAATAACTATGAGGGGAATAAGCTAACTGGGGTTCCTGAAGAAGTGCTGATCATTGGATTAAATGCAGAACTCTTCAATCACTTTTACTTCAATTTCAATTTTAATTATACCGGCAGCATGCCTTTGAATGATGCGAACTCAGTAAAAGCATCTGCTTATCGTTTGTGGCAAAATAAGTTAGGCTGGAGAGGAAACATCAGAAATAAGGCAATTGATATTTTCTTACTCACCGATAATTTAAGCGATGAGCAATATAGCCTTGGAAATGATATCAATGCTTTTGGCGGTAGATTTTTCAATCCAGCACCGGGCAGAAACTTCTTATTGGGCTGTTCAATTAATCTTTGATTATTTTGTTGGGTTGAGTCGTTGTGAAAATAGCCAAGGTAATAAAGTTGGTTCTTTAAACGCGTTTATCCAGCTATCATGACCAACACCTGGGTATTCAGTGTACTTAACATTTGAGTTTGTTTTTTTAGTAAGATTTGAGATCAATCTTGAATTTGCAACAAAGATGATTGGATCTTTATCTCCATGAAAAATCCATAGAGGTAAATTTTTTCTGAAGTCTTTTACACGTGCTGGATTCATAGCGCCACAAATTGGAAATCCAGCAGCAAATGTTTGAGGTCTTCTCCAGAGTAATTCATAAGTACCAAATCCACCCATAGATAAGCCGCCTAGATAAACTCTAGATTTGTCTATTTGTCCAGATGATAAAAGGGTATCAATAAATTGACTCACCAATTTCAATGATTTTCTTATTGGCGCATCACTAGTGTACAGGTAGCCAGTGCTATCAGCATTGGGATTTTTATTGTATTCAGCCCATTTATCGTTTGCAGGACACTGAGGGAATACTACAATAGCGGGATATTTTGCTCTATTCAATGAATCTAAAAAAAGATCTGCACCCCATTGTAATTGCGCACTATTATCACTTCCTCTTTCTCCAGCGCCATGTAAGAATATGACCAGCGGATATTTTTTTCCTATTTGAAAATTGATTGGCGTCAATATTCTGCATGGGAGTGTATCTTCTCCAACAACAAAAAGTTGTTTTTCAAAAAGATCTTTAGTCTGCGCATTTACTGTGACAAAAAGAAATAGATAACAAATGAGTGTAAAGCAATTTTTCATTATGGGTAGTTTCAATAGTTCTAATTCAAATGTATACAATGCAATTAAATTAAAGTCGTCTGGTGATAACTGGTAGAATATCTTTTTTCCAACCATAAAAAGAACCATCCATTATTTTAATTCTGGCCTCTTTTACTAGCCATAAATAGAAGGCAAGGTTTTGAATACTGGCTATGGTTAAACCTAAAAGTTCTTTGCTCTTGATCAAATGCCTTAAGTAGGATTTCGAATAATAGGAGGATATGTTATTCTCTAATTCATGGTCAATCACACTATGATCGAATTCCCATTTCTTGTTGTCGATATTGATAATACCTTGTGTTGTAAACAACATGGCATTTCTTCCATTTCTAGTAGGCATGACACAATCAAACATATCTACTCCAAGAGCAATGCATTCGAGTAAATCTGCTGGTGTGCCAACTCCCATGAGGTACCTGGGTTTGTTTTCTGGAAGATGTTCACAAGACCATCCACAGTATTCATAAATCAATTCAGTAGGTTCACCAACACTTAA
>JBEASE010000098.1:0-8781 GCA_041162625.1 Bacteroidota bacterium | reverse complement strand
TGGGTGAAAAATCCAGTATTGATGGATAAAAAATTACGGAACTTGAGTACCAATTGGATGGGGAAGGCCATGAAAGAGAGATTAGATAATATGGAAGGTGTTTTTAATTATGATGAATTTGATTCATTGGAAAAGTTCAATGGCACGCATCCTGTTGTAATGCAGAAAAGGATTAATGACAAGAATTGGGAGTTACAAGTTGATGTAACAAAGAAGAGGTTTACGCCTAAGAAATACTTTTTGTATTTGTTGGAGAAATATACTGGCATAAGACCTTTTACATTTAAAAATTATAAACTGATTTAAATTAGTATTAACTTATACAAAGACATTTTACTCTTTACATTAAGTAACAAAACGACTAACATGAAAAAATATCTCTTCGTTCTCGGATTGTTTTTAATAACAATTGGTCCCGTGTTCTCTCAAAAAGTACTCAATAGTTGGGTGTCTCCAGAGTATTCAAAGCCTGAGTACAGGAAGGTTGCTGTTTTAGCTAAGATCAGCGACAAAGAGATTAAACATATGGTAGAAGATAATGCTGTATTGGCTTTACGCGAAAAAGGAATAAATGCCATTACCTCCTATTTAAATTTCAAGGATTCAGATTTGGCTTCTAACGAGGCCATATTGGCTCGTGCAGATCAATTGCAAGTTGATGCAGTTGTTGTATTCTCAGTAATGAGAGAGGATACTAAAATTCAGAACACACCTACATTAAGCGCAGGAGTTGCTGTTCCTGTTCGCATTGGATTTTTTACAGCTTATTTGGGAGGTAATGTTCCTTTAGCAGGTGGACCAAAAATGGTAGATGTATTACAGTTGAAGTCGGAGTTCTACAACAGAAACAGCGAAACTCCACATTGGAATACAGTCTATGAGTTTAAGTTGAAAAATAATTATGAGGCAATAGCAAAAGGATGGACAACTAGATCTGTTGCCTCTTTGTTAAGAGCTGGAATTCTCTAGTTGTATACAATTTTAAAATTATATATTAAGAAGAGTTATGTCTGTTCTGATTAAGCGCGTGACTGATTTAGAAGAATTAATTGGTATTAAGGATTTACAAGCACTAAATCTCAAAAAAAACATTGATAGTGAAACTGCCTTATCTCAAGGATTTCTAACTGCTGAATATACGTTGGAGTATTTGAATGCAATGCATGATGTATCTCCTTCAATCATTGCAAAAGATAGAGATAAGGTTGTAGGTTATGCTTTGGTGGCTACTAAAGAAATCAGAAATGGGCATGATTTGATAGCTGATTTATTCAATGTTATTGATACTAAATCTTATAAAGGGCAATTGTTGAAAGAAGTTAATTATGTAGTGGTTGGACAACTTTGTGTTGCTGAAGCATACAGGGGGAAGGGGTTGGTTAAAAAAATGTATGATTATTATCGCGATTGTCTTTCGTCTGAATACGAATACTTAATCACTGATGTTGCACAAGCGAATACTCGTTCCTTAAATGCACATAAAAAATCGGATTTTCAAGTGATTGATACGCTTGTTTATGACGGTGTACGCTTTGACCTTGTGCTATGGGATTGGCGAAATTAGTATTTCCTATTACCTTTTCCCTGTTTATTAATTTCTAAACTAATTTCATATTAACCGGATCCCACTGAATAGGCTTACCTAATTCAGCACTAAGGTTACATGCAATAGAAGGTGCTGCAGCTCTTAGGCCAAATGATGCATCTTCAACAATTGCACTGCCTGTCCTGATACCATTGAAAAAGCTAATCATATGATCCAAGCGGTCATCGTATCCTTTAGGAGAATCAAATTTGGTTTCTCTTATAAAATCATATCCACCCATATCATCACCATATTCACTAGCGTACCATTTTTTAAATTCTGCTTTTTGTTTTGCCGAAAAACTTTCATAAGAATCATATCCGCCATAACCTGGGGCAGCTTTGCGTTTGAGGGATTTCACAGTAAGATTATTCCATCCTATGTCAATCACTCCTTCTGTCCCAATTACTTTTAGACCAAATCCGCTTTTACCTTCACCATCAGTGAGGTTAACACGGGTAGAAACCTGGAAGGCATTGTGTTCTTTTGCTTCTTTATAATTCATCAATGCATTCACCATATCATAGGCATCTCTTCCGTCTTTCCAAAGCTTAAGATCAGCGAGACTATAAATTGAACTTGGTCCAAGTGAACCAGTAATTACATGCACACTTGTTAGCAAATGGACAATAAGATCACCAGCTGCGCCTGTGCCATAGTCTTTATAATTGCGCCATCTGAAAAAACGTTTTGCGTCAAATGGAACTTTTGGAGCATCGCCTAAGAAGCGGTCGAAATCAACGGTTTCCGGACTCGCATCAGTCGGAATAGAATAATGCCATGCACCTCTGATATCTGTTCTATCGCAAAATGCCTGTATATATGTTAATTCACCAATTGCACCTGATTTCAGCACTTTATTTGCTTCAATAATAGCTAAAGCACTGGCACGCTGACTTCCAACTTGAAATACTTTTTTTGATTTTTTCTGTGCTTCAATAATTCCATAACCTTGTTCAATTTTTTGAACCATAGGTTTTTCGCAATAGACGTGTTTGCTAGCATTAAGTGCATCTATTGCAATACGTTGATGCCAGTGGTCTGGTGTACAAATCAAAACAGCATCAATATCTTTTCTGTTGAGAATTTCTCTGTAATCGCGGGTTGTAAATAAGCCATTGCCCCATTTTTCTTTAGCGTAATCAAGTCGGCCTTGATATAAATCACAGGCAGCAACTATTTCAATACCTGGCACTTTTAAAGCAGTATCAGTATCATAATGACCAATAATACCCGCTCCTATCAATCCAATTCGGATTTTATCGCCTGGCGCAACTTTCATGTTGCTTTTCAATTCAACAGTTCCTGTTTTTTCATTTGCCTGGAGAGTAGAGCCGACTGCCAACGCTGCAGCAGAGCCACTGATTTTTCTGATAAAGTTTCTGCGATTATTGTTCATATTTAAATTTAAGAAGAAACGTTATATAAAACACTTTAATTCTCATTATTGATCTAGGAATCTTAAGTAGAATCCATGTTGTTTTGGTAAATTTGCATCACTAAGGATAAGCATGATTGAAAAATTGAGAAAATTAGCTAGGGATCTTGAAGGGGATTTATTTTATGACAAGACCATGCGCACATTGTATGCTACTGACGCATCTGCATATCGAGAGTTACCATTGGCGGTGGCTATTCCTAAGTCGGAAATTGATCTAAAACGTTTAATACAGTTTGCTTCTACTGAGAGAACTTCACTTATTCCTAGAGCCGCAGGAACATCGCTGGCTGGTCAGGTAGTTGGTAATGGAATTGTTGTAGATGTTTCAAAACATTTTACTCAAATATTGGAATTCAATAAAGAGCAGGGCTGGGTAAGGGTTCAGCCTGGTGTGATCAGAGATGAGTTGAATTTGTTTCTCAAGCCACATGGGTTATTTTTTGGTCCGGAAACATCCACTGCTAACAGAGCAATGATTGGTGGGATGGTGGGAAATAATTCTTGTGGTTCTAACTCTGTTGTATATCGAAGCACTAGGGAACACTTATTGGAAGTAAAGGCTTTATTGAGCGATGGATCTGAAGCAACATTTAGTGCAATAGATTTAGATACGTTTCACCAGAAATGCGAATTAAATACTTTAGAAGGCTCAATTTATAAATCAGTTAGGTCGCTTTTGGGCAACTATGAACATCAACAGGAAATCAGGAAAGAGTTTCCTAAAAAAACTGTTGAAAGAAGGAATACCGGTTATGCAGTCGATTTGCTGATCGACATGGCTCCTTTTGAAGCAGGTGGGCCAGATTTTAATTTTTGTTCTTTGATAGCTGGATCTGAAGGAACCCTTGCATTTATCACTGAAATCAAATTGAATGTAGTGCCTGCGCCACCGAAAGAAACTGGTTTACTGTGTGTGCATTTTAATACCATTGATGAATCGCTTCGTGCCAATCTGATTGGCTTGAAATACAAGCCCAGTGCAAGTGAACTGATTGATCATTATGTTTTAGAGTGTACAAAAGGAAATATCGAGCAGAGCAAGAACAGATTTTTTGTGCAGGGAGATCCAGGTGCAATTTTAGTTATTGAGTTTGTAAGAGAGACAAGAGAACAAATACAAGCTTTAGCCAATCAGGTAGAAGCAGACATGCGTGCTGCTAACCTCGGTTATCATTTTCCTCTTTTGTTTGGTGCTGATTCAAAAAAAATATGGTCGCTACGAAAAGCAGGATTGGGATTATTGAGTAACCTGCCCGGTGATGAAAAAGCTGTACCTGTTATTGAAGACACTGCTGTCGATGTAGAAGACCTTCCTGCCTATATCAGGGAGTTTAATGAGATTCTACAAAAACATGGGTTATACTCAGTACACTATGCCCATGCCGGATCGGGGGAACTTCATTTACGACCTATTATCAATTTAAAGACAAAGGAGGGTAATCAACTCTTCAGAACAATCGCTGAGGAAGTAGCGACTTTGGTAAAAAAATACAAAGGTTCGTTGAGTGGTGAACATGGTGATGGTAGGTTAAGAGGAGAATTTATCAAGCAAATGGTAGGTGAGAAAAATTACCAGTTGTTGAAAGAAATTAAGAGAGTATGGGATCCGCATAATATTTTTAATCCGAATAAAATTGTGGATACGCCTCCGATGGATACGATGTTGAGGTATGTACCCGGACAATTTACGCCTGAGTTCAAAACGATATTTAGGTTTCATCAGCAAAATATTTTGCAGCATGCCGAGCAATGTAATGGTTCAGGTGATTGTAGAAAAACACATTTGTCGGGAGGTACGATGTGTCCTTCTTATATGGCAACGAGAAATGAGAAAGATACTACGAGGGCAAGAGCAAATATTTTAAGAGAGTTTCTAACGCATTCGGACAAACAAAATCGATATGATCATAAAGAGATTTATGATGTGATGAGTTTGTGTTTGAGTTGTAAGGCATGTAAAAGTGAATGTCCCTCTAACAAGCTAAAGGCAGAATTCTTACAACATTATTATGATGCGAATGGTGTTCCGTTTAGAAGTTGGTTGATTGCTAATTTCACATCGACTGCCAAATTGGGGTCTATTGCACCCGGGTTGTACAATTGGGCGATGGACAATCAGTTGATTGGAAGTGCTATCAAAAAGCTTTCTGGATTTGCTGTTGATCGAAGTATACCGCATTTAGCTAAAGAAACTCTACGAAGTTGGTTTAAAAAGCATCAACTGATACAAGATTTAAAACAATACGATAAGTCGGTTTACTTTTTTTGTGATGAGTTCACTAATTATAATGATGCGCATATTGGTATAAAAGCTATTCAACTCCTTAATGCAAATGAAAGTGGTAGAACTTGGTTGTCGAAAGGTTTGGTAAGAAAAGCAAAAGAAATAGCCAACCAAAATATTCAATTGTTTAGTGGTTTAGTGACTGCAGAACAGCCACTAGTGGGCATTGAACCTTCGGCAATTTTAACCTTTAGGGATGAGTATCCAGATTTAGCGACCGATGATCAATTAGAACAGGCTAAGTTATTAGCACAAAACAGTTTTTACATCGATGAATTTTTAGTGTGTGAAATTGAAGCAGGGAGAATCAATAAATCTTCATTTACTGCGGAAGAGACTAAGGTGATATTACACGGACATTGTCAGCAAAAGGCAGTCGGCTCATTAGCTGCCACACAAAAGCTATTATCATTTCCTGAAAACTATACAGTTGAGTCAATTCCTTCAGGATGTTGTGGTATGGCTGGATCTTTTGGTTATGAAAAGGAGCATTATGATGTTTCCATGAAAATTGGGGAGTTGGTATTGTTCCCTGCGGTAAGGAATAAATCTGCAGATACTATTGTTGCAGCGCCTGGGACAAGCTGTAGGCACCAGATTAAGGACGGTACTCAGTCGCACGCCCTTCATCCAGTGGAGATTTTGTTTGATGCGCTGGTAAAATGAGTTGATGAGCGGGTAAGCGAGCTTAAAAAAAATCAGTAATTTTAGCATACTAAAAATAAAAACACAATGAAATCAATTTATGCCTTTCTATTTATCGCTTTTACGGCACTTACAGTAAATAGCGTACAAGCTCAAAGTGTTACTGAAGCTTATTTCTTAGGCAAATGGAATGTTACTGTAAAAGGTACACCTAATGGAGATGTTACTTTGCCTGCACGTTTTGAAAAAAATGGTGTTGCATTGAAAGGATTTTATACAGATCCAGAGTCTAAAGAAGAAAAGGCAATGGATACTGCTTATATGGATAGTGATAAGTTGACTTTTGGGTTTAATATCGCTGGCTATGATGTGACAGTTACTTTAGCGAAGAAAGACGATAATACTGCGACTGGTTCATTGCTGGGTATGTTCGATGTGGAGGCAGTTCGTGTAACTGGTGGAGCAACCAATGGTGGTGCAAGTGCTGTTGAAGCTTATTTTATGGGTAAGTGGAATGCGACTGCAAAGGGTACTCCTAATGGCGATGTAACTATTCCCGTTAAATTTGAATCGAAGGATGGTAAAATAAAAGGAACTTTTGTAGATCCAGAATCTAAGGAAGAAAAAGCCATGAGCAATGTTGAGCTTGATGGTGCAGCTTTGAAAATGTCTTTTTCAGTTATGGGTTATGATATTACTATCACTATTACAAAGAAAGATGAGAATACCGCTACTGGTAGTTTGATGGATATGTTTGATGTGGTTGCCGTAAGAGTAAAATAAATTATTGAATCATGAAGAAATTGGGTTTTATTTTTTCGGTATTACTTTTTGTTGGTTGTTCAGGTTCTATGAACAAAAAGCAAAATATTGAAGAAGTACTTACTGAAGAAGAGGTATTGGCTGTTATCAATAAATTTGATGAGGGTTGGAAAAATAAGAATGAGGCCATAGTAGATTCTGTTTTATCTGAGCACTATGTCTACTTTACGCAGTCGGGTTATACCTTCAACCGTTCAAAACTAGTGGCAACAGCAGGTTCTGATGTGTATACGCTACAAAATATGGAGCGTGAAAATTTTGTTGTTCAACTTGATGGAAATGCGGCTGTTGTTAGTACTATATGGAAAGGCGAGGGATATTATCATGGTGAGCAATTTAACGATAGGCAGCGCTGTAGCGTTACTATAGTTAAGCGTAAGGGGGAAGTTAAAATATTAGCAGAACATTGCACACCTATCAAAAAAAATTAATCACTAGCTAATTTATAAGTGCTGATGGAATTCATTTCATCAGCATTTTTATTTTTATAACTACACTCTATAATTCAATTAGTTTCAATTATAAGTTAATGCAAGAGGTATTAAGTATAGGTGATTGGTTATTGGTAATTGTTGCTACTTTTCTCATAGGGATGGGAAAGGGAGGAGTGAAGGGTATTGATATGCTGAATGTAACCTTAATGGCAATTGTGTTTGGAAGTAAAACATCTACAGGGATAGTATTGCCTTTATTGTTATGTGCTGATATTGCTGCAGTGGCTTATTATAGAAGGTATGCTGATTGGTCTCTTTTCTGGAAGCTAGCCCCTTGGATGATTATTGGTGTTTTATTAGGGGTGTTTTTGGGAAAAGATATGCATGAGTTGTTATTTAGAAAAATCATGTCCGGTATAGTATTGGTGACGATTGTTATTGTGTTGATTATGGAATTTAGAAAAAATAAAGAGGTACCTAATCATCCTGCTTTTGCAATTGGAAATGGGTTGGCAGCTGGGTTCACTACCATGATTGGTAATTTGGCTGGTGCATTTGCAAATCTCTATTTCTTGGCCATGCGGGTGAATAAGAACGTATTTATAGGAACAGGAGCATGGATATTTTTATTTATGAACTGGTTTAAGTTTCCTTTTCAACTTTTTTATTGGAAGAACATCAATGGTAATACTTTAGAAATTGATCTGTATTTGATTCCTGTTTTGTTATTGGGATTTTGGGCTGGGGTGAGATTTGTAGATAAAATTAAAGACGAACACTATCGAAAATTAGTTATTGGTTTAACAATTGTTGGTTCGCTGGTGATGTTGTTGAAATCTTAATGCTGTGCTAAACGTACAGTGATAATATTGAACTTAATTTGCGTTTGAAAATCAAAATATGAGAAGAGTACTATTGGCATTTTGTTTTGTGATGAAGATCTTCGCAAGTGATTTGGCAATAGATGGTGTTAATGCTTATTTGGAAGAAAAATGAACCAATCTGAAATTTTCTGGGGTAGTTTTTGATACAAAATTGGATACTGCTGTTGCAAATTAAGGTTTTGTCCGGGTGACGCAGTTGAAGGTCCCGCTTTAGCCAAAACTATGTATGCCAAGCCTGATGCATATGCGTTAGTTGCTTTTGATGTTATTTAGGTAATTGCTAAAACAGTAACTGCAATGCCGATAACAAATACCTCTTATGATTTAACCAAGAAAATATTCAATATTGAGTCGAGTAAATATTTCGGTATAACCGGACCATTGCTCCTAAATGCAGCAGGGGATAGAAGTACAGGATCTTTTGATTATTGGGGTATTGTGTTGGAGGGAGGGTCATACAAATGGAAGCTCGTTGGAAAATCCCTCTAATTGATTGAGAGATGGGAGTTCTGCATAAATAAACTTCTCTTGAGGGTGAGCGGCGATTTTAAAATCTTTTTTGATAGAGGTGGCTTCCATCTCTTCTGCAGCCAACTGAAAATTGGCAATTTCTTTGATACGAGATTCATTTAATTCTTCTTGTAGCCATTCTTGTGCTAAATTTTCATTCAATATTGTAGGCATTC
>JBEASE010000036.1:0-16670 GCA_041162625.1 Bacteroidota bacterium | reverse complement strand
GCAGGTGTATTTTTTATGGCCCTCACACTAGCTATTGTTTCTTTTTCTTGTACCGGTCCAATTTTGGGAACCTTATTGGTTGGTACTGCTACTGAAGGAGCATGGCCATTAACAGCAGGATTAGCTGGCTTTGGCGTTGCACTAGGATTACCATTTGCCTTATTTGCACTCTTCCCACAATGGTTGAACTCCTTACCAAAAAGCGGAAGCTGGCTGAATACGGTTAAAGTGGTACTTGGATTCATTGAATTAGCGCTTGCTTTAAAGTTCCTTTCCAATGCAGACTTGGTTGCACATTGGTCGATTATCAAAAGAGAAATATTCTTTGGTATTTGGATCATCATTTTCTTGGGACTCTTCCTTTACCTCATGGGATGGATCCGGTTTCCACACGATTCAAAGGATCAGAAAATTGGATGGACAAGAAAAATCATTGCTTTTGGGGTTCTTATTTTTACACTCTACATATCCCCTGGTGTTACCAATACCAAACAAGCCAATATTAGCTTAGTCAGTGGTTTCCCACCTCCAGTTTGCTATAGCATCTACGAACAACCCATCAATTGTGATGAACCCATCAAAGATTATGATGAGGCGCTGCAACTTGCAAAAAAACTAAATAAACCTTTGTTAATCGACTTTACGGGATGGGCTTGTGTGAATTGCAGAAAAATGGAAGAAAATGTTTGGACCAAACCAGAAGTACAAGCACTGATGGAAAAATACATCCTGGTTTCACTGTATGTTGATGATAAAGCCACACTTCCCATAGATCAACAACAGGTATACACCACAAAATCAGGGGTTAAAGTGAATATCAGTAGTATTGGTACCAAATGGAGTTTGTTTCAGACTGAAAATTTCAATGCAAGTTCCCAACCTTGGTATGTAGCATTATCGCCTAAAGAACAACTGCTTACGGCTCCGGTGGGATATGTGCCCAATGCTTCCGAATACGCGGCTTGGTTAAAGTGTGGCTTAGAGGCTTTTGAAAAGTCGAAGCAATAAAAAAGGGACCATCGCTGGCCCCAATTTCCTATTTATGAGAAAACCATTCTACAATTAAAGTGCTACTTGTTGCTCAACCATTAACTTTCTAAGGTTGATCAAACCGTAACGCATTCTACCAAGCGCTGTATTGATGCTGCAATTGGTCTTTTCTGCTATTTCTTTGAAACTGAGGTTCGCAAAATGCCTCATTACGATCACTTCTCTTTGGTCTTCGGGAAGTAAATCAAGCATTTGTCTAACACGCTCATGGCTCTGAGATCTCATGATTTTAGATTCAGCACCTTCTTCTGACAAATTGATGGTTTCAAAAATGTCATAATTATCACTATTGTGGTTAACCACTGGAGTCCTTTTAACCTTCCTGAAATGATCTACACACATATTATGCGCTATTCTCAATGCCCAAGGCAAGAATTTACCCTCATCGGTATAGCTTCCACTTCTTAGTGTGTCAATGATTTTAATGAATACTTCCTGGAAAATGTCTTCAGCTAAGCTCCTATCCTTTAAAAGGATAACAATAGAAGTGAAAATTCTGTCTTTGTGCCTGTTAATTAGATCTTCTAGCGCACTAGAATCTCCGTTAACAAAAAGCTGAATCAGTTGTTGATCAGTTAGGTTGGAATTGGATCTCATAAAATGGTTTTTTAGAATGGATTTGGATTTTTTGGTGACGTCGTTTTTGCGATATCACATGTCAAAACTAGACTTATCGTGAGGTGGGCAAAATTTTGAAGAATGTATTTTTCACGATTACGTAAATTTTTGTAAGCGCTCTAAGCGTTAAAATGTCAAAGCATTGTTAACACGTTCGTAGATCTACGTAAACACTTAAGAAACTATATTTGCAGCATAATATGTCGAAAGCCTCACCAGTAAAGGAAAAGAAGGAATCAATCAAGAATGTTGAAAAAAACGAGCCTGTATTTATACAAGGTGCACGCGTGCACAACTTACGGAACGTATTCGTAAAAATACCTAGGGGAAAACTCACTGTTGTTACGGGTGTTTCCGGTAGCGGAAAATCATCTTTGACCATCGATACACTGTTTGCAGAGGGTCAAAGACGATATGCAGAGAGTTTAAGTGCTTATGCAAGACAGTTTTTGATGCGTATGGATAAGCCTGATGTTGATCATATATCCGGACTTTGTCCCGCTGTTGCCATAGAACAAAAAGTAGTTACAAGAACTCCACGTTCTACTGTTGGTAGCATGACTGAAATCTACGACTACCTCAGACTCTTATTTGCACGTGTTGGCAAAACGTATTCACCCATATCTGGTGAGGAAGTAAAAAAGCAAGATGTTCAAGATGTTCTTGCATTCATGAAAAAAGCTAAAGCAGGTGACAAGCTTTACTTGCTGTGTAAATTCAAAACGCATGCCAACAGAAAACCAAATGAAGAATTAAGTATACTCATGCAAAAAGGTTTCTCAAGATTAATTAATTGTGATACCCTTGAGATTACCCAAATTGAAGACTTGCTTGAAGAGAAAAGATGGAAACCAACGGAAGAAGATTATTTATTAATAGATAGGTTTGTTGCCAAAGATTTCGATGAAGATGAAGAAAACAGAATAAATGATTCGCTTTCTCTTGCCTTTTATGAAGGTGAAGGATCTCTATTTATAAAAAAGAACAACGATCAGCTAAAAAAATTCTCCAACCTCTTTGAGTTGGATGGTATGAGATTTGAAGAACCTGTACCTAACCTCTTTTCATTCAACAATCCCTTTGGTGCTTGTCCCGTTTGTGAAGGTTACTCTCAAATTTTAGGTATTGATCCCGACTTGGTCATCCCCAATCACCGTTTGAGCATTTATGACGGAGCAGTAGCACCTTGGAAAGGAGAAAAGCTCAGTTGGTGGAAAGATCAATTCATCAAAGGTGCAAAGGAAATCAACTTCCCCATTCATCGTCCTTACGCAGAACTCACTACTGATCAAAAAGAGTTACTATGGAAGGGACATAAAAAAGCCTATGGCATTAACGACTTCTTTAAGGATGTAGAGGAGAATTTATATAAAGTGCAATTCAGGGTACTTTTATCAAGGTACAGAGGAAGAACAACCTGTAACAGTTGTGAAGGATATAGATTAAGAAAAGAAGCTCTTTATGTAAAAATCAACAATAAGCATATTGGTGAGCTGTGTAAACTACCTGTAAAAGATCTTGCAGTTTGGTTTACATCCCTAAAACTAACGGCACATGAAATTTCGATAGCAAAACGTGTGCTATTGGAAATTAACCAGCGTTTAGATACTATGCTTGATGTAGGACTTGGCTACTTGTCTTTAGACCGATTAGCCAATAGTCTCAGTGGCGGAGAAAGTCAGCGTATTCAACTTACGAGATGTTTGGGAAGTAACCTGACTAATTCATTATATATTTTGGATGAACCATCTATTGGTTTGCACAGCAGAGACACAGAAAGGCTTATAAAAGTTTTGAAAAATCTCAGGGACCTTGGTAATACAGTTGTGGTGGTTGAACATGATGAAATGATGATGCGAGAGGCGGATCATATTATTGACATGGGACCATTAGCCAGTCACCTAGGTGGAGAGGTTGTTGCCGAAGGTGATTATAAAACATTGATTAAATCTTCAAAAAGTCTTACTGCCAAATACCTGAATGGTGAATTGAAGATAGAGCCTCCACAAAAGCTAAGAACTAGTAAACAATTCATCTCTATTCAAGGAGCAACGGAAAATAATTTAAAGTCGGTTGATGTAGATTTCCCTCTTGGTATTTTCACTGTTGTTTGTGGAGTAAGTGGCAGCGGCAAAACAACTTTGGTAAAAAAAATATTGTATCCAGCATTATCTAAACATATAACAGGTGTTGGAGACAAACCTGGTTTACATAGTCAAATTACAGGCGCGTTAGATGCCATCAAACAAGTTGAGATGGTGGATCAAAATCCAATTGGTAAATCATCCAGAAGTAACCCTGTTACTTATATTAAAGCTTGGGATAGTGTTCGTGACTTGTTCTCTTCACAACCCTTGAGTAAAATCAGAGGATACCAGCCCAAACATTTTTCATTCAATGTTGACGGAGGAAGATGCGATACCTGTAAAGGAGAAGGCGAGCAGATTGTTGAAATGCAATTTTTGGCAGACGTACGACTTACCTGTGAAAGCTGCAATGGCAAGAAATTCAAAGATGAAGTACTAGAGGTGCAATACAAGAACAAGAACATTTTTGATATTCTCGAATTGTCGGTTGAAGAGGCTATAGAATTCTTCAAAGATGAAAAAGATATCGCAACAAGATTGAAACCGTTATCTGATGTGGGACTAGGGTATGTCAAACTCGGACAATCAAGTGGCACACTTTCTGGTGGTGAAGCGCAAAGGGTTAAATTGGCAAGTTTTCTAGGACGTGGCAAGAACAATACCGATAAAATCATGTTCATTTTTGATGAACCCACAACTGGTTTACATTTTAATGATATCAAAAAACTACTTACTTCATTTAATGCCCTAATTGATCAAGGACATACCATATTGGTGATCGAACACAACACAGATGTCATCAAATCAGCGGATTGGATAATCGAGCTGGGACCAGAGGCCGGAGAAAATGGAGGATCACTTGTTTACGCTGGAACTCCTTCGGGACTAAAAAAGATAAAATCAAGCAGAACTGCACTATTCCTCTGAAATTAGGCTGTAAGGGAATTAGCAAGCATTGTAATTTTTTTTCAAAAGTTTGTTGTAAATTACTCTACTAGTAATTATAAAAACAGCCATATGAACCAATCAAGAAGAATCTTTATTCGAAACAGCGCATTCGCAGCAGCAGGCGCAACATTTTTCAGCAGTGACTTGTTTGCAGCAGCAAAAAAAGGTGAACTGACTGGCATTCAACTTTACTCTATCAGAGAAGATATGAGTAAAAAACCTTTAGAAACACTTCAGGCCTTATCAAAAATGGGATACAAGCATGTAGAACATGCTAATTATGTCAACAGAAAATTCTATGGATGGACTGCATCAGAGTTTAAAAAGTTATTGAACGATCTCGGCATGACGATGCCAAGTGGCCATACCGTTATGACTTCCAAACATTGGGATGCTACTAAAAAAGATTTCACAGATGGATGGAAGCAGACGGTTGAAGATGCAGCATCAGTTGGACAAATGTTTGTAATCAGTCCATGGATGGAAGAGGCTGTTAGAAAAGATATCAATGCCTTAAAAGGTATGATGGAGGTCTTCAATAAATCAGGTGAACTTTGCCAGAAATATGGCATGAAATTTGGTTACCATAACCATGATTTCGAATTCAGTGAAAAATTAGGTGATAGAACTTTATTCGATATCATCCTTGGTGAAACTGATTCAAAACTAGTGATGCAACAATTGGATATTGGAAACATGATCAATGGTGGAGCTAAAGCACTTGATATCATGCAAAAATATCCTGGCCGCTTTGAATCAATGCACGTGAAGGCTGAAATTGAATCCAAAGCTGGGCACGAAAAATATGAATCCACTATTTTGAATGTGGGCATTGTTCCTGTTAAAGAAATCATTGATTTAGGAAGAAAATGGGGAACAAAACATTTCATTATCGAACAAGAATCCTACCAAGGGAAGGCGCCAATTGATTGTGTGAAAGAAGACCTTGAGATCATGAAAAAATGGGGTTACAAATAACCAACTATAATTAAGCCCCGAAAATTTCGGGGCTTTTCTTTTTAATCTTGTCCCATCCAAAAAGCACCACCACTGCTCGCCCTTCTGGCACCAGTCACCGAACTGAAAACAGTTTCCTCTTCTCTCCACCTCAATACACCTAGCAAAGCCATAATCAAAGCTTCTTTATATTCAATGATTTCATTGGAAGGAAGCACTACTTCAATTTCGTAAGGCATAAGATGCTGACTAAGACGTGAAATCAAATAAGCATTGTATGCTCCACCACCCGTAACCATCATTCTTGCTTGGTTTACAATTAAAGATCGTTTTGACACTATTTTTTCAACTGCTTGTGCTACCTGGATAGCAATATGCTCCGTATAGGTTGCCAATAAATCTTCTGTAGATAATCCATCAGCTATAAGCAATGGATAAATCACTTCAGTTCCAAATTCATTGGCTAATGACTTTGGATAATCTTTTTTGTAGTACTCGAGTTGATTTAATCTTTCTAGCAATATCTCATTAATTCTACCTGCTGCTGCAAGTGCCCCATCTTTATCATAAGAAACATTCATCTTTTCAGCCAATTGGTTGAGTACTCTATTAGCGGGACAAACATCAAAGGCATCATAGAACTGCTCGCCTTTAAAAGAAAGATTAGAGATGCCTCCAATATTTAAGAAAAAACTAAACTCAGGAAACAACAACTGTTCTCCCATTGGAACTATTGGTGCTCCTTGTCCACCTAAAGCCACATCCAGCGATCTAAGATCGGAAACAACGGGCAAAGAAGTTGTTGCTGCAATTGCTGCTCCATTTCCAATTTGTACAGAATATTTTCCAGGCAGGTGGAACAAAGTATGTCCATGAGAAGCAATCAATCCCACTTTGTAATCCAATCCCTTTTCATGTATAAAGCGATTGATTTGATCACCTAAGTGATGCCCATACTCAGCATCTAACGAAACAAAATCAATAGCTTTTAAATCACGGCCTGTTTTTAATTGATTCTTCCATTGCTCGTCATATGCATAACAATTGGAGGCAACAATATTAAATGTCCATTTACCCCCTTTTTCTTCAAATTCTACATAAGCGAGGTCTAATCCATCTAAAGAACTACCACTCATGACACCTATCACGCGATATAACATAGATTATCTTTAAATTTGTTCAATACCCGAAATTAAGCATTGTATGGTCATAAACTTAAGCGAAAAGCATTCTCTTGTCAGCAATTGGATTTCAGAAATGCGAGATGTTGCTGTGCAAGGCGACAAAATGCGCTTCAGAAGAAATATTGAAAGGATAGGTGAGGTAATAGCATATGAAATCAGTAAGACACTTGCCTGGAAAGAAGTTGATACCACTACCCCCCTTGGAATATCCAAATCAAAAGTACTTGAACATCAGCCAGTATTGGCAACCATTCTAAGAGCAGGACTTCCTTTGCATATTGGTATGTTGAATTATTTCGATAAGGCAGATAATGCTTTTATTGCTGCATACAGAAAGCATCATCGTGACGGAAGTTTTGAAATCAGTCTAGAGTACTTGGCCTCGCCATCATTAGAAAACAGGACTTTAATTTTATGTGACCCCATGTTGGCTACAGGTGCTTCACTGGTTAAAACCATAGAACATTTGAGAAGAGAGGGAAAGACAAAAGAGATTCATGTTGCCTGTGTTATAGCCTGTACTGAGGGTATTGATTTTTTAAGAAGACATGAACCGCATGTTAAGATATGGTGCGGAGATATAGATGATGAGCTTACTGCAAAGGGTTACATTGTACCTGGATTAGGAGATGCTGGCGACCTGGCTTATGGTGATAAATCGCAAGCTTAGATAGATTAAAAGTATTTTATAGCGAACGGCACCAGGAATAATCCTGAAAGAATAATCAAGATAATACTAATCAGGTTCATAATTAGTCCCGCTTTCATCATTTCACTAAGCTTTAAATGCCCTGTTGAAAATACTATAGCATTTGGTGGAGTACCCATCGGCATCATTGATGCACAACTAGCTGCAAGTGTCATTGGTATCCCAAGCATATAAGGGTCAACCCCTGTAGCCGTTGCTATACCCGTTACAACTGGTGCAAATACAATGACCTGTGCAACATTGCTCATAACCTCACTAATAAACAAGGAAATTATAGTAATTGCAATAACCAAAAACACAACAGAGCTTCCTGAAAAACCTGATAACCAAACACCGAGCATTTTAATAAGACCAGCTTTCTCCAATGCAGCCGCCAAGGTTATACCTCCACCAAACAACAATAAAATACCCCATGCCATTTTTGTAGTATCAGACCACACCAATATTCTCTCATTTTGTTTTATACCTTTTCCTGCCGGTACCACAAACATGAGTAAGCCGCCAAAAACGGCTATCATGTTATCATCTAATTTTACAATTCCTAATTGATTGATCAAATCTCTAAAGATCCATAACAATGCTGTTGTTATAAAAATATACAAGACTCTTTTTTCTGGAATAGTCATCGGCCCAAGTGCATTCAACTCATTTTTGATAAGCAACCGCATTTCATCATTAGAATCAATACTGTTTGGAAATAACTTGATTAAAACGAAATAAAGAGAAAAAAGCAAAAGCAACGCAACAGGTAAACCAATCAACATCCAGGCTGAAAAAGATATATCATTATTTAATTGCTTACTGATGTAAGATGCATAAGCAACATTAGGAGGCGTACCAATAATTGTTGCGATACCTCCAAAATTAGAAGCATAAGCAATAGCCAACATCATGCAGACTGCAAAATGCCTGAGCTGAGGATTATTTTCATTTTTAGCAACAACAACAGAAATTACTGATGCTGCTATTGGAAGCATCATCATTGTTGTTGCAGTATTGCTTAACCACATACTAATAAAACCTGTTGCTAATATGAAGCCAAGTATGATCCTGTTTCCATTTGTTCCGGTGTATTGTACAATAGATAATGCAATTCGTCTGTGCAAATTCCATTTTTCAATTCCAAGTCCTATCAAGAAGCCCCCCATAAAAAGAAACACAACTTCATTGGCATAAGGAGCAGCCGCTTCACTTATTTTAGCAATTCCCATCAATGGAAACAAGACCAAAGGAATCAAGGCGACTGCTGGCATAGGCAAGGCCTCTGCTATCCACCAAGCTATCATCAATAAAGCAACAGCCATAACATTATTGGCCTGCATATCTAAATTGAAAGGATTAAAAAGAAGAGTTAGAGCAAACAATAACGGTCCGCTTAATAAAGCAAGCAAAGGCTTCCATCTTGAATCTGTTGCTTTTTCCAATAGAACAATTTGGGTGAAGATAAATCATTTGTGTATTTTGCTACACTCAAAGAACAGAATTGCTTAAGGAAATTATCATATCGATACAATCTTATATTGATGCGCATCATTTTATACGAAAGCATAAATTATGGAAGTGGATTCTTATACCAGGCATAGTCTATGCCATTCTTTTTGCAATTAGTATGTACTTCTTTTCCAAATCAGCCAATGCAGCCATTGAATGGCTTACAATTGATACAGGTTTGAGTGGATGGTTAAACAAATTAGAGAACAGTTGGATTGGTTTTCTTTTTACAGTTGGAGGAATCATGCTTTGGCTACTGTTGATGCTTTTGTATTTTTCATTGTTCAAATATATATGGCTAATCATCGGCTCACCTGTCTTCTCCTATTTGAGTGAAAAAACAGCCTCCATTATAGAGAACAAGTCATTCGATTTCAAAATGAAACAATACCTCTCAGATGTTGCGCGAGGAATGAGAATTGCTGTAAGAAACACCATTTGGCAGTCGGTATATATTTTTTCTATCATCTTTTTATCACTCATCCCTCTCATTGGCTGGATTGCTCCCTTCATTGCCATATTGATTGAGTGCTATTATTATGGATTTTCAATGCTAGACTATTCTTGTGAACGCAATAAAATGAAGATGGAGGAAAGTATTGATTTTATTGGCAGACACAAAGGATTAGCTATTGGCAATGGTATAATTTTCTATCTCATGCATAGCGTGCTTATTGTAGGATGGGTACTGGCACCTGCTTATGCAGTGATAGCAGCCACCATCAGTATGCAAGAAATTAAAGACAACAAGGCATTTCAATAAGATGGAACCAAAACAAGGAGAAGTATATTTAATACCTATTGCACTTGCAGAAGACGGATACAGTCATTTGCCAACACTTGTAAAAGATCGAATGAATATATGCGAGGTATTTTTTGCAGAAAATATCAGAACGGCAAGACGAGCGTTTAAAAAAATTGATAAAGCGTTTGATATTGATATAAGAACCTGGTTTGAGATTGGCAACAAAGAAGAACTGCATTTAAAAGAGTTTAGAAATTTTCTTCAGTCAGGAAAAATTATTGGCATCGTAAGTGAATCTGGTTGTCCGGGTATAGCTGATCCAGGGCAACTATTGATTTCCGCTGCACAGAAAAATGGATTTAAAGTACATCCTGTAACCGGACCAAACTCTATTCTCTTGGCTTTGATGGCAAGTGGACTAAACGGACAACATTTTGAATTCCTAGGCTATTTGCCCATTACACCAGTTGAAAGAGATAAAAAAATAAAAGACCTGGAAAGAAAAAGCAAAGCTGAAAGCTGTACCATGATTTTTATTGAAACACCTTACCGCAACAACCAAATGTTTCAATCTCTCATGAGTGCATTGCATCCTGAAACAAAGCTTTGTATTGCCTATCATCTTACTTCAAATGAAGAATGGATAAAGACTAAGTCCATTGCAGAATGGAAAAAGCAGGCAGTAGAGCTACCCAAACAACCTGCTATCTTTCTTTTTGGAAATTAAATACTCAATAATTATTACAAGCCGTATTGTGCAACTAAATAAACCATTGCAGTCATAACAACTGTACCTAGATTCAACTCTCTTTCGCTTACTGCTTCAAATACATCTGTCTTAGCATGATGCAAATCCATGTAACGTTGAGAATCCGGATTAAGTCCGATTAGCGCTGTTCCCAACCCACGCAAAGGACCAATATCTGCTCCACCACCTCCTTCATTGAATTCGAGTGCCCCATAATTATGAAACAAAGGCTTCCAACTCATTATCTTTTCTTTCTGCATTGAATTTGCTGTAAACCCAAAGCCACGTGGAGTAAATCCACCTGCATCACTCTCCATCGCCATGATAAATTTTTTCTTTTCGTCTTTTGCTATTTCTGCATATTTCGTACCACCTCTTAAACCATTTTCTTCATTCATAAACATTACTGCACGAATAGTTCGCTTGGGTTTTCCAATATTAGCTTTTATTGCTCTCAACACTTCAATACTCTGAACACATCCTGTGCCATCATCGTGTGCCCCTTCTGCAAGATCCCAACTGTCTAGATGACCACCTACAGTGATGATCTCTTCAGGAAATTCACTACCCCTAATTTCTCCAACCACATTGTAAGAAAGGACATCTTCAAATTGCTTACAGTTTGTCTTGATATAGACTTGCTTTACCTGCTTTGCTGCTATTGCTTTACTCAATTCTTCAGCACCAATTGTACTGATTGCAACTGCTGGTATTTTAGGTTTGTTCTCATCATAACGAGTAGCACCTGTATGTGGATTATCATCAATTACAGGTGAAAGCGTTCTAACAATAACGCCAATAGCACCCAAAGCCGCAGCCCTGGATGGTCCCTGAGAACGATAAATACCAGCCTCTCCATATGCCCTGAAAGTATTGATATGCCTTGGATCCATGCGGTAATTGTAAAACACTATCTTTCCTTTGATTTGTTCAGCTCCCAATGCATCTAATTCTGTGAAATTTTTTACTTCAACTACAGATGCAGTGATACCGACAGCCGGTGTTCCTACAGACATTCCTAATGCAACTATGTTCAATGGCATTGATTTGCCATTGCTTAGGGTTGCTTTACCAACTTCTTTTGCACCTCGTTCCCACTTTGGCACCATACAAGGTTGTAAGTATACAGTATCTGCACCTGCCTCTCTTAGCATTCTTGCTGTTTGTTCAACAGCAAGAGCAGCTCCTGCAGAACCTGATAAGCGGGGACCAACTTTCTTGCACAAATATTTCAAATTATTATAGGCTTGCCCATTCATGAAAATATCATCAGAAATCTTTTTGATTACGAGAGAGTCTTGGTTAACCTGAGCATATCCGTTATTCATTACTAGGAAACCAATCAGAAGAAATAAAAAGCTTTTTTTCATTTTTAGTCGGTTGTTATCGCACTAAACTAGTGATTTTTTGTCGCTTTGAATAAGCCTTGTCATCTCAATTGAACTATATTATTACTACTTTCGTTATTAGAATTACATGAAGATGAATATTGGAATTGTTTGCTACCCTACTTTTGGCGGTAGCGGGGTGTTGGCCACAGAATTAGGTAAAGCATTAGCCGATAAGGGGCATGGTATTCATTTCATTACCTATCAGCAACCAGTAAGACTTACTGGTTTCAGCGCTAATTTATCTTTCCATGAGGTAAGGGTTCCAACCTACCCATTGTTCGACTTTCCTCCTTATGAAACTGCACTTGCTAGTACAATGGTGGATGTAGTGCGCAACAACCATGTTGATTTACTTCATGTTCATTATGCTATTCCACATGCTTCTGCAGCATATATGGCAAAACAAATTCTTGCACAAGAAGGACGAGAAATACCTTTTATAACCACTTTACACGGTACTGATATTACATTGGTAGGAAGGGACAAAACATATGCTCCAGTTGTTACTTTCTCAATCAACCAAAGTGACGCAATCACAGCTGTTTCGGATAACCTCAGAACCGAAACATTATCCAATTTTTCTATAAATCGACCTATACATGTTATCCATAATTTTGTTGATACCCAAAGGTTTGCAAAAAAACCAATAGACGCATTTAGAAAAGTCATTGCACCAAATGAAGAAAAAATTATTCTTCATGCCTCCAATTTCAGAAAAGTAAAGCGTATAGCTGATGTAATCTATACTTTTAATAAGATTCAAAAAGAAATTCCATCAAAATTACTTCTAGTGGGTGATGGTCCGGAGCGACCAGCAGCTGAAGAACTTTGTAGATCATTAGGCATTTTTGAAACTACGCGTTTCGTAGGTAAGCAACAGGATATGGAAGATATCTATGCCATTGCTGATTTGTTTTTACTTCCTTCAGAGTATGAAAGCTTTGGTTTGTCGGCACTTGAAGCCATGGCTGCTGGATCACCTGTAATTGCAACAGATGCAGGAGGTATCCCAGAAATAGTAACACATGGTAAAAATGGTTTCTTGAGTGAAATTGGTGATGTAGAAAGCATGAGCAGAAATGCTATTACACTTCTATCTACTCCACCTTTACTTAAACAATTTGGAAAAGCGGCAAGAGAACAAGCCAAAAACTTTGATATTGAAAACATTGTTCCGCAATACGAAAAATTATACGCAGAAGTTCTGGGCAAGTAGCTCTTATTTACGTTTTAACCAGAGCTCAGGATTTACGAATCGCAATTCTTCGTTAACCATAAACACTATCTCACCTTCTCCATCAAAATTTTCACCCGCACGGCCAATTACTTGACCCATATTCACTTTAGCACCTTTTGATACACTTACAGAAGACATATTAAAATAGGTTGTAAAATACTTACCATGTTTTATGGTAACAGTCTGGCTACCCGCAACATCATACACAGTTGTAACAACTCCTTCAAATACTGCTTTAACCGAAGCACCACTTTCTGTTTGAATGGTTATCCCACCATTATCTTCTTCAATTTTGGTACCCTCAATTCTTTGACGTCCGAAACTTGAGGTAATAGTCGCTTTATCTACTGGCCAAGGAAGATTTCCCCTATTATTCTCAAAGCCTACAGATACTTTGGTAACCTCTGGAGTATTTTCAAGCACGTTTGTTTTTCTTACTGGTGCCACAGATGCTGTGGCAGTACTAGTAGTAGCTGGCTTTGCAACTGTAGGTGCAACATTAGCAGCTGCAGCTTTCCTTGCATCTTCTTCAGCTTTTCTTTTAGCTGCTTCAATTTCTCGTTTGATAATAGCTGCGATTGAATTTTGAAGACTACGCTCCACTTTTCTTTTGGCAGCAACCTCTTTCTCTATTTCTTTTTCGCGAGCCTTTAGCTTGGTAACAAACTGATTTTTCTCCTTCTTTTCAGACTCAAGTAATTCTTTCTGCTGATTTTGTTCCTCAATTACTTTTGACTTTTCTTGTTTATTTTGCGTTAGCAAAGTGATGCGATTACTTATTTCTTTTTGTGTCCTATTGATATTATCAACTTGTTCATGTCTGTATTTACGGTAGCTTTTAAGATAGGTTGCTCTTTTCACTGCATCATTAAAACTTGTGGCAGTAAAAATAAAATTCAACATATCATAATTACTTCGATTCTTGTAGGCATACTCAATGGTGCGGGCATATTGCTGCTTTAGTGTATCAAGTTGCTTTTCTAACCTATAAACTTCTCTATTGTTATTAAAAATAGTATTATCAATCAAGCGCATCTCATCATTCAGGTTATCGATAACTGCATAACGACTCCTCAATTTTCTTTCTAGCAGTTTTAACTCAGATAGACTAGCTTTTTTGTCGCTAGATATTTCAGATTGTGCTTTTTGTAATGATGCAATTTCCTGCTGTATTTCTCTTCTTCTTTTTTCAAGCTCTTCTTTTGTTTGCCCGTTTGCTAGAATGGCAAATGCAAAGAGGAAAGTTCCTATCAAAGTGATATACATTGAACACTTCACGGCCATTTTTTTCATCACTAAATATTCAAAATTTTATTCTTACAAAAAGTTAATTTATAATCCTGTAGTTCTTTGGAATACTAAAGGGGAAAGCCACAGGCTTATCAAAATCAACTTGTTTGAATTCTAATAAAATATCCAATTTATTCTTTTCTGATAAACTAATATTCCTTGTTCCAGCAAACATCCAAGTAGCTGCAGGAAAATAGGAGGCATAGGATAGACTGGCAGTTCTGCTTCTCGTTAAATCAACATCGTCCAACTTGCTGAACATTAGCTGTAAATCATTTTTACCAACTGTCAAATAATGCTTAAATGAATTACCAACGGTTGACAAAGAAATTTTTTCACCTTGGTCAGCATATGCAATTACCGTTCTATCTAGATACACAGGATTTCCAATAATCAAATCTTCAAGTGTAGAAAAGTCGAATGGAACTTGCGTAATGGCCTGTAAGTAGACAAGTGGCTTTCGTTGGACCGTCCGGTTGATTTTATCCATGATGGTAACACTATCAGGTGTAATGATTACCCGATAAGCTTCAATATTCAAGGCAGCTATAATGGATACCCATATAGCACTATCCTTTTTCATCCTTATAAATGCATTGAAATCAAGGCTTCTGTTTTTATCGTCTCTGTATTCTACGCGTACTTTAGAAGAAAAGGTTGTAAAGTTGATTCGTTTTTTTTGAATACTATCGAATGTAGCCCTTACTGATTTAGCTGAATCAGTTTCGGCTGGGTTTATTACCACTACTGCACTATCTTTTTTGGCAATGACAGTCGTAATTTTTCTAGTAGACCTACAAGAAGTCAACGAAACAAAAGCGATAATGATAAAAAGTACTACTCTCATTAAAATTTATTTAACACCTGTGTGACCAAAACCACCTTCATTTCGCTCAGTTGTGCTGATAGCTGTAGTTAATTCCAAATCTACAAGTTCTACTTTTTGAAAGACCATCTGTGCAATACGATCCCCATGTTCAATTACTTGAGGCTGACCTGATAGATTGATTAAGATTACTTTCAATTCTCCTCTATAATCTGCATCTATAGTGCCAGGAGAATTCAAACAAGTAAGTCCTTGCTTGAGAGCAAGTCCACTTCTAGGTCTTACTTGTGCCTCATAACCATGAGGAATCTCGAGGAACAATCCTGTTGGCACCATCATTCGTTCTAGTGGAGCAAGTGTCAAGGATGCTGTTAGATTAGCTCTCAAATCCATTCCAGAAGAACCTGGTGTGGCATAAGCTGGAAGTGGATTAGTTGAATGGTTAATGATCCTGACTTTCAATAGGTAAAATTTATGCGCAAAAATACATTATTCGTCCTTCCTCAACAATACATTTGCATAGGCAACCAATCCTTCTTCTCTCCCAACAAAACCCATTTTTTCCGTTGTAGTTGCTTTAACAGAAACGTCTTCTGGAAGCACCTCAACAATAGCTGCAATGGTTGCTTCCATTTGTTTTACATAAGGCTTAATCTTTGGTGCTTCCAAGCACAATGAACTATCAATATTTACAACCTTGTAACCCTTTTCTGAAATGAGTTTATAGGTATGCTTTAACAACAATTTGCTATCGATTCCCTTGTACGCAGGATCGGTATCTGGAAAATGCAAGCCGATATCACCAAGCGCTAAGGCGCCTAACATTGCATCGCAAATGGCATGCAACAATACATCTGCATCACTATGCCCTTTTGCACCTTTGTGATGAGGTATCAATATTCCTCCTATCCACAAATCACGGCCTTCAACCATTTGATGAAAATCGATGCCAAAGCCTATTCTAAATGACATGCTTATTTTTTTATAAAAGTAGGAAAAAAGAAAACGGCCCGAAGGCCGTTTTGAATAAGTTAACCAAATGAATTAATAATTTTCCTGGGCACCAAGGTCGAAGACGAGTCCAAACCTGATTGTATTACTGAGTGGATTTCTATTTACACCAGAACCAGAAGGAATTAAATACGACAAATTGAAACCAAGTGTGGAATATTTAAATCCTGCACCAACAGAGAAATATTGTCTATTACCCTTATCCTTGTTTTCATAAAAGTATCCAGCCCTAACTGAAAACTGTTCATTATAAGTGTACTCACCACCCAATGAGAAATAAAACTCTTTTAATTCTTCAGCAAATCCTCCCGGTGCATCTCCAAAGGAGCTAAACCAGCTGCCTACTACACCTTTACTACGGTAATTCACCAATCCTGC
>JBEASE010000097.1:0-5216 GCA_041162625.1 Bacteroidota bacterium | reverse complement strand
TTCTCAAACAATGCAGCCAATGCGTTGGAAGTCGCTACAGATTTATTACACATTCCCTCCTCTCGATTGGTCATTTTGCACGTTTGCGATCTACCCACCATTATCAATAATCCAAAAGCTGAGGATGCAGTGGCTTTAGAAAACCAAAGAATTAAAAACGCCACTGAAAAAATGAACAAATACATCAAACAGTGCTTTGGCGATCAAGAACCTGTGCCTGTGCCGGAAAAAGAAATTGTACTCCACAGCTCACCTTACAAAGGTATTCTTGATGCAATCAACAGAATTGATCCTTATATGGTGGTAATCGGACAAAAAGGACATTCAAAGATCAAAGATCTTATTATGGGCAGTACTGCTAAACATTTAATTGAAAAAGTTCATTGCCCAATTGCTATAGTCCCGGCATTTATTAGCCAATAAATTTTATAAATGAAATTGATCTAGCGTGTTCTTCAAACAAAAAGACAACTTGGTGGTTATATGTGTGGGACAAAAAGAAAATTCGAAATCATTAAATGGGGGCAAAAAGAAAAAAGCAAATAAACACCGTGACGTCGGTCTCGCTTTTTGAAGAATACACTTCAAGTGAAGACGACAACCTACTCCCCTATGATGGCATCGTCCATTATCATGGAAAAATTTTCGCAGCACCAATCTCAGATGAATATCAACAATTGCTTTTTAATGAAATCGATTGGGAACATGATGAAGTAATGATGTTTGGAAAAAAAATCATTACAAAAAGAAAGGTTGCCTGGTACGGAGATCAACCATTCGAGTATACCTATTCACATGTCAAGAAAACAGCTTTATCCTGGACACCTACTTTACAAGCGATAAAGGATAAAATTGAGGAACTGTCTGGCGAAACCTATAATTCTTGTCTACTGAATCTTTATCACAACGGACAGGAAGGGATGGGATGGCATACTGATGCAGAAAAAGAATTGAAAAAAGATGGCGCTATTGCTTCTGTCAGTTTTGGCGCAGATCGAAAGTTTTGTTTCAAGCACAAAATGACTCTATTAAAAATTGATATCGAATTAGAAAATGGCAGTCTTTTGGTGATGAAAGGAACAACACAAACACATTGGTTACATCAACTTCCTCCAAGTAAAAAAATTACTAGTCCAAGAATAAATCTAACCTTCAGGACCATTATCACTTAGGCAATAGGGCTAACCATTGCTGCGCAAAGGTCCTAGCTGGCAATATAACTTCCTTACCACAACGAAATATCAGCTTCCAAGTATGATCTTTTTGTTCATAGCGAGGATCTACAAAATAAGAAATACCTCCTCGTTTCTCAAGCTTAGCATTAAAATCGACGGACCCTGAAATTTCAATAAATTCTTTAAGCCGTTTTTTGATCAACTCTTGTGGAGTTGAAGGAAATGTTTCTATTTCAATATTTTTCATTGCTTCCTCAGCTGCTTTTGCCTCTGCGGGATCCTCATAACGAAAAGCACTTTTATCAGGCATCATTTCTTCTTTCATCAAGTCGAAATATTTTTTATGTAAAGGATGTTTACTATCCTTTAAAGCAGTTTGTGCCTCACGTACTTGCTTCATTGCCTTTTCCAACTCAACTTTCTCTGAACCGGATGCATTTTTCATGGCTTGTACAATCTCAGCTTCATCCTTTTTCAATTGCTGAAGAAATTGTTCAATCATCTCCTCTCTTGATGGAGCCGCCTCCATCATATCTAGCCCCATAAATGATTTTCTTTCTTCCTCAAATTTAGCTGCAAAAACAGGAGACGTTACATAAGCTTTTATATATTCACCTATTGGTTTGACCAGAGCTGCTCGCTTAGTTTGAGACATTGCCAGCATTTGATCTGTTTTATAAATCTGTATTGACCCGTTGAAAAAATTTCCAGAAATGTACTCCTCCGCCATCTCCTTTTCAAGACCTAGCTCTTTTAAAATATCTTCTGCAAGTTTGAAACGATTTTGCCATGCTATAAATCCAGTAGCAAATAAAGCAAGAGTAATTATTATGAATTGCTTTTTCATAAACAGAAATATTTTAAGGTTATTATTTTTTTACAAACTCAACCCTTCTGTTCTTAGCCCTTCCTTCAAGTGTATTATTATCTCCAATAGGCTTTGATTCACCCATGCCTTCAGATGTTAACCTTGATGGATCGATCTTGTGAAAATCAACTAGCTCTTTCACAACACTTTTAGCTCTGCGCGCCGACAAATCCATGTTAGCTGCATCTTGTCCCACATTATCTGTATGTCCAATTACGTTCAGTTTTACTGTTGGATTGGCTTTCATATAATCAGCAACTACAGTTACAGACGGCAATGAAGCTGGTTGAATTTTATCTGAATTGGTTTCAAATAAAATAGAGTTGGTGACATACTTTCCATCGACAAATAAATCTTTTCTGGTATCCATTACAGTCTCAGCAAGGACAAAGTTGGAAATATACAAACCAGAATTAGGATCTTCCAATTGAGAACGCATTAAAAAATTTAAGTTGTTAAGCAGTGTGTTTTTTGCAAATGCATTTCGTAAATCAAATACGCGAGTTGTATTTAGATAACAAATAAGACGCGCATCTTGACGGACAAGTGAAACATGCAATTTTTGTTTATCCACCTTGAAAGGGGACAAATCATACTGATTCGGACTCCTCAAATCAATGAATGTTGAGTTGGTGCTGTCAGCGTGACTCCAATGATTTTCATATTCTAACCAAGGCTTGAACAGATCAATAACTAAAGTAAACCCAGAACTTTCAGTTTTACTTTTTGCATTATTAAAATTGCGATCATTTTTTGTACTTGCAAATATAAGATCTACTTGATTGTAGTCAGATGAAGATGGTTTTATATTTTGAACAATATCAAACTCAAAAGTAAAATTGGCTGGAAATTCCTTGAAATAATCAACAAAATGATTTCCATATTCATTGGCCTTAAGCCATTTTCCGGGATAGTTACTCAAAGTAACCACTTCGCCTCCAATATCAGAAATCCAGCTTTTTGGATAATCGCCAACTTCCACTTCTTCAAAAGCATATTCATATATAATATTTGAGCCTCTTACGAATCCAAACTTTCTATAAGCAGTTAATTCCGCCTCTTTAGTGACGGGTGCAACACTGGTATCAGCACTTGCCTCGTCCTTACCTTCACTTTCATCTGTTGACAAGGTATCAGTACTCGATTTTTTCTTTGTTGATAGGTTTTCTATTTTTTCCTGGGCCTTAGCCTTTACCTTATTAAGAATACCTTGGGCAAATCCTAGTTGGCAGTAGACAACCGCTATGAACAAAAGTGTTAGTCTCATGAGCTTGAGTTTTAAAGATAACTGTAAGCAGAAGTGCAAAGAAATTTACAAAATATTTGAATAATTCCCATGAAAGCTGCTTAAGAAAGGGGCATTCCCCTTAAATGATTTACCTTTGTCTGCCTCAACCTTAACCTTTCGTTAACCCCGTTGAGAATACTTTTGATACCATAAAATAGATCATGAAAAAGATACTTGGAATTCTGTTTATTGCTCTGACAATCAATGGTTTCGCTCAAGAAACAGCTGACTCATCCAAAACTGCAAAAAAGGTTAAACCTCCTAAAGCAGAAAAGGTAGTGACTCCCAAAACTCCTAAGCCTAAGGTAGATTATACCAAAATGGACCTTTCGAAAAGGGCGTCGGACCATTTTATGTTCCAGTTTGGTTTGGCCGGATGGTCAGGCAAACCTTCAAGTATTAACACTAAGACTTTTAACAGGACCTTCAACGCCTATTTTCTTTTTGATTTTCCTTTCAAAACCAATCCGCGTTTGAGTGTAGCAGTTGGACCTGGTGTTGGAACAGACAATATTTACTTTAATGAAATGACTGTAGATCTTAACAACAGAAATGGTGCAACCTTTACAAGAGATACTGTCATAAAATATAAAAAACACAAGCTTGCAACCGGTTATATTGAGGCCCCTGTAGAACTCAGGTATTCTACTAACCCACAAAACATGAATAAAGGTTGGAAATTAGCTTTAGGAGTGAAAGTAGGAACATTGATTGATGCAAAAGTTAAATCAAAAATCGACTTAGATGCTACAGGCACTGGTGGTTATTTCACCAAAGAGAAAGACAAACGTTTTTTCAATACCACAAGATTTGCGCTGACGGGAAGAATTGGATGGGGAAATATAAGTGCGTTTGGAACTTATACCATAACCGACTTTTTCAAAGAGGGACAAGGTCCTGTTGTTAGGCCGTTTTCTGTTGGCCTTGCCATAAGTGGACTATAAAATCATTTTTATTTGTTAGACAAATCAAATCTTTTCCAATCTTCAGAAAAAGCAATTCTTGTAGGAGTTGCTTTAAAAGAGCAAAAAGATCATCAGGTCAATGAGTACCTCGACGAATTAGCTTTCCTGGCAACAACTGCAGGAGCAGTAACAGCAAAAACTTTCATCCAGAAATTACAACACCCAGATTCCAAGACCTATATCGGAAAGGGAAAGTTGGAAGAAATCAAAAACTATGCTGCTGGTAAAGATATCAGCGTATTGATTTTTGATGATGAACTTACTGGTGCTCAAATTTCAAATATCGAAAAGGCCACGAACATAAAAACCATTGATCGAAGTGATTTGATCTTGGATATTTTTGCTCGTCGTGCTAAAACTGCTCAAGCCAAAGCCCAAGTAGAGCTAGCGCAATACCAATATATTTTACCGCGACTAAGAGGTATGTGGAAACACCTTGAACGTTTGGGTGGTGGTATCGGAACTAGAGGTCCGGGTGAATCTGAAATCGAAACCGACCGTCGTATTGTTAGAGAAAAAATTTCATTGCTACGCAGGAAGCTATCAGAAATAGAAAAGCAAGCCTTCACACAAAGAAAAGAAAGAGGTGAATTTATAAGAGTCGCTTTGGTTGGTTACACCAACGTTGGTAAGTCAACATTAATGAACCTGTTGAGCAAAAGTGATGTACTTGCAGAAAATAAATTATTTGCAACACTAGATACTACCACAAGAAAAATTGTATTTGAGAATACACCCTTCTTGTTGAGTGATACTGTTGGATTTATTCGCAAGCTTCCTCACCACTTGATTGAGAGTTTCAAAAGCACTTTGGATGAGGTAAAGGAAAGTGATATTCTTTTGCATGTGGTAGATATTTCACATCCACAATATGAAGACCAGATGAAGGTGGTGAACAATACCTTGAATGAATTGGGATG
>JBEASE010000002.1:0-67655 GCA_041162625.1 Bacteroidota bacterium | reverse complement strand
TTGGTTAAAGGCAGATGAAGCAAAAGATTTTCACATGAAATGGCCAAATGATATTGGCCGCCCAACACGAAATACTTTTGTTAAGATTACATACGACGACCATTTCATTTATTTTGGTATTAAAGCCCTTGATACGAATTATTACATTGCTCAAACGTTAAAACGAGACCAAGGAATTTATGAGAGTGATGCAATTTCTATTGCGATAGATCCTGTTAACCAAAGAACAAACGGCTTTCTTTTTTCAATCACCCCTTATAATGTACAAACTGAAGAATTAGTGAATGTTGGCGCACCTAGCGAAGAGTTAAGTTTTAGCTGGGACAATAAATGGTATTCCGCTGCTACCAGCAGGCACCCTACTTATTGGATTGCCGAAATTGCTATCCCCTTTCACACGCTGCGTTTCAAAGAAGGTCATGATAGATGGGGATTAAATATTCTACGTTCAGATCTGAAGACCAATGAATATTCAAGTTGGACGGATATGCCTTTGAATTTTGATTTTTATGATTTTGGTTATTCAGGTGCCATAGTTTGGGACAAACCTCCTGTTTCACCAGGTACCAATGTTTCAATTATACCATATGTAACCAGCTCCATCAATTCTAATCGAGAAATTGGCGACCCTACTAAATCAAAATTCAATGGAGGCTTTGATGCCAAGTTATCTCTTACTCCATCATTAAATTTAGACTTAACTGTTAATCCAGATTTTTCACAAGTGGAAGTAGACCGACAGGTAACGAATCTCACCCGATTCGATATTTTCTTCCCAGAAAGAAGAACTTTCTTTCTGGAAAACAGTGATCTTTTTTCTAGCTATGGCATACCACCTATTCGACCTTTCTATTCCAGAACAATTGGACTAGATAAAAATGCCAACCCCATTCCCATCCTAGCAGGGGCAAGAGTAAGTGGAAACCTGACAAAAAAAACAAGGGTAGGCTTTATGAATATGCAGACGAAATCAACTGATGATTTTGATGCACAAAACTATACTGCAGTTTCTTTTAACCAACAGGTTCAAACAAGGTCTAGTGTAAAAGGGTATTTCTTAAATAGACAAAGTGTTGCTGATAAAAACTCATCATTAAAAGATCCTGCAGATCCATACGGAAGAAATGCGGGTATTGAATATAATTTTATCGACAAAGCTGGTAAGTGGAACGCATGGACGGGCTTCCACAGATCCTTTAAATCAAATATCAATACCCCTGAGTATTATGGAAATGTTGGTGGAGGATATGCCAGTAAGACATTGAATATAATAGTTGATGTAGGAAAAATAACAGATAAGTATTATGCAGATATGGGATTTGTTAACCGTGTCGATAACTATGATGCTCTATTTGATAGTGTGTATAGAAGAGGTTTCTTTCTAATTTATAACCAATCGAGTTATACATTCTTTCCAAAAAAAGGGCCATTCAATCAATTCATGATTAGCCTAGAGAATTTCACTGTACTGAATTTAGATGGTAGTCAGAATGAGAGAAACCACGATCTTGAATTCAGGTTTTTCCTGAAGAATACCTCTAACCTTGTTGTGCATGTTCATAAAAATGTAAATGACTTACTGTACAACACTAGCTTTACAGATGGTAAACCTATTCCACCCGGACATTATTTAGCCAATTCATACGGATTAACCTATAATACAGACAGCAGAAAAAAACTTTTCTTTAAAACTGATTTTGAAGCAGGACAATTTTTTAATGGTAATATTTTTAGGTATGAGCTAAGCGCAAACTTTCGTATTCAACCATGGGCGAATTTTACCATGAGTCTACAACAGGCCCAATTAAAATTCCCAGGTGCATATGGAAAAAATAATTTATTCCTGATTGCCCCAAGAATTGAAATAAATTTTACCAATAATTTATTCTGGACCACCTTCTTACAATACAACAACCAGAGAAACAATTTCAATATCAATAGCAGACTGCAATGGCGTTATAAGCCTATGAGCGATATTTTCTTGGTATACAGTGATAACTATTTCACAGATCCATTCATGAAAAATAAGAATAGAGCCTTAGTATTTAAAATGAACTATTGGCTAAATCTTTAATACAAATTCCCTTATTCTAGAGTAGATTTTAATCTTTGATTTTTTACTATCTTCATTGATATAGAAATCAACGATTATGTCAACCAACAGAAGATCATTTATCAGAAATGTAGCGATGGGTTCAGGTGCTATCGCTGTAGCCTTCCCAAATTCAACAGAAGCTAGCACAAAACAAATTGCGCCTGCAACTTTTAACATGTGCGGTTATGCTGCACCTAAACTCAATAAGGTAAGAGTTGCTGTTGTTGGACTTGGCATGAGGGGTCCGGGTGCTGTTGACAGGCTAAGTTATATTGAAGGAGTTGAAATCACGGCATTGTGCGATAAATACAGCGATAGAGTTGATAAGGCACAACAAATACTAACCAAAAAAGGATTACCAAAAGCTAAATCCTACACAGGTGAGGAAGGATGGAAAGCAGTTTGTGAATCTAAGGATGTTGACCTGGTTTATGTAACCACTCCATGGCATTTACATACCCCAATCTCAGTTTACGCCATGAAAAATGGCAAACATGCAGCATCTGAAGTACCAGCTGCAAAAACAATTGATGAATGTTGGGAACTAGTAGAGACTTCAGAGAAAACAAAGCAGCACATGATGATGCTAGAAAACTGCTGCTACGACTTCTTTGAATTACTGACACTGAATATGATTAGAAACGGTCTATTTGGAGAAATTGTACATGCGGAAGGTGCTTATATTCACGATTTGAGTAAAGATTATTTATTCAACAAGAATGGTTATGCAGACATGTGGAGGCTGAAGGAGAACATACAGAACAATGGTAGTCTATATCCTACACATGGACTTGGCCCAATTGCGCAAAGTATGAATATCAACAGAGGTGATAAGTTTGATCATCTTGTAAGCATGAGTACAAATGATTTTTCACTTGGAAATATGGCTAATGAATTAGCTGCCCAAGATGATTTCTTCAAGCCTTATGCTGGCAAAACGTATAGAGGTAATATGAATACTACCATAATAAGGACAGACCTTGGTAAAACATTGATGGTGCAGCACGACGTATCTACCCCTCGCCCTTATTCAAGAATTCATTTGGTAAGTGGCACAAAGGGGATTGCTCAAAAATGGCCTGGCCCAGAGAGAATTGCATTTGGCCATGGATGGATGAAGCATGATGAACTAAATAAACTCAGGGAGCAATACACACCTCCTATTGTGAAACATATAGGTGAGATTGCTAAAAATGTAGGTGGACACGGCGGAATGGATTTCATCATGGATTGGAGATTAATAGACTGTTTGAGAAACGGATTACCATTAGATCAGGATGTTTATGATGCTGCTTCATGGAGTTGTGTTTTCCCGTTGAGTGGAGCATCAGTTGCCAATAAATCAAAATCAATTGATGTACCTGATTTTACAAGAGGTGCTTGGAAGAAAAACAAACCTCACGATATGACCTTGAATGGCGGAGGCACAACAGGTGTTCGACCAGTCTTAAAATCAGAAGAATAAATAATCAAACAGAATAAACTTGATTAAATAAAAAATCCGGGTTCAAGCCCGGATTTTTTATTTAAGATGTGTAGTCTTTATTTAAGCACTACTGTTGGCAATTGTTTTTCTCTTACCAATGTATTGAAGGCTTTCAACCCACTATCTAATACTGCTTTCAATTTCGACATTTCAACATCAACTTGAGCTGCTAATTCTGCATAAACATCTCTGGCTTGTTTGCTAGGCGCCATGTTTCCACTGCTAACCATATCATACACACCACCTAATTTATCATCCAAGCGAATAGGATAATTCAATACATCCTGTCCACTCTTAGCCTTTGTCTGATGGAGCTTTTCTTCAATTGTTGTTAGCTCCTTGCTGAGGCTATCAGATAATTGTTTTATTTCTTTTGGACAATCTTTACCCTGCTTAGATACAAAGTCCTTCATTTGAGTTCTTGCACTTCTTATGTCTTTAATACCTTTCATAGTCTCATTGAATTTCCCTTGAATCTGCAATAAGAATTCCAACTGAGCCTCGTAATCAGCTTGCGAACATACATAATTAGGATCAGCAAGCAAACTAAATGGTACTTCAACAGAATCGTTGTCCACTCGAACCATTGCTGTATAATTACCAGGAATTGCTGTGATGTTACCTGGCACTCCATTCCAAAGAATCAGATCATCAATTTTTTCAGCGCCTGGATATTGCATATCCCAAACAAACTGGTTGTTTCCTTTTGCAATTTTTATTGGCTTCGCTTTGTCTTCAGTGGTAGTCCTGCTGATTAGTTTTTTATTTTTATCATATACAGCTACAGACGCAGTACTTGAATCTGTAACATTTGTTGCATGAAAATTAATTACAGCTCCTTTAGCAGGATTTGCTGCAGCATTTGCTGGTGTACCTGCCATTGCTCCCCAACGGGTAACCACTGGAGGAATGCGGTATGCAGGGTTTGCTGCATAGGCATGTAAATTTTTTGATTTAACTGCTGGATCCATCTGTTGTACCAATGATAAATCATCGATAACCCATAAAGCACGTCCTTGAGTAGCAACAACCAAATCATTGTTTTTAATTGTCAAATCAGTAATTGGTACTACAGGAAGATTCAATTGGAATGATTGCCATGATGCACCATCATTATAGCTGATGTACATGCCGAATTCTGTACCTGCATAAAGTAATCCAGGTCTTTTATGGTCTGCTCTAGCAACTCTCGTGAAATGCATTGGATCAATACCGGTTGTAATCAACTTCCAAGTTTGACCATAATCTTCAGTCTTGTATATATATGGCGTATAATCATCCAATTTATACCTGGTACCAGTTATGTAAGCTGCACCTTTTTTAAATGGATCAACATCAATTGCATTCCACATCATCCATTTGGGAGCATCCTTCGGAGTAACGTTTGTCCAATTGGCACCACCATCACGTGTGATAAATATTAAACCATCATCACTTCCAGACCAAATCAAATCTTTTTCAAGAATACTTTCAGTTGCGGTAAATATTGTACAATAGTATTCAACTGAGGTATTGTCTTTTGTAATTGGACCGCCACTAGATACTTGCTTCGACTTATCGTTAGTAGTAAGATCTGGCGAAATTTGTTTCCAACTTGCACCTTCATTTTCTGTCACAAACAAAGCGTTACCTGCAGCATACAAACGCTTTGGATTGTGCGGAGAAAAGAAAATGGGGAAGTTCCACTGGAACCTGTATTTCAATACATCTGCACCACCACCCATTGGGTTATCAGGCCATACAGAAATTGCTCTGTTTTCTCCAGTACGATGATCAAGCCTTGACAGATATCCGCCATAGTTACCACCATAAACAATATCTGGATTTAAAGGATCTGCTACCACATAACCACTCTCAGAACCTGCAGTGACATCCCAATCCTGCTCAGTTATATAAGAGCCATAGGTCGCCGATTTAATTCTTAATGTTGAATTATCCTGTTGTGCAGCTAATACTCTATAAGGAAATGAATTATCAGTACTAACTCTATACAACTGAGAAGTAGGCTGATTCATATAAGTACTCCAAGTAGTTGCTTCATCAAAACTAACTTGCGCACCACCATCATCTGCAACAATCATGCGCTTGCCATCAGTTGGATCGATCCATAAATCATGGTGATCTCCATGTGGTGTTCTGAGGGTTTGGAAAGTTTTACCACCATCACGACTTTTCATGAAATTAACATTAGGGCAATAGACAAGATTTTCATTCTTAGGGTCAACAAAAACCTTGGTATAATACCAAGCACGCTGACGAATATTGTTATCGTTGCTTTGTAATGTCCAACTCTGACCGCCATCTGCACTCATATAAAGTCCCCCATTTGCATTTTCAATAATGGCATATACTTTTTCTGTATTAGACGGAGCAACTGCAACACCTACAATACCCCAAGTTCCTTTAGGTAAGCCTTTGGTAGAACTGATGTTGGTCCAGGTTTCACCTCCATCAGTACTTTTCCATAAACCACTTCCCTCACCACCACTTTCCAAACTGTATGGTGTTCTAATGAGTCTCCATGTACCTGCATATAAAATAGAAGGATTACCAGGCTCCATTACTAGATCACTGCAGCCTGTTTGCTCGTTAACATATAAAACTTTTTTCCATGTCTTACCTCCATCGGTCGACTTAAAGATTCCCCTTTCTTGATTAGGTCCGAATAAATGCCCCATCACTCCAACCCAAAGAGTATTTGCATCATCTGGATGAATTATTATATTGGTAATATGTCTGCCATCCTTCAAACCAATATTCTTCCAAGTTTTTCCAGCATCCTCAGACTTCCACATTCCACCTAAACCTTCAGATACGTTACCGCGCATGGTATTTTCACCTTCACCAGCATAAATAATATTCTCATTTGAAGGTGCCACTTCTACAGCACCAATTGAACTTCCAAAATATTTATCTGTAATATTTTTCCAGTTATTACCTGCATCTGTTGTCTTCCACACACCACCACCAGTAGCACCAAAATAGAAGGTATTCTTAGACTTATAACTTCCTGTAACAGCAGCACTTCTGCCACCTCGGAATGGTCCGAGTAATCGATAATTAACATTCTTTAGTAATGAAACATCGAATGCATTTGTAACTACAGCAGCTTTTGGCTCTGCCACTTTTTTCTTTTGCGCTTGCACCAAGACAAATGAGCAAAGCGACAAAAAAGTAAATAGGATCCTTGTCATGTTTATATTTTTTGAGAGCCTACAAGATAAGAAAAATTACTGCTTCATTGTGATCTTGGGTGGTGTGGATTTTGGTACCACCAATAAAGGACTTATTTCAGGCATAGTCGATTTGATTTGCTTGATATTGAATAAGTTAGTATCAATAAATCTCCAACTTTTGCCACTATCTTCTGAAATGGCAATTAAACTAGTTGATAACTCAATATCAGCGATGAAAGAAGTTAATGTCATTGTTTGTGGTATAACAGATTGAAGTATTTTCTTGTGATTGACCACTTCACCAGGATTACCATAACTGATTTTTGAAACTCTTCCACCTAATTGTTCAAATACTTTCAAAGCTGAATCAGAGATCATCCTCAACTGCTCTTCACCCCCAGCTAATTCTATCATCACTGGATGCATATAACCAATGAACTTTTGGCTATTTTTCTGGGCCAATGCGTTACCCATTTCCATTGCTGCTGTTTTTATTGAAGATGCATGTTGGCCATTAACTGAAATACAGATTATAAGTAGTGAACAAACTAAAATATGTTTGAAAAATTTCATCAGAGATCACGTTTTTTAAAGATATAAAAAGAAAATAACCAGGTTAAAACTACAAATACAATTGAAAAGACTATATGCTTGTCAACAGCCGCCAAGGCTAATTTATAGTCAGTCTCATTTAATCTCCCAATAAATGCCGGAACTGGTATAAGTCGATCAGAAATTTCAAGTGGCAAGAATTGACCATAGTCTATCCCACCAAATTTTTGAATTTTAAATTTAAAAAAAGCTCCTGCCATACTTTCAACAATCATTCCATAGAAAATAAAGAGCCCATATGCAATGAAAGCCTTACGCACCAATAACCCCAATAAAAAGGCGAAAGACAACTGAGTGAAAATTTGTAGAAAAAACAATCCAATATATTTCCCTTTAGTAAACATTTCAACTTTTGTTAGATCAGTAGTTGCAATAAATCCAATAGCAGTTGCAACAAGGAAGAAAAATAAAGAAACCAATACAGCAACCAAGAATACGCTGATGAACTTCCCCCAAATGAAGGTATTTTTTTGCCAACCATCGATGATATTCTGGCGATGAGTTCTGAACTGATATTCATTGGTTATTAGCATGATCACAACTATGGCAGGAATAAATGTAAAAAAAGAACTGAGATAGGCTGTGGTATGGTAGACTTCAGGGAAATGAAAAGGATTTCCCAAAAGCATTTTCAACAATTGCCCACTTTGGTTTTTGGGTTTTGTAGACTCATCATAACCAAAATAGACGATAGCATTGATGCCAGGATAAGAGACAGCTGTAGCTAATAACAGCAACCAAAAAGAGAGGTAATTTTTCAGTTTCAGCCACTCGGTCTTGATAATATTTTGAAACGTTGACATGTTATTCAATTAAATTAATTCGTAAGCTCAAAAAATTTCTCCTCCAACCTCTTTTTCTTGACAGTTAAATGACTGAGAACAATTTGATGCTCAAAGCAATACTTATTAATGATTTCCGCATTAAGACTTTGATTATTTATAAAACACTCAACACCTTCACTTGTAGCTGCAAGTCGACTGACCCCTGGCAATTGATTGAGCAACTCAATTAACCTTGCTTGATCAACCGCATTTACCAGATAGCAATCTTCATCTGCAAGCACTGAAGTAACTGTCCCAGATGCAATTAACTTACCATACTTAAGAATGGCAACATGATCACAGATTTTTTCAACTTCATCAAGTAGGTGACTAGCCATTATAATTGTATGACCAGCTTCAGCAAGAGATTTTATCAATTCTCTTATCTCTGCAATTCCAACTGGATCTAGTCCGTTTGTAGGCTCATCTAACAACAATACTTCTGGACTTCCCAACAAAGATGCAGCAATTGCAAGACGCTGTTTCATACCTAAACTATAGGTACTGAACTTAGAGTTTCGTCTTTCGTATAACTTAACAGTCTGTAATACTTGTTCAATAGCATCATCATTTCCACGCTGACTAATTGACTGTGTTATACGAAGATTTTGAACAGCAGAGAGATAATGGTAAAAATTTGGCGTCTCTAGCAAAGATCCAATTCTCTTTCTTTGTACCATTGTAGATGGCTCACCAAACCAGGAAAAACTTCCTGCATCTGGTCCGAGAATATCTAATATGATACTGAGTAAGGTAGTTTTGCCACTTCCATTTGGACCTAAAAGACCAAATACAGAACCTCGGGGAACATCAAAAGACACATTGTCAAGCGCCTTAATCTTTCCAAAAGATTTGGATAAATTATGTATCTGTAGAACAGACATAGCAGATTTTTTTACAAGGTAAATCTATTTTAATAAAGTGATTTACCGCTCATAGAAACTGCTATAACGCAATTTTTGATTAGTTTCTTATTGGCCTTCCGCTCTTTAATACAGATTGAATTCTTTCTAAGGTTTTCTTTTCTCCACATAAACTCAAAAATGCTTCACGTTCTAGATCCAATAAATATTGTTCAGAAACCAAGGTAGGTTCACTTAAATCACCTCCACACATTACATAAGCCAATTTTTTAGCAACAAATGCATCATGCTCAGTTGCATAACCTCCTTCTTTCATTACGTGGATACCGGCTAACAAAGCTCCTAAACCAGTACGACCTAAAACTTTGATATCTGTACGTTGTTGAGGCATAACATATCCACTATTGTATAATTCAATTACTGAGCGCTTTGCTTCACTAATTCTTCTGCTCTGGTTCATGATAATTTCATCTTGACCTTTCCTTAAGACTCCCATTTGAAATCCTTCAGCAGCAGAAGTCGCCACCTTGGCAGTCGCGATATTGATAAATCTATTTTTCAGCGTTATGGTTTCAGGTTCATCTTCATGCATCTCATCAGCTGCACGCAATACAAATTCTTTTGTACCACCACCACCAGGTATAACACCAATTCCTAATTCAACTAAGCCAATATAGGTCTCTGCAGCTGCACAAACTTTATCGGCATGTAAACTTAATTCACAAGCACCCCCTAATGATAATGAATGTGGTGCAACCACTACAGGGATACTAGAATACCTTGCCCTCATCATGGTATTTTGGAACATCCTGATGGCCATATCCATCTCATCATACTCTTGTTCAATAGCCAACATAAAGATCATGCCCACATTGGCACCAGCAGAGAAATTATTTCCCTCATTGGCAATGACAAGTCCCTTATATTTTTCTTCTGCAAGAGAAATACTTTTCTGAATTCCTTCAAGCACTTCGCCTCCAATGCTTCCCATTTTTGTATACCACTCCAATCCCAAAACATCATCTCCCAAATGATAAGTTCTGCAAGCAGAATTTTTCCAAAGGGTTTGTCCCTCAAAATGCTTCATCACAATGAATGCATTTTCTTGCCCTGGTGCATACACCGACTCTAATGACTTTGTAATTGGCGAATACACTAATCTCTTACCGTCTTTCACAGTAAAGAAAGTAGAGTGACCTGCTGCTAACATTTCATCAACCCAGGTAGCAACAGAATGACCGTTCTTCTTCATTTCCTTTACACATTTCTCTACTCCCAAAAGATCCCATGATTCAAAGGCGCCAATCTCCCATCCGAATCCTGTCATCATCGCATTATCAATACTATGCAATGAATCTGAAATTTCAGGCACCCGGTTTGAAATATAAGAGAATAGATTATAATGAAACAACCTGTAGAACTCCCCTGCCTTGTCAGGAGAATTAAACAACATCTTTAATCGCGTATGTAAATCATCAATAGGTTTAGCAGCTTCTAATGCGGTAAATTTTGGTTTTTTTCTTGGACCATATTCCATGGTAGCCAGATCGAGTGTAAGGATTTCTTTTTCACCAGCCGCGTTCTTTGTCTTCTTAAAAAATCCTTGTCCGGTTTTATCACCCAGCCATTTATTGTCTGAAAGCTTGTTTAGCCAATCTGGAATTTTAAATTGATCACGTGCTTCGTCATTAGGGCAATTATCATATAATCCTTTGGCTACATGAATCATGGTATCTATACCTACAACATCTGCTGTGCGGAAAGTGGCAGACTTGGGGCGACCAATAATAGGTCCAGTTAGAGCATCAACTTCATCAATGGTAAAACCCATTTTCTCTTTTACACCCAACAAAGACATGATACCGAAGATGCCAATTCGATTTGCAATAAAACCAGGAGTATCCTTACAGAGAACAGTCGTTTTACCCAAATACAAATCACCATACTGCATCAGAAAATCTATCACCCATTTTTCAGTATGAGCTGTAGGAATAATTTCAAGCAAACGCAAATATCTTGGAGGGTTAAAGAAGTGTGCACCACAAAAATGTTTCTGAAAATCAACAGATCTTCCTTCTGCCATCATATGGATGGGGATACCAGAAGTGTTAGAAGTGATAAGCGTTCCAGGCTTTCTATATTGTTCTACTTTTTCAAATAGCTTTTGTTTGATATCCAATCGTTCAACAACCACTTCTACTATCCAATCACAAGAGGCAATTTGTGATAAATCGTCTTCAAAATTTCCTGTCGAAATTTTCTTTACAACATCTTTAGTATAGACTGGGGAAGGATTAGATTTAATTGCATTTTGTAATGCAGTATTGACGAGTTTATTTTTTTCGGCTTTTTTTGCATCAGGTGATACATCAGGAGCAACGATATCCAACAACAATACTGGGATTCCTATGCCAGCAAAATGACAGGCAATTCTAGATCCCATTACACCACTTCCTAATACAGCAACTTTTTTAATATGAGGTTTCATAAGCATGCAACTTTATCTGACGTAAGTTACATAAGCTTCGGGAAAAAATCATGAAACCTTAGAGCCTCCGAGAATTAAATTTTCAGGCTGAACAAAATGAAGTTTTCCTAGTTCGTCTTCAGCCATTAAAATCATTCCATTACTATCGATACCTCTCATTTTTCTTGGAGCAAGATTGGCTACAACCACTACTTGCTTTCCAATAATTGCTTCGGCTTCAAAATGCATGGCAATGCCAGATAGAATTGTTCTTTTTTCAAACCCAAGATCGACCTCTAACTGTAATAGTTTATCAGCTTTAGGGACTTTTTGAGCAGATAAAATGATTCCTGTTCTTAAATCAATTTTTGCAAAATCGTCAAACTGAATCTCAGCCTTGAGGGGCTCAATTGTTTTTTCTTCCATTTTTTCATTTTTTTGAACAGATGATGCAATCAGTCCAGCTTTAAGTTTTTCCAATTGAGTTTGAATTTCCTCATCTTCGATTTTTCTAAACAACAATTGCGGTTCTCTCAAAGAATAACCTACACTGAGCAATTTTAGACTGCCTGCATTCTCCCAATCCAACATTTTATCTACAACCTTCATCATGAAGCACATTTTCTTGGCTGTAGAGGGCAAGAATGGATTGATTAAAATGGCAAGGTTGGCAGTCAACTGTAAACAGTTAAACATACAATTATCAATCAATGTCTGTTGTTCAGGGTTTGTTTCCACTTGCTTTGCAAGAATCCAAGGTTCTTTCTCTTGCATGTAGCGATTACCTTTTCTTGCCAAGTCAATCACTGCAAATAAAGCCTCACGAAACTTATATCCTTCAAGGGCTTCTTCAACAATAATTTTTGCTCGCTTGATATCTTCTTGTATTTGAAGATCTTTTTCATCAGCAACCGCGTTATGAAAAGCAGGGACTTTGCCTTTACAAAGTTTGTGCATCAACACAAAAGTCCTGTTTACGTAGTTTCCAAATATAGAAACCAGTTCACTGTTTACTGCATCTTGAAATCCTTTCCAAGTAAATTCACTATCCTTCGACTCAGGTGCAATTTGTGTGAGATAATAACGAAGCATATCAACACATTGATCTCCCCCATTTTCTTTTTTCACAAAGTCTTGAATAAAGTCACGCATTTCGAGTTTCCAGTTTCTACTGGTACTCATTTTATCCCCTTCCAAATTCAAGAATTCATTAGCGGGAACATTTGCAGGTAAAATATTACCATGCAGTTTTAGCATGACTGGAAAGATGATACAGTGAAACACGATATTATCCTTACCAATAAAATGTACTAGTTGTGTATCTTGGTCATACCAGTATGGCTTCCAATCTTTGTTATTATCCAAGGCCCACTGACGGGTTGCTGAAATATAACCTATTGGCGCATCGAACCAAACGTACAATACTTTTCCAGCAGCATCTTTAAGAGGTACTTTAACGCCCCAGTCAAGATCACGTGTAACAGCTCTCGACTGCAAACCACCATCAATCCAACTTTTACATTGTCCAACTACTGATGGTCTCCAATCCTGTCCATGTTCTTCTATGATCCATTTTCTTAGAAATTCTTCATGCTTAGTCAAAGGAAGATACCAGTGGGTAGTTTTCTTTTTTACAGGAGCCTGACCGCTTATGGTACTTACTGGATTTATTAATTCATCCGGACTCAATGCTGTTCCGCAAGATTCACACTGATCGCCAAATGCCCTATCACTTTTACAATGAGGGCATGTACCCTTGATGAATCGATCGGCTAAAAATGTCTGAGAAGCTTCATCAAAATATTGTTCCGTCTCTTTTGTTTCCAATTCACCTTTCTCATGCAAGTAGGAAAAGAATTCACTAGAAGTCTCATGGTGAAGTGGGTCAGATGTCCTGTGGTATACATCAAAGCTTATTTGTAGGTCAGCAAAGTCCTCCTTCATGGCCTGATGATACTTGTCAATAATAGCTTGTGCGGTTGTTCCCTCTTTCATTGCTTGAATGGGGATGGCAGTACCATGTTCATCACTTCCACAAACAAAAACAACATCCCGTTTTTGTGATCTTAAATAGCGCACATAAATATCTGCAGGAATATAGGCGCCAGCCAAATGTCCAATATGTTTCAATCCATTGGCATAAGGCAAAGCAGAGGTAACTAAGTATCTTTTAGGAGTAGGCTTCATTATCTAACTGGTATTTGCAAAAATAGCCAAAATGTAGCGAATGCATCCATCACATTTTCAAGACCAAACACTATTTTTACCTCATGAAAGTTCCTCCATATCTCAAGCCTGGCGATAAAATTGCAATTGTTTGTCCCGCTGGTTACATGCCCACCCAAAAAGCTATGGCATGCATTAAGACATTTAAAAAATGGGGATATACTGTAGTCAAAGGAAAAACACTTGGAGGTAAATCAAAAAATTATTTCTCAGGAACTCCGGAAGAACGTTTGCAGGATTTACAAATTCAATTAAACGACCCATCCATCAAAGCAATTTTATGTGGTAGAGGTGGTTATGGCACAACACATTTATTGGACAAAATCGACTGGAAAGAATTCAAGAAACACCCAAAGTGGATTATTGGATTTAGTGATATCACCATATTGCATACTTACCTGCAGCATGAGTTGAAAATTGCCAGCATACACGGACCAATGGCGAATGCGTTTAATGATGATAAAGGTGTCAACAGGTATACATTATCATTAAAAGACACTTTAGAAGGCAAGCCCATTCAATACAATTGTGTAACACATAAGTTGAATAAAAAAGGAGTGACAAAAGCACCAATAGTTGGAGGTAATCTTAGTTTACTTGCTCACTCAATTGGTAGCAATGCAGAACTAGAAAGCAATGGTAAAATTTTATTTATAGAAGATGTAGGAGAACAATTGTATAATGTTGAAAGGATGTTATTGCAATTGAAAAAAGCTGGAAAACTAAAAAAGCTAAAAGGATTAATCGTTGGTGGGTTCACCCAAGAAAAAGACACTGAAAGGCCTTTTGGAAAAGAATTATACCAAATAATCAATGATATTATCCAAGAATACAAATACCCAGTTTGTTACGGATTTCCTATCAGTCACGATAAAGAAAATGTTGCCATATCAATAGGTTCAACCTATCGTTTGGAAATTACAGAAGACTTGGTTACACTTTCAAGTTGCTGATTACCCTATCAAGTGTTTTAGTGCTGAGTTGATCTGTGAGTATATAAAATTGAAACCCGACTGTTGAAGTTTTGAACTATCAACTGTAGTGCTCTTTAAAACTTCTACACTCATCTCTCCCATGATTAATTTAAGCATGAACGAAGGAACATGGATTGGTAAATAGAATGAACCGTTCATTGCTTTTGCAATACCCAATGTAATTTCTTGGTTGGTACAAGGTTGCGGTGCTGCCAAGTTATAGACACCATTCATTTCTGTAGTTTCAATTGCATGAATGAAAGCGCGACAAAGATCATCGATATGAACCCAGCTCACCATTTGATTACCAGATCCAAGAATTGCTGCTACACCTAATCTTGCAGGTTTTTTAAACTCTACCAAAGCACCACCTTCATTGCTCAAAGCTATTCCTAAACGAAGTTTCACCACCCTTTTATCAAGAGATGAAACCTTATCTATACTTTCCTCCCATGCCTTACAAGTCTGTCCAAGAAAATCATTTGCAGCAGGATCATGCTCATGAAATACTTTACCATTATCAGGTCCGTACCAACCAATAGCAGAAGCACTGATGACCGCTTTTACCTTATTGGGCTGAGATGAAAGACATTGATATAAGAGTTCACTCGATTTAGTCCTACTTAATCTTATTTCTTCTTTTCTTTTTTTGGTCCACCTTTTTTTAGCAACACCTTCCCCTGCAAGATGGACGATGTAATCTGCTTGATTTAATGCTGCGTTATCAATAATCATTGTCTCTGTATCCCACTTAGCATAAAAGATTTTTCCACTTGGACGAAAACTATTCTGTTGATAAGTAGTTTTATATGCTGAAGCAGTAGCAATTGGGTTGCGCGATAAAATTATCACATCATACCCTTGTTGAAGAAGATGTCTGCTCAGGGAAGTGCCAATCATTCCCGTACCGCCTGTAATCATTACCGTTGGCATATTGAATTTTTTTTACAAAATTAACGTTTCTCCCTTCAAGAAAATATTAAAAAAAACGCCCCGGTAAAAACCGGGGCGGGCAAGCTAATTTTGGTTTTTCATCAATCGGGCTTTTTGCCTTCTAGGAAAGTGTTTATAGTACTGATTTGCGTTACATTATCCTCATCTTTACCTACAGAATAGCTGCTATAGAACTTTTCAACAGAGGCAAGTGTGGTATTATGTACTTGCAAATTATGTCTCACATATGCAGGAATACTTTCATATTCATTGTTAGGATCCTGCGAATTAAAATTAAAGGAGAGGTTTCTCAGTTTGTAAAGACGCTCAGCCGCTCTTGCTCTTTGAGCTTCAGCTTCATCAACTGGAGCCGGTTCTTCAATTGTTGACTCAAATGAGACTTCTTCTTGCACTGTCAAGTCAGCGACTGGTTCTTCATGAAAAACAAGTTCAATGAGTTCTTCATTATCTTTTTCAACTTTTGGCAATTCCATTAATGGCTGAACTGAAGGCTGCTTAAGCTGAACAGGCTCTTCCACCTTAATTTCATTTTTTTGCTCCTGTACTTGTTGAACCGGAGCAGGGTCAATTGCATATATTTGAGTTGGTTTGGTTAAAAATCCTGCAGAAACAACCGGAGTTGCAGGTGCTTCCTCCGATTTCACAGGTGCAACCAATTCTTGCTGTACTATTGGCTCTGCAATTTTTTCAGTAAGATTGACTTTCAAGGGTTCAGAAAAAGTTTCAACATCCAATTCAAAAACAAGTGGGGCTTCTTCATTAATAGACTCAATTACAGATTCTTCCTCTTTAACTTCATTCACCGCAGCAGCAATGAATTCCTCGGCTACAGGTGCTACTACTGTTTCAGTAACAGGTGTTAAATCAACTACAATAGCTTCTTCTATTTTTTGAATTTCCACTGCTGCTATAGGTTCTTCTATAACTTCAGCAACTGCTTCAACAGGCTCAGCAGGAATCAAGCTAACAGGCTCAGGCTGTTGTTTTGGAGCCACATCCAATGTAAACATGATTTTTTCCTCTTTCGCGTCTTTTTTCACTTCCTCTTTAGGCTGATCACCAAAAGGTGATTTCTGCTCAAACCCTGTTGCTATTATTGTTATGCTTATTTCATCACCCAATGATTCATCATATCCGAGTCCGAGAATTACATCAGCATCATGACCAGCTTGGGTCAACAAAAATTCTTGAATTGTTTCAACTTCATCCATAGTAAACTCACTATCCCCAGTCCGAGAATTGATATTGATCAAGATCCATTTTGCTCCTTTAATATCATTATCATTTAACAATGGAGAGTTGAGTGCTTGTTCAATTGCAACTTGAGCTCTGTTATCTCCCTTAGCTCGAGCACTACCTAAGATTGCAACACCACCATTACGCATTACCGTACAAACGTCTGCAAAGTCTACATTGATTTGCCCGGTTGTGTTGATTACATCTGTAATACATTTTGCTGCAGTTGCTAATACATTATCAGCAGTAGATAAGGCTGCGCTCATGGTGAGATTACCAAACTGATGTCTTAATTTATCATTGCTGATCACTAACAAAGTATCTACATTTTCTTTGAGTTGGTTGATGCCATTTTGTGCATACAATGCTCTTTTCTTTCCTTCATAGGAGAAAGGTGTAGTTACAATACCTACTGTAAGAATGCCCATATCCTTACAAATCTTTGAAATAATTGGTGCACCGCCAGTCCCGGTACCCCCACCCATTCCGGCAGTTACAAATGCCATCTTGGTATTTACTTCTAGAATTCTTCTAATTTCATCTAGACTTTCCTCTGTAGCTTGTCGGCCAATTTCAGGATTAGCGCCTGCACCAAGGCCTTGTGTTAAAGAGGGGCCCAGTTGCACTTTATTGGGCACTTGACTATTAGCCAAAGATTGTGCGTCAGTATTGCAGACAACGAAATCAACACCACCGATACCAAGACTATGCATGTAATTAACAGCATTGCTTCCGCCACCACCTACACCGATGACTTTGATAATGGATGATTGTTCTTTTGGGAGATCGAATTGTAACATTGTTTTGGGTTTATGGGTTTTAGTAGTAAGTATTTCTATAGTTGTTTATCACCTTCTTCTTTAAAGAGATCAATTAAACCATCCTTAATGGTATTCATGAAATCAGAAAGTGTTTTTCTGCCCTTGGTTGGAACAGCTGCTACAACAACATCACCTTCTGTTGTTTGAGCTTCAGTTGGAGCTTTTGCAACATTTTTATTGGCATTTGGATAAAGCTTATTCTGGTTATTCTCGAATACATTATATCCCTTGAGAATTAAGCCTATACAAGTTGCATACATTGGTTTTTCTAATTCTGCAATATGATTAGCAGCTAAATGTTCATTAGGATAACCAATTCTAGCGTTGAGGCCAGTTGCATATTCTGTTAGCTGTATCAAGTGCTTCAACTGGGAACCACCTCCAGTGAGCACTATGCCACCGTTTAGCATTTTATTATCAAGCCCAACTTGCTTTAGATGAAAAGTAACAAATGCTAATATCTCACTCATTCTGGCCTGAATAATAGAAGCCAAATTTTTTACACTGATTTCTCTTGAAGGCATTCCTCTTAATCCAGGTATTTTAATAAATGCATTGGCTTGGGCAGCATCAGAAAGAGCACTACCATATTGAATCTTCATCAATTCAGCCTGTGTTTTAAGCACTCCTAAGCCCATTTTGATATCATTGGTAATGTTTTCACCACCAAATGGAATAACAGCAGTATGTTTCAAAATACCTTCATAGAAAACGGCAAGATCTGTTGTGCCACCACCAATATCCAAAATGGCGATACCTGCTTCAATATCTTGTTCACTCATTACCGCAGCAGATGATGCTAGTGGTTGAAGCATTAAATCCTTTACGCGTAATCCTGCTTTCTCTACGCTTCGATAGATATTCCTTATTGCATTTCTATCACCTGTGATGATATGAAAATTCGCTCCAACTTTTACCCCAGTGTAACCAATTGGATCTGCAATATTTTGGTGATTATCTACTGTAAATTCTTGAGGAATAACATCGATGATCTGATCACCCGCAGGAATGTATGTCTTATATTGATCAGCAATGAGTTGATCAATTTCAAATTGTTTGATTTCATCTTCAGTCGATCTTCTTACAATGTCACCACGGGTCTGAAGACTTTTGATGTGATGGCCTGCAATTCCAACATAAACTTCGTTGATTTCTAGTCCCGGGTTTGAAGCATAACAGTTCTTCAATGCCGTTTCGATGGCTTTAATGGTCTGGTCAATATTCAAGACCATTCCATGTTGAACGCCATTGCTGTTGGCTAATCCAAATCCTAAAATTTCAAGTTTTCCAAACTCATTTTTTCTACCTGCAATTGCGGCAATCTTGGTGGTTCCAATGTCAAGGCCTACAATAATTGGTTGTTCCTGTGTCATAGCGTATTTTTTACTGGGTTTTTTGCGTTGTTTTTAGTTGAATTAAAGTAGAATCAAGCTGCATTGTTGTATCAATTACCTTATAATTAGTTCCACGTTTTATACACACTGCTTGGTCTTTGTACTGCAAATCAATTTGTGAGTATTTTGACCAATTGCCTTCTTCATTAATTCGCTTGTACAAGACTTTTAATTTTGAAAAAAGTTTTGACCATTCGCTTCTCACCCCTAGCTGAATAACTTGATCACCCATTTGCGTCATTACTTCGAAAGTGAGGTCAGGGTTGATATTTACTTGTTCAATTTGTGCCATCCATAAAGAATCAGACTTTATGAAGTTGGAAAGACTAACAATACGCTTCATCAAAAGAGTGTCTGCAGCAGAAGGTATTGATGAGATTTGAGCATAGTTGGTAAAAACAGGTAATGATACAGCTCCTGCTAACTTGACTGGCAGTAATGCATATTGATCATCTATGTAAAACGAATTACCCGCTGGAGTGAATAGTCGAGCTACTGGATTGCGCTGCTCAACCCTCAAGTGTAATTTTCTCACTTGATCAAAATATATGTCTGCATTCTTTATCCATGGATTTTTTTCCAACTGCTTCTCTAATGCATAAATGTCTAACGATGTAACAGGCTTACCAACAGGGTAGGTACTAAGTGCCGCAGGCCAAAGGGTATAAATAATTTCATCTTCATCCAACATTCTGAACGGAAGTTGGTCGTCAAACTCTACAATTACTTCTTTACAAAGATTTTTCTGTTCCTTGTTTACAGCACTGATCAACAACAAAGTGATACCCGATCCAATGGATAACCAAAGGATAATAGTAAATATTTGTCTTATGAGCTGCTTGTTGATCTTCATGATGCTAGTAAACAATTTTTTAAAGGTTCAACCATCTTATCTATATCACCTGCACCTGCCGTAATCAAAAGTGCTGGTTGATTTTTATTTACATATTCCACCACCTCTTCTTTTGACATCACACGCACTTTATCTTTCATCTTACTCGCTAACCACTCACTTGAGATACCAGGAATAGGTAATTCACGTGCTGGGTAGATGGGCAATAAAATCACTTCGTCAGCAAGCTCCAACATATCTGCAAAACCATCTACCAGGTCTCTGGTACGCGTAAATAAGTGTGGTTGAAAAACAACAGTAGACTTACGTTGAGGAAACATTGTCTTTGCACCAGTAATCAACACTTTTAATTCTTCAGGATGATGTGCATAATCATCTATAAAAACATGTTCATTCGAATGAAGAACATACTCAAATCTTCTTTTCACTCCCAAGAAATTAGAAAGTGATTTTCTGATTAATTCATCTGTAATACCCAAGTATTTGGCAACTGCTATAGCAACTAGACTGTTTTCAACATTGTGCATTCCCCCCATCTTCAAATTAATGTTTTCTATACTCCAATCCGGACCATTTACATTGTACAAGTATCCTCCATCTTGAATAGCTAAAGATGTGGTATAGATATCAGCAGTATTATCTTTTAAATGATAAGTATAATGCTTATCAGCCCTTAACTCATCTTCACGTTGAATACCTTTTTTCGAAAGCAATAACCCACCTTGCTTCAAATTTGATGTGAATTGAACAAATGCATCCTCCATTTCACTTGAAGTATGATAAATATCAAGATGGTCAGGATCCATTGCAGAGATAGAAATAATATTCGGATAGAGCTTAAGGAAGCTTCTATCATACTCATCTGCTTCAATTACAGCAACATGATTAGAATGACTCCAGAAATTTGTTTGATAATTAGTTGCAATCCCTCCCAGAAATGCATTGCAACCATATCCACTATCCCTCAATACATGGGCAACCATTGTGCTGGTTGTAGTTTTTCCATGTGTTCCAGCTATACATATATTATATGTATCCCTGGAGATGATTTGCAGCATATCGCTGCGCTTCAATAATTGAAGATGATTATTTCTGCACCAATTTAGAATAGCATTATCAGCAGGAATTGCTGGAGTATATACAACCAAATCAGCATCTTGAGGAAACTCTTTGATATCGTCATTAAAATGAACATAAATACCTTCATGTTCAAGTTGCTTTGTCAAAGCCGTAGGGGTTTTATCATAGCCAGCAACAACAATTCCTTTGCTATTAAAGTAACGTGCAATTGCACTCATACCAATACCACCTATTCCTAGGAAATAGACCTTATTAATATTTTGTATGTTAGTCAATTCACGCATTGATTTCATTCATTTTTTTAATCATCAATTCAGCAATTGATTGATCAGCATTTTTGATACCCAACTTAGCTGCCTCGACTGTAAAAGATTTGCATTTCCCATCATCCTCTATCAATTCAATTACAGTATCAACCAATTTGATTTCTGCATCTTTATCCGCAACCATTAAAGCCGCTCCCACATTAACCAACATCTGAGCGTTAACAGTTTGGTGGTCTTCTGCTGCAAGTGGAAAAGGTACCAGTACAGAGGGCTTCCCACAAGCGCATATTTCTGCTAATGCAATAGCACCTGCCCTAGAGACTACAACATCAGCAGCTTTGTATGCATAATTCATTTTAGAAATAAACTCTGTTATGCAAACCTCTTTTCTATTTTTATGCTGTGCATTTACAGATACAAGATTGCCTTTACCCGTCTGCCAGATCACTTGTATACCTTTATCCAGGAGTTTATTCAAATCTTTGTTTAATGAAGCATTAATACTTCTTGCACCTAAGCTGCCTCCCATAACCAATACTGTTGGTTTGCTAGATTTCAATCCAAAAAACTCAAATGCTTCTTCCCTTAATACAGTTGATTCTACTATTTCACGACGAACTGGATTCCCTGTATATACCAATGTATTGGCTGGGAAGAATTTTTCCATTCCATGTGTACCTGCCATTACCAATTTGGCATTTTTACTGAGCATTAAATTTGCTTTCCCAGCAAAAGAGTTGGCTTCATGAATGAAACTTGGTATACCTTTTTGCTGTGCAAATTTGAGCACAGGAAAACTTGAATAACCACCTACACCAAAAACAGCATCAGGCTTAAAGTTTTTGAAAATTGAACGGACTTGCATAAAGCTTTTCAAAAGTTGGAAGGGTAGTCGCCAATTTTGTAACAATCGTGAACGGTTGAACCCTGCTATATCAATTCCTTCAATACTATATCCCGCTTCAGGGACTTTTTCCATTTCCATTTTTCCTTTAGCCCCCACAAATAGAATATGAATGGAAGGGATCATCTGCTGCAGTGCTTTTGCAACAGCTATGGCAGGGAAGATATGTCCCCCTGTGCCTCCGCCTGCAATGATGATTCTATTTAAATTCATACTATTATTCTTCTATGCTTTCTGTTTCTGTTTTTCCTTCTAAGCTCTCTACATTTCTTGCAACACTCAATATGATACCAATTGCCAGACAAGTAAATAAAAATGAACTACCTCCCATACTTACCAATGGTAAGGTTACTCCTGTTACAGGAAAGAGACTTACATTCACCGCCATATTAGCCATTGCCTGAATAACCAATGTAAAACTCAATGCCAAGGCCAAGAATGCCCCAAAAGCATATGGACAATTTTTGACTATTCTGATACACCTGTAGAGGAATAGCAGATAAATCAAAAGGATAACTGCTCCTCCAATTAATCCATATTCTTCGATGATAATGGAATAAATAAAATCTGAATAAGGATGTGGAAGGAAGTTTCTTGCTTCACTGTTACCTGGACCAAGTCCAACCCAGCTTCCTTTAGCAATTGCAATTTTTGCTTGTTGCACCTGATAAGATGCCTCTTGCTTATCTGCATACATGAAATTTTGTACGCGTTTTACCCAAGTTTCTACCCTTCCCTTTGTCAGGAATGATGGCATTGGCTCTGCCTTACCCTCAGCCTCATTATAATACATTTTTGCAAATCCAATCAGCATTACCAATGGAACAGCTGCAACTAGAATCACTAAACCAATATGCTTGAGACTCGCTCTTCCAATAAACAATAAGATAAGACTAGTAGCACCAGTTAGCAATGCAGTTGACAAATTCGCTGGTGCAATGAGTCCGCATATAATAAACACAGGAGCTATAACAGGCAGGAACCCTTTTTTAAAGGATTTAATTGTTTCTTGACGTTTACTCAATTGTCTGCTCAAGTACATGAATAAAGCAAGCTTAGCAAGATCAGATGTTTGAAAAGTAAGATTTATGATAGGCAGCTTAATCCATCTATTTGCATCGTTCAGATTGGTTCCAAAAAATAAAGTATAAATCAGTAATGGAATTGAAATCAAAAACAATACCAATGCTACTCTTGAGTAATGTGTGTATTTAAATAAATGTGCGAAATAGATAATAACGACCCCAACTGCGATAAATACAATCTGCTTGAACAAATAGGATTCTGTACTTTTTGAAAGCTTATAAGCAAGCGTCCCAGTACTGCTATAAACAGCCAGTAAACTCATCATGGTAAGTAATACCACAATCGCCCAAATGACTTTATCACCTTTGGTGCGACTGGTTATACTTCCCAGTGTGTATTTTTTTATATCAATTCCTTCACCTTGCATTCGGCTATAGTTCTTTTACTGCTTTTTTAAATTGGGATCCTCTATCTTCATAGTTTTTAAATAAATCGAAACTTGCACAAGCAGGACTCAATAAAACCACATCGCCTTTTGTAGATAGTTCATAGGCTTTCTTTACTGCTGCATCTGCACTTGAAGCATCCACTATTGTACCAACAACATCTGAAAAGGCTGCATGTATTTTTGTATTATCAACTCCCATACATACAATTACTTTTACCTTTTCAGCAACCATATCTTTTAATAAATCATAATCATTCCCTTTATCAATACCACCTAATATGAGCGTTACTGGCTTTTCCATACTCTCAAGTGCAAACCATGTACTGTTGACATTTGTAGCTTTTGAATCGTTGATAAATTCTATGCCGCGTACAGTTGCCACTTTTTCCATTCTGTGTTCAAGACTTTCAAAAGACACTACAGCATCTCTAATTTTATCTTTACGTATACCCACAACAGAAGATGCAACAGCCGCTGCCATTGTATTGTACTGATTGTGTTTGCCTTTTAAGGCAAAATCAAAAATGCTCATGCTAAATGGCTCAACTTGTTTTACATGCATGGTATTTTCCTTGATGTAAGCGCCTTTTGGCAATTCTCTCTGCATACTAATCGGTAATGGTTTAGAATGGAATGGATATTGATCAATGTATTGCATGGTAACAGGATCATCTGCGTTATAGATGAAGAAATCCTGTTCAGTCTGATTTTTTACAATCTTGAATTTTGCTGCGATATACTTTTCAAAATCATGTTCATAACGATCCAAGTGATCTTCTGTGATGTTTGTAAGTACCGCAACATCTGGTCGGAATGAAATAATATCATCCAATTGAAAACTACTGATCTCCACAACATAAAGAGGTCTTGGATCTATGGTAATTTGGCGTGCAATTGAATTACCAATATTTCCAACCAAAGCACAATTGAAACCACCTGTTTTACAAATCTGGTAAATCAATGACGTAGTTGTTGTCTTTCCGTTACTACCTGTTATACCAATTATCTTACTATCCCCTTTATGCCGGTATGCTAATTCCATTTCACTGATTACAGGTATCTTTTTAAGTTTAATTTCTTTGACCACAGCAGATGTGGAAGCAATACCAGGGCTCTTCATGACTTCATCAGCAGATAGAATCTTTTCTAAAGTATGTCCACCTGATTCAAATGAAATATGATTAGCTTCCAACTCATACTGGTAATGCGGTTTGATAATACCTCCATCACTCAAGAAAACATCATACCCTTGTTGCTTGCACAACAATGCAGCTCCAACACCACTTTCACCGCCTCCAAGTATGACCATTCTTTTCATCAACATTTTTTATTATTAAATTCTTTTTCTTATCTAATTTTTAAAGACATAATAGCAAATACCACAAACAACAACGTAACAATCCAAAAACGGACAGCTATTTTACTTTCATGGTATCCCTTCTTTTGATAATGATGATGCAATGGACTCATCAAAAACACTCTCCTACCTTCTCCATATTTCTTTTTTGTATACTTAAAATATCCTACTTGAATCATTACACTTAAATTCTCTACCAAGAAGACTGCACAGAAAATTGGGATGAGTAATTCCTTTCTAATGATAATTGCAAGCGCTGCAATTATACCGCCTAAGGCAAGACTTCCTGTATCTCCCATGAATACTTGTGCAGGGTAAGTATTATACCATAAGAACCCAATACATGCTCCAATAAGTGCCGCAATAAATATGGACACCTCTCCCAAATTGGGGATATACATAATATTGAGGTAGTCTGCTAGAATCAAGTTTCCACTTGCGTAAGCAAAAAGAGCAAGACAAACACCAATGATAGCTGATACACCTGTTGCCAAACCATCTAAGCCATCTGTTATATTAGCTCCATTTGATACAGCTGTAACAATGAAAATGATAACCAACATGTATACAACCCACCCATATTCTCTCAACGATGCAGGTAATAATTTTGCATAGTTGAATTCATGATCCTTGATAAATGGAATTGTAGTAATTGGCTCATCAGCCTTTACAAAATACCTGACTCCACCTTGATATTTAACTTCACTAGCATTAGGAGGTTTCACTGACCCTTTATATTCTCTCATCACTTTTACATTATCATTAAAGAGTAAGGTGATGCTGATGATGACACCAAGTCCCACTTGACCCAAAACTTTAAACCAACCTGCCAATCCATCGTCGTTTCCTTTTTTATAGGCAACACCTTTCTGCTGAGCAATTCTTTTTGCACGAAGCTTGAGGTAGTCATCAACAAACCCAACTAAACCAAGCCAAACAGTACTTATAAGTAATAACTTGATATAGATCTTATCGAGATTAGCAAAAAGTAAAGTTGGAATCAGAATTCCTAGAAGAATGATAAACCCACCCATTGTTGGTGTTCCTTTCTTTTGTTCCTCCCCCTGTAATCCAAGTTCACGAACACTTTCACCTACCTGCATTTTCCTAAGCAGATTGATAATTTTCTTACCGTATACCAAAGTAATTAATAGCGATAGTAATACTGCTAGCATTGCCCTGAATGTAATGAACTGGAATAAACCACTTCCCGGTATCCGGATCTGTTCATTTTGTAACCATTGAAAAAAATGATACAACATGCTCAATTATTTATTTAGTTCATTTATCACTGACGTTAAAACTGCCTTATCATCAAAGGGAAAACGTTCACCTTTGATTTCCTGGTATTTTTCATGTCCTTTACCTGCTACCAAAATGATATCACTTGGTCTTGACAACATTACTGCTGTACGAATGGCTTCACGACGATCTTCAATGGTGAGTACTTTCTTCTTTAAGTCTTCATCCAATCCCACATGCATGTCTTGAAGTATATCAGCTGGATTTTCACTCCTTGGATTATCAGCAGTAAAAATGGCTTTGGTACTGAACTCGGCTGCAGCCGCACCCATTAATTTTCTTTTTGATTTATCCCTATCACCACCACATCCTACAACAGTTATCAACTGTTCTCCACCTTTTTGAAATTTCTTAATAGTGGATAGCACATTCAATAAAGCATCTGGAGTATGGGCATAATCAACAATACCGATAACTGAATCTTTTGGAGATATGATATAGTCAAATCTACCTTCTGCACCAGTTAGGTTACTCAAGCTTTGTAAAACATCTTGCTTGTCTTCACCCAAACAAATTGCAGCTGCATATACTGCCAATAAATTATATGCATTGAATTCGCCAATTAATCTGAAATGAACATCCATTTCATTGATCATCATTTGTAATCCTGTAATGGCATTATCAATGATCTTACCCTTGAAATCAGCAATTGATTTAAGGCTGTAGTAAAATTTATCTGCTTGTGTATTTTGCAACATAACCGCCCCATTTCTATCGTCCATATTGGAAATAGAGAACGCACTTGAAGACAATCCGTCAAAAAATTGCTTCTTTACTCTGATGTACTCATCAAATGTTTTATGATAATCAAGATGATCATGTGTTATGTTGGTGAATATCCCACCTGCAAACTCTAAACCAGCAATTCTTTGTTGGTGAACAGCATGGCTACTTACCTCCATGAAAGCATGCGTACAACCATTATCTACCATACGCTTCAGTAACCCATTTAATGTAACAACATCAGGTGTAGTATGAGTTGCAGGAACAACTTCTTCACCTATCATATTGTTGACAGTTGATAGAAGACCTGCTTGTGCATCTATCGACATAAACAACTTGTACAAAAGGGTAGCAACAGTTGTTTTACCATTTGTACCAGTTACTCCCACTAGCTTAAGTTGTTTACTGGGTTCTCCATAATATGCATGAACCATTATACCAGCAGCCACTGCAGCATTATCTGTCTGAATATAATTAACGCCTTCACGAATTACTTCTGGAAAAGTTTCACAAACGACAATTGTAGCTCCATTATTAATTGCAGCATCAATGAATTGGTGTCCATCTTGCGCCACTCCACGAATAGCAAAAAAACAACTCCCAGCCATAACTTTGCGAGAGTCAATAGCAACGCCATTCACCTCAACATTAGTCTTACCAATAATGGATTGGATTTTTACCTTATATAATATGTTTTGTAACAATGGCATATTATTCTATAGCGTATGCAAGGTTTAAATACACGGTTTGACGACGTTGTACTGGTGTTCCAGGAAGGATAGATTGGCTAACCACTTTCCCCTTTCCAGTTGCAATCACCTGTAATTGCTGTTTCTCCAATAACTCAAGTGCATCTTTCAGTCCAAATCCTTTTAGATCAGGCATGGTTCCATTTTCCACTCTCCACGTATCTGATTGCACAATCTTTCTATTGGCCTGCACAGTACTCCAATCACCTTTCCTACCTGAATCAATAATCTTGGCTTTCACTTGTTTTGCGATTGTTTTAAAATCAGCTGCAGATCCTTTCCAAACAGCATTTGTACTATCGGCAAAAACATTATGCTGATAATTAGCATAGAGTTCTGCATCAACGGTGAAAAGCTTATTTGCTATCTCTTTGAAAACCGGACCTGCAACAAGGGCTCCGTAATATCTTGCAGCGAATGGCTTATTCTTAATTACTACTATACAAGAGTATTTTGGATTATCTGCAGGAAAATATCCAGCAAATGAAGCTTGATAAATATGTTCTGTATACCCCTTATTTCCATTGGCTACTTGTGCTGTTCCTGTCTTACCGGCAAGACTGAAATAAGGGCTTTGTAAACTTTTTGCAGTACCTGCTGTAACAACTCCTTCTAAACAAGTCTTTAACTGATCAAGTGTTGTTTTACTACAAATTGAATCAAGAACAACTGATGGCTTAAACTCTTTAATTAGTTTTCCATCCTGCATCACTGCATTAACCAAATAAGGCTTCATCATCTTACCCTCATTGGCTATTGCATTATAAATAGTCAATGTCTGAAGTGGACTTACCTCTAAATTATAGCCAAAACTCATCCAGGGTAATGCCACATTACTCCATGTTTTGCTTTTAGGTGTTGGAATGGATGGCTTTGATTCACCAATAAGATCAATCCCTGTTGGTTGATCAAGTTTTAATCTTTTGAGATGAGCAATAAACTTCTCCGGTTGCTTATAATAATGATTGACAGCCAATTTGGCCATACCCACATTTGAACTCAACTCAAAAGCTTGTTGATAAGTTACATCTGTACGATGATGACGCTCACTGTCCCACACTGTTCTGTTACTAAAACTCCATTTACCTCCTTCCAGATTGACTGTAGAATTAAGGTTGATGTACTGATCTTCTAAACCCGCAAGCATAGTAATCAACTTGAATGTTGATCCAGGCTCAGATCTTGTAATTGCATAATTTAAATCCTCTGAATAAGTGCCATCAGGCTGACGGCCTAGATTAGCGATAGCCTTAATTTTTCCAGTCTTCACTTCCATTACAATGCAGGTACCATTGGTGCACTCATTTTCTTGCATCACTTTTAGTAATGCTTGCTCTGCAATGTCTTGGATATTGATATCAATAGTTGTAATAATATCCGATCCATTCTGTGGCTCAATCTCAGAACCTTCAACTGGTACAAATGCACCACCAGCAACTCTTCTCACCAAACGCTTTCCAGTTATACCTTTCAATAAACTATCGTAGGTTTTTTCTAAACCAACATTTTTAGTAACTAGATTACCACTACTATCAACATATTCACGCGATAACCCAATCGTACGATTAGCCAACAAGCCAAAAGGAGTTAGTCGTTTTTCCTTTTCAACAAAAATGAACCCATTTTTATTTTTGTTCTTTTTAATGAAACCAATGTCTCTTAACGCTTGGTATTGCTTAAAGCCAATATTCTTATGGAGAAGGTAATAACGATTTTGGCGCTCAAAGACGTCTATTAATTCTTTCTTATAATCCGCAGGTGTTCCTTCACCTAAAATAGCCGACAAATAAATAGAAATACTATCTATATTTTCCTTTAGCCTTTTGCCATTCTTTTCTTGTATACCCTCTGCACCAAAATCCAAATAGATGTCAAAAAAGGGAATTGAACTACTTAACATTCTTCCATCTTCACTATAGATGGTCCCCCTTTCTGCATCCATTTCACGGTACTCTAAATGAAGGCTATCGCTTAACGATTTCCAATAAGCTCCTTCTACACGCTGGATATAAAAGGCCTTTGCAAATACAAGGATACCAAAAATCAGCATCCCCATGTAAATGAGATAACTACGCCACAGTATGTCCTTCTTCGTATCCACTTATTTAATTATCTGGTTTTTCTTTCTTCGTTTTCAGTTGAATCCTGAATGGCGATTGGAGGCTCCAGGATTTCCTTAATCCCGGAGGCCTCAACCGCTTTTACTACTTCGGATTGTTTGGTCATGAACATCCATTCGCTCCTGACCATTTTGAATTCATATTGCTGGTTTTTCAAGTCTCTTGTTGTCTTGTTTATATCCTTTATCGCTTTTTCTGCATGGTGCACATTATAGATGTAAGCAACAGCCAAAAGCGATAAATAGAGAAAGAAAGGAATATTCTTCACTAACCATATTTGGTTAACGAACAACCACTTACCATCATTCTTTTTTTCTCTCATAAAACACTTACCTATTTTTTTATTCCAACACGTAATCTTGCACTACGCGATCTTGGATTACTTTTCATCTCATCTGCAGACGGTTCAATAGGTTTTTTGGTCATCAAGTCAAACGGAGAAGCTTGTCTTGTTCCATAAACCGGATCAGCTTGCTGTTCCTCAACTGAACCTGTCTTGAAAAAATTCTTCACTAATCTATCCTCAATGCTGTGAAAGGTGATTACTGAAAAACGACCCCCTGGCTTTAACACATCAGCTGCTTGTTGCATCAAATCGGTCAACGAACCTATTTCGTCATTCACTTTCATGCGCAGGGCCTGAAAGACTTGAGCAAAATATTTGTTTGGGTTACCCTTTACAATTGGAGCAAGTACTCTCTTGAGATCATTTACCGTGTTGATGGATTGCTGTTGAACATGCGCAACAAGCAGATTGGCTAAGGTCTTGGCATTGGTTACTTCACCAAATTCCTGGAAGATCCATTGTAATTCCTCCACCGAAGATTGTTTGATGAGCTCTGCAGCGGTTATGCCATCCGTATTGTCCATTCTCATATCCAATGGCGCATCAAAACGTATAGAAAAACCACGAGAAGGTTCATCGAACTGGTGGCTGCTAACACCAAGATCTGCTAAAATACCATCCACCTTTTGAACCTGGTAAAGTCGAAGAAAACGAGCAAGATGACGAAAATTATGGGGGACAAATACCAAACGTGTATCAGCAGTCAGGTTGACTTTTGCATCAGGATCCTGATCAAAAGCATAAAGCCTTCCGTTTTCATTAAGTCTGGCTAAAATCTCCCTAGAATGTCCGCCACCACCAAATGTACAATCAACATAAACACCGTCAGGTTTGATCGACAAGGAATCGACCGCCTCTTTGAGCATCACCGGAATATGATAGGTCCGGTTTCTCTCTGCACCATCCCTATCCCACTTTTGCTCGTTTGGCATCTCGTTTTGTTTAATCAGTGTTGCTCCTTCTTAGTCATCACTTCAGCAGCAAGATTGCTGAAAGATTCGGGTGAGAAGTTTTCAAAGAACTGCTGATACTTATTTTTATCCCATATTTCCATTTTGTTAACCGCAGACACCAACACGATATCCTTTTCCAACCCGGCATGCTCCATTAAACTTTTTGGGAGCAAAAGACGACCGGCACTGTCCACCTCAATCTGCATAGCCCCGTTCAAAAAGTAACGTCTGAACTCCCTGACCTTAGGATCGAAGTCATTCAGTGAACTGATACTCTCATATAATGGAGCCCAACTTTTCATAGGGTACATCGACAGGCATTTTTCGAAACCACGGTTGATAACAAAAACAGGAAGCTCTCCCTCTGGCAGCTGTTTTTTTATGCCTGCCGGGAGAAGAAACCTACCTTTGCTGTCGATGGTAGCCTCATATTCACCGATGAATCCTATCATTTACAATGTTTTAAACGAAATAACATTTATTGACACAAAATAACACAAATTCCCACTTTTGTACTCCAAATTCCCCTTCTATATTTATCCACAGCTAAAAATGGCTACTGCATTGATTTTCAGCGAAAAATGTTCAATTTTGTGTGCGTATAAGCAAATTGAATGTGCATAACCTGTGAATTACCTGTGAAGTATGAAAAATAGCCCATTGTTGCCCTCTATAAATGTTCAGGAATTCAGCTATGAATTGCCGCAAGAAAGAATTGCGCTTGAACCAGCAAAACAAAGAGATGGGTCACGGTTGTTAGTCGTTAAAGGTGATAGCATTTTACATAGCAATTACTCAGCCATTGCTGAATTTCTCTCTCCCAATGCACATCTTTTTTTTAATGACACCAAAGTAATTGCAGCACGTTTGTTATTTAAAAAAAACACAGGTACAACTATTGAAATATTTCTACTAGAGCCATTAGACGGCAATTATGAAGAGTTGCATAAAACACATGTTACCAGCTGGAAATGTTTAGTTGGTGGAAGTAAGAAATGGAAACAAAATGAAGCACTCACATTAGAAATAAAATCAAATCAATTTAAAACTCGTATTACAGCAAAGAGAATTGAAAAGGCTGAAAGCTATACAGCAATTGAGTTTACATGGGATCAGCAAGTATCGTTCAGTGATTTAATAAAAGCAACTGGACAAATTCCTTTACCTCCTTATATCAAAAGAGAAACCAAAGAAGAAGACAAAATAAGATACCAAACGGTGTATGCAAAAGAAGAAGGATCAGTTGCTGCGCCAACAGCTGGGCTACATTTTACACCAACTATATTTGAGTCATTAGCCAATAAAGGAATTAAAAAATCATTTCTTACACTTCATGTAGGCGCTGGCACATTCAAGCCAGTTACGGCCTCATCTATAGCAGAACACCAAATGCATGAAGAATATTTCGAAGTTGACAAAACCACTATCGCAATTTTAGCTGATGCAAAGAAAACCAGGGTTGCAGTGGGAACTACTTCTTTGAGAACCCTGGAAAGTCTTTATTGGATTGGACTACAACTTATGCATGCAAAAGGTGAGCCAAATCTTCAAGCACTTCAACTTCATCAATGGGATCATCTTCGATGGGAAGAATATGAAATAAAAAATACCTCAGTAGTATTTGATTACTTAGATAAATTGATGGAACAAAAAAACGTAAATAAATTAATTGGACATACAGGTATCTGTATTACACCAGGTTATTCTTTCAAAGTGATTGATGCTTTAATTACCAATTTTCATCAACCACAGTCAACCTTACTATTGCTGGTAGCCGCAATTATTGGAGATGAGTGGAGAAGGATTTATCAAATTGCACTTGATCAAGGCTATCGCTTCTTGAGTTATGGAGATGGATCAATTCTATTTCTAGATAAGGACTAGGTAAGTAAAGGAATGGTAATTTTAAATTGACTTCCCTGTCCTAATGTGCTCTCAACATGGATTTTCCCATTGTGGGCTTCTACCATTTTCCTGGTGTAATTGAGTCCGAGTCCAAAACCTTTTACGTTGTGTACATTACCTGTATGCGCACGATAAAATTTATCAAAGATTTTTGACACCGTATCTTTTGTCATACCAATACCATTATCCTTAACCGTGATAACAATATTGCTATTATGATTGTATGTTCCTACTTCAAGGACTGGATCAATATCTTCTTTAGAATACTTTAGTGCATTGTCAATCAGATTACTAATCATATTGACAAAATGAACAGGATGTCCAAATACTTTATCATCAGTAGCTTCTAGCAAATATGTAACCGTAGCATTTTTCTCAGCGACTTGTAAGGCAAATTTGTCTTGCATTTTTTTCATCACTTCGTGCACATGCAATTCCACTTTTCCTTTCAATACTTGGTTGATATCCAACTGGGCAGCCTGTAAAATTTGCTCTACCTGTGTATTCATACGCAGGTTTTCATTTTTTATAATTTGTCCTATCGATAACAGCTGTTCTTTATTACCAATTATTTTTTCGTTTTTTAATGTATCAACAGCAATTGCAATTGTTGCTAAAGGCGTTCGCAATTCGTGTGTCATGTTGTTGATGAAATCTGTTTTCATCTCACTTAGTTTCTTTTGCGTGAGGATGGTTCGAACAGTTAAGTAAAAAGCAGTAATGAGTATCAAAGTAAAGACTACTGCAACGCCAATCATCCATCCTACGTAACGCATTACAAAATCTTGCATATCATAGATAATCAATACAAGTTTCTCATTAGGCATTAAAGCTCGACTGTCGTCACCCTCTAGAGAAACCAATGGCCAAACATGAATCCAATAATTAACAGAGTCTTTTAGTCCAAGTTCATAATGTTTTTCATAATCAGGTGAAGCCAAATCAGGGCCAAGATTATTGGCATCATTTAAAACTGCAAATTCAAATTTTGCTCCTTTGAGTCCGTTTGCCTCAAATGCTTTTTCGAATTTTTTTTGAATATCTGCAGCTGAAAATCTTTCTGCAATAGTTTGTGGACCAATTAATTCAAGCAACTGCTCTTGGGCCCCTTTTGGTAAAACATCAACAGGTAACTGCGGAGCATACTGCATTTTTTCATCAACCAAGGCCTCTACAACCTCAAATTCAACCATATCAACTTTACTTGCAATCTGGTCTTTCCGGATAGCAGCAACATTATTTAACCAAGAATATTGAATGATGATGATACCAATCAATGAAATGGTTATCAAGACCGTTATTATTGAAAAAGACTTTTTCATGTAAAGACAAAAATAAGTTTGCGCCGTGATGAAGATACAGATACGTAAATTATTTAACTTAGGTTTATGAAGATGCCATCAACAGGTGATTTTTTAATTGCTGAGCCCTTTATGCAAGACCCTAATTTTCAGCGGTCTGTGGTATTGCTTTGTCAAAAGCAGAATGATGGCTATGTAGGATTTACAATTAATAGGCAAATTGATTATTCAGTTGGCGACTTAGTTGAAGAATTGTCTGACTGCACATTGCCCCTTTTTGATGGAGGACCTGTAGGCAAAGAGCAAATGTTTTTTCTTCACTCCATGCCAGAACTAATAACAGGAGGCATCATGATAAAGAGAGACATCTATTGGGGTGGAGATTTTGAGCTAGTAAAACAATTGGTTCAATCGCATACAATAGACCCAAAGCGCATAAAATTTATTGTGGGATACTCAGGATGGGAAGCAGGACAACTAGAAGATGAACTCAAGGAAAAAAGCTGGCTGATTACTCCTTCAACTAAAAAACTAATCTTTCAAGAACAAACCCAGGATATATGGAAAAATGCTGTCAAACTTCTTGGAGAGGAATTTACGCCAATCATTAATTATCCAAAAGATCCCTCATTTAATTAGCACCACTAATCAATAGTTGACCTTTGTTTGCTTGCTAATAGTACAATTATGGAGCCGAGTAAAACGACTGCCATTAATGCTGAACGAAGTCCCACTCCTTCTGCAATAAAACCAATAATGGGAGGTCCAATCAAAAAGCCAATAAACCCAATGCTACTCACTGATGCTATAGCTGCGGAGGGCTGCATTGATTTCTCCTTGGAGGCAAGAATATAAACAACAGGAAAAATAGAACTCACCCCTAATCCCACTAAAGCAAATCCCACCATTACCAATGCTGGTATGGTAGATACTAAAGAAGTGATCATCCCAATTGCTATTAGAATACCATTCGCTTTTAAGATAATCCCGTGCCCCCAACGTTCAATTATTGGATCTCCAATAAAACGACCAATCGACATAAATAAAGCAAAAGCAGTATAACCTAAAGCACTCACAACATGCGGCTGATTAATCACCTGACGATAATACAACGAACTCCAATCCGCCATAGCTCCCTCAGACATAGCACCACAAAAACAAATCAACCCCAGTAATAAAAGTGCTTTTGTTGGCCAAGCAAATATTTTTTTATTTTCATTTGTTTGCACAGGATCTTTCACAAGTCCAAAAAATAGTGGAATAACTAAAGAGATCATAATTATAGTAATTAACAAATAATGCTGCTGCATTGTTTTTTCTTCTTCCATCATCCAATCAGTAAATGCAGCTGCTGTAAATGCCCCAACGCTCCACATGGCATGGAGACTTGAGAGTATCGACTTCTTAATATAATGTTGTATGGAAATACCTTGTGCGTTTAATGATATGTTCCCAAAATTTCCAAACATACCAAATAGAAATAGTACAATAGAAAGATGAAAGGTTGTAGGAACCAGTGAAATAGCTAGTAAGGATAGAACATATACTACTAAACTGATTACGCTCATCCACCTGCTCCCAACTTTTACAATTAAAAGTCCCGAAAAGGGAAGTGAACACAATGCACCTAAAGGAAGCATAAACAAGATGCTACCCAATTCCGCATCACTCAACGAAAACTTATCCTTGATATCTGGTATATGAGATGCCCATGATGAAAAAACAAATCCGAGAAAGAAAAAGTAAAGTGTAATGACTATGCGTGGCGAGAGCTTCATATTATATGAAGACAAATATAGAATATGTGCAACAAGACTTAAACAAAAATTTAACTAGGTGTAAATATTTAATATCTTGAGTTGCCTAAATAATAAGAATGAGACATGATTTTTTATCATTGATAGCAGCTACGCTTTTATTTGTTGGATGCGACAAAGAAAAGACAACACCGATAACTTCAGCTAATGTTTCGATAGACGACATTACCATGAATGAAGGTAATGGTGGAACCAGCAACATGGATTTTACGGTAAAATTGAGCGCTGCCTTATCTCAGGATGCATCGGTAAAGGTTACTACAAAAGATGGTTTCGCTAAGGCTGTTGAAGATTACCAAGCCCTCACCCAGACAGTTATATTTAAAGCAGGTGAAACAAGTAAGAAAGTTACTGTCGTTATTGTAGCAGATGATTTGAAAGAAGGAATGGATGAGTTTCAGATTTTACTATCAGAAGCAAGCAATTGTTCTATTTCGGATGGTGTTGGATTAGGCGTTATCAACAATGACGATACAAAAATTCCAGTAACAGATATTGGCTATTCTACACCCGACAATTATCCCGGTAAAACATTGGTTTGGAGTGATGAATTCAATGCACCTGAATTAAATACTACCAATTGGGGCTTTGATGTTGGTACTGGTTGTCCAAATTGTGGATGGGGAAACAATGAATTGCAATATTATACCGCTGGAGAAAACTTATCATTTAGTCAGGGTAAAATGATCATTGAAGGAAGAACTGAACAAAGAGAGGGAAAGAATTATACATCTACCAGATTAATTTCCATGGGGAAACGTGAATTCAAATTTGGAAGAGTTGATATTCGAGCAAAACTCCCTAGGGGACAAGGCATCTGGCCTGCTTTCTGGATGTTAGGCGCTAACTTCAAAACAGTTGGCTGGCCATCTTGCGGAGAAATTGACATCATGGAGTTTCTTGGGCATGATGAAAAGAGAGTACACTCAACTATACATTTCAAAGCGGGTAACAATGCAACGAACAGAACATCTTCTTTGTTAAATGATACGCCCCTTCCAGATGAATACCATGTTTATTCTTTGGATTGGCAACAAGATAAAATCAGAATGCTAATTGATGATAAATTAATCAATGAATTTAACCCAGCCACATTAGCAGGTGCAGGTCACCCTTTTAATGAATCATTTTTCTTTATCATCAATCTAGCAATTGGCGGCAACTGGCCTGGATCACCAAATGCTACAACCTATTTCCCACAGTGGTTGTACGTTGACTACATCAGAGTATTCCAATAAATTTTTTAAAGCATTGCTATAATGAAAAAGGGGACCAATGGTCCCCTTTCAAATTTTATTGTTAGTCTATTATAATTCAACAGCTCCTTCTACCAAAACAGAAACTTGATTATTGAGCACCTCTACAAAACCGCTATTGATTGTAAAAGAATTACTTTTACCAGTCTTGTCAAGCAGAATTTTCACTGCACCCGTTCCTAAAGCACTCACCATAGGTGCGTGTTTTTCCAACACCTCAAAAGAGCCGCTGATACCAGGCAACTGAATACCATAGGCATCTCCCGAAAACAACTTCTTCTCTGGCGTCAATATTTCAATTTTCATACTAGTCGCTTTTGGTGATTAAGCTTTTGAAGCTTCCATCATCTTCTTACCTTTCTCGATTGCATCTTCTATTGTACCAACAAGATTGAATGCCGCTTCTGGATACTCATCCACTTCACCATCCATAATCATATTGAAACCACGGATTGTATCTTCGATATTTACGAATACACCCTTCAAACCAGTGAACTGTTCTGCTACGTGGAATGGCTGAGAAAGGAAACGCTGAACCCTTCTTGCACGTGATACAGTGAGCTTATCTTCATCACTCAATTCATCCATGCCCAAGATAGCAATGATGTCTTGTAACTCTTTGTAACGTTGAAGGATCAACTTAACTCTGTTTGCACAATTATAGTGAGCTTCACCAACAATCATTGGCGTAAGAATTCTTGAAGTTGAATCCAAAGGATCAACCGCAGGATAGATACCTAAGTCGGCAATCTTACGACTCAATACGGTTGTAGCATCCAAGTGGGCAAATGTTGTAGCTGGAGCTGGATCAGTCAAGTCATCCGCAGGTACGTATACCGCCTGAACAGAAGTAATTGAACCATTCTTGGTTGAGGTAATTCTCTCTTGCATCAATCCCATCTCTGTAGCAAGTGTTGGCTGATAACCTACCGCAGAAGGCATCCTGCCTAAAAGTGCTGATACCTCAGAACCTGCTTGTGTGAAACGGAAGATGTTATCAACGAAGAAAAGAATATCCTTTCCTTTACCCTCACCATCTCCATCACGAAAATATTCTGCAATAGTCAAACCACTCAAGGCAACACGAGCACGTGCTCCTGGAGGTTCATTCATCTGACCAAATACGAAGGTTGCTTTTGAATCTTTCAAACCATTCATATCCACTTTATCCAAATCCCATCCACCTTCTTCCATGCTGTGTTTGAAATCGTCACCATACTTCATGATACCTGCTTCAATCATCTCTCTTAATAGATCATTTCCCTCGCGAGTACGCTCGCCCACACCAGCAAATACAGAGAGGCCACCATATCCTTTTGCTATGTTATTAATCAATTCTTGAATCAATACTGTTTTACCTACGCCTGCACCTCCGAAAAGTCCGATTTTACCACCCTTTGCATAAGGCTCAATCAAGTCAATAACTTTAATACCAGTGAAAAGTACTTCAGTCGCGGTACTCAATTCTTCAAACTTAGGAGGCTTAGCATGAATTGCACGTCCTTTCTCTTTGGAAACTGCAGGAAGTCCGTCAATTGGATCTCCTGTCACATTAAATAATCTTCCATTTATAGCATCACCAGTTGGCATTGCTATGGCTTTTCCTGTATCTACTACTGCTGTACCACGCACCAAACCTTCAGTACCATCCATGGCAATACACCTAACACTATCTTCACCCAAGTGTTGCTGTACCTCAAGTACAAGCTTATCACCGTTCTCTCTTTGCAACTCAAGTGCATTATAAATTTCTGGAAGTTGGCCATCAAAAGCAACGTCTACCACCGCTCCGATTACCTGTTTAATTTTTCCTGTATTAGCCATGTTCAATGATTGATTTTGATATGAAATCAGTTTCAGGCCGCAAAGGTAAACAGGAAGTAGGGATCAAAAAAATTGCAAGAAGGAATTTTTTTACAAATCACCGAATCTAAAGGTAAGAAAATAGGAGTCCAGCTAAAATTGCTCCCAAAACAGGGCCAAAAACGGGAATAGCCGCGTAATTCCAGCCACTTTCACCCTTTCCAGGAATAGGTAATAGCGCATGCATGATTCTGGGGCCCAAATCTCTGGCTGGATTAATGGCATAACCTGTAGGGCCCCCCATTGAGAGTCCAATTCCTAAAACCAACAAAGCCACTGGCAATGCGTCTAGAGAGCCAAGCTTCATCTCTCCTTTTTGTATAAACAAAATAGCCAACATAAAAATAAAGGTGGCAACAAGTTCTGTCAATAAGTTATTAAAGGGCTTGTTTATGGCTGGACTATTACAAAAAACAGCAAGTTTAAGCGAGGGGTCCTTTGTTACGGAAAAATGATCCTTGTACATTATATAGGTTAATGTTGATCCAATAAAGGCTCCTAAAAACTGAGCCGAAACATAAGCTGGCACATCCGACCATGGAAACTTTCCCGCCACAGCTAGCCCAATTGAAACTGCAGGATTTAAATGCGCTCCACTTGTATCAGCGGAAATAAATACGCCAACAAATACTGCAATTGCCCATCCAAATCCAATCACAATCAAACCTGCATTATTCCCTTTTGTTTTATCCAACAAAACATTGGCAACAACACTTGTACCAAATGCAATTAATACAGAAGTTCCAATAAGTTCTGATACAAATGGACTCATAGCAAGTAGTTTTGGTTTACAAAATTAAATTACAATTTTTCGGCAAGATAACCATTGGCTAGTGCTAAAAAAGTGGAGACTTGTTCTTCTTCCCAATGTTGATCTTCTTTTAACAACCGCGCCATTACTTGAGCAACAATTGGAGCAGCTTCAATTGCTGCTCGAGCATCAACAAAAAGCAAACGACTCCTTCTTGCGAGAATGTCTTCAACAGTCATAGCCATTTCATTTCTAACAGAAAATTCCAATTCAGCATGGCAATAATCATACTTTGGATGAATAGATTTAATTAATTCAGGACGTTCATTGATCATTGCTTGAATCAACTCTGCATCGCTACCGTATGCCGAAAATTTGTCGCCATACTTTAGTGTATTTGTATAGCCATGCAGTTTTAATTTTCTCGTTGTACATTTTACAATTGGCAGCTTTGCAACAAATGCAGCGTTATTCACTGCATCCTTTGCCATTTTGCGATAGGTAGTCCATTTTCCTCCTGTAATGGTAATCAAATTTGACTTTGAAACAATAATGGTATGATCTCTTGAAGCCAATGATGTGCTGGTTTGATTGGATGTTTTAACCAATGGTCTTAGTCCCGCAAAAACAGACAACACATCTTTTCGTGAAATTTTTGAAGTTGCATACTCATTAAAATGCATCAAAATAAATTCTATCTCCTCTTCCAATGCGATGGGCTCCTCATTGATAATATTTAATGCGGTATCTGTTGTTCCAATAACTACTTTACCGTGCCAAGGCAAAGCAAACAAGACTCTTCCATCTTTTGTTTTAGGAATCATCAATGCATCAGTGCCAGGAAAAAAATTTTGCTCTACTACCAAATGAACACCCTGTGAAGGCATAACCATGGCAGGTGCATCTGGATCATCCATATCTAAAATGCTATCTGCAAACACACCAGTAGCATTGATAACTACCTTGGCTTTCAAAGAAAAAAGTTCTCCTTTTAATTCATCTTCTGCAACCAGACCAACTACCTTATCATACTCTTTAATAAGGCTCGTTACCTGCACATAATTAACAACTGTAGCTCCTAAATCATACGCTGTCATTGCCAATGCAATTGCCATACGAGCATCGTCAAATTGACCATCAGTATATAATATACCTCCTTTCAAACCCTTTGGTTGAATCGTTGGCATTTTTTTCAAAACCGATTTTTTCGTCAACAATGCAGGATGACCGAGACTCAGTTTTCTAGATAACAGATCATATAAAAACAATCCAATACCATAAAACCATTTTAAAAAATAAGAATAAGCAGGAATAACAAAATGCTGTACTCGTGTAAGATGTGGTGCATTGGCCAACATAAACCCTCGCTCTCGTAAAGCTTCTACTACCAATTTAATATTTCCCTGCGCCAAATAACGAACACCACCATGCACCAATTTGGTACTTCTACTTGAAGTGCCTTTGGCAAAATCATATTTTTCCAATAGCAATGTCTTGAATCCCCGCTTGGCTGCATCAACTGCAATTCCCAATCCAGTTGAACCACCGCCAACAACGATGATATCCCAATGCCTTTCACTTTTCAAAGTTTCTATTGCCGAATTTCTATCCACCTATTTCATTATTTACTCCATGCCAAAACAGCAGTAACTGCTCTATTCCAAGCAGCAAGACGTTTTTCTTTATCTTCATTTGTCATTTGAGGAGAGAACGTTGCATCTACTTTCCATTGTGCTGCAATGCTATCAATGTCTTTCCAATATCCTGTAGCAAGACCTGCTAAATAAGCAGCCCCTAAAGCAGTGGTTTCAATTACTTCAGGTCTCAATACTTTTACAGACAAAATATCACATTGAAACTGCATCATTAAATCGTTAACAGTTGCACCGCCGTCTACTCTTAATTCTTTTATCGGCAATCCCGCATCCGACTCCATTGCTTTCAAAACATCATATGTCTGGTAGGCAATACTCTCTAAAGTAGCCCTTGCAATGTGTGCATCTGTTGTTCCTCTTGTTATTCCGAAAACAGTACCTCTGGCATAAGCATCCCAGTGAGGTGCACCTAATCCAGAAAAAGCAGGTACCACTACTACCCCATCTGTGTCATTTACTGAAGCAGCAAGTTTTTGTACATCTGCGGATTGTTTGATGATTTTCAATCCATCTCTTAGCCACTGAACTGCAGCGCCCGCAATAAATACACTACCTTCTAATGCATATTGTGTAGTATCACCTATTTTCCAAGCTATTGTTGTCAAAAGATTATTATTGGATCGAACGAGTTTAGTGCCAGTATTCATGAGCATAAAACAACCAGTACCGTAGGTGTTTTTCACCATACCAACTTCCTTGCACATTTGTCCGAATAATGCAGATTGCTGATCACCGGCCATTCCAGCAATAGGCACTTCATGCATATTGATGGCCGTTGCATGACCATAGATTTCACTATTACTTTTTACTTGCGGCAAAAGAGAGGCAGGAATGTCAAACAACTGCAACAATTCCTCGTCCCATTGCATCGATTCAATATTATACAACATGGTTCTAGATGCATTGCTCACGTCTGTTGCATGTACTTTGCCTTCTGTCAATTTCCAAAGCAGCCAGCTATCGATTGTTCCAAAAGCCAATTCTCCTCTAGAAGCCTTATCCCTGGCACCTTCTACATGATCAAGTATCCATTTTATCTTTGTCGCAGAAAAATAAGCATCGATAATTAAACCTGTTTTTAATTTTATTTTTTCTGCATGTCCCTTAGCTCTCAAACCATCGCAATATTCTGCAGTCCTTCTGTCCTGCCAAACAATTGCATTATAAACAGGCTGACCTGTTGCCCTATCCCAAACAACTGTTGTTTCTCTTTGATTGGTGATACCAATTGCAGCAACACCATCTGCTTTGATATTTAATTTAAGCATCACTTCTTTTGCAACAGTAGCCTGACTCACCCAAATTTCCATGGGGTCATGTTCAACCCATCCAGCATGCGGAAAAATTTGTTTGAATTCTTTCTGAGCCACTGCAGCGATGGAGCCATCTTGAGCGAATAGAATGGCTCTTGAACTTGTGGTTCCCTGGTCGAGGGACATGATGTATTTCATTCAATTAGAAATTTGAGGGTTCAATATGTAATTTAAAACTAGTCCACCTATGAATCAAATAAAAACTATTCCACATCACTTCCAAAGCGCTAAACCTTTTCTTATCTTGCAGCCAGATGGAAAATTTTGTTGTATCAGCAAGGAAATACAGGCCCCAACATTTCTCAACAGTGGTGGGGCAAGCGCATATTACTACAACATTAAAAAATGCCATCCTTCAAAACCACCTTGCACATGCTTTCTTGTTTTGCGGTCCGCGTGGTGTAGGTAAAACAACCTGTGCGCGTATCTTGGCCAAAACCATCAATTGTGAAAATGTAAGTACTGAAGGCGAAGCATGCGATAAATGTGGCTCCTGTGTCTCTTTCAATACGGGATCAACATTTAACGTGCATGAACTAGATGCCGCCAGCAATAATTCTGTAGATGATATAAGAGAGCTTATAGATCAAGTAAGATTTGCACCACAGTCAGGAAAATACAAAGTATACATCATAGACGAGGTTCACATGCTAAGTGCATCTGCCTTTAATGCTTTTTTGAAAACATTAGAAGAGCCTCCTGCACATGCTATCTTTATTTTAGCTACAACTGAAAAACATAAAATTCTTCCTACCATACTTTCCAGGTGTCAAATTTTTGATTTTAAAAGAATCACACCAAACGACATAGTAGAACATCTACTTGAAATCACAACAAAAGAAAACATTCAAGCTGAAACAGCAGCCTTGCAAATCATAGCTCAAAAAAGTGATGGTTGCATGCGTGATGCTTTGAGCATGTTGGATAAAATTGTCAGTTTTACCAATGCCTCTCTCACTTACTCAAATACTTTAGAGCATCTCAATGTACTTGACGAAGATTATTTCTTCAAGATGTTAGACATGCTTTATAACCAAGACTTAGCGGGCGTTTTATCACTTTTTGATGAAATAGATAAGAAAGGATTTGAAGGTGATATGGTATTGAACAGCATGACCGAATTTTTCAGAAATTTATTGATCAGTAAAGATGCAAGATCCATTGGTTTGCTACAAGTGATGGATGGCTTCAGAAATAAATATATTGCAAATGCAAATGAAATTTCAACATCCTACATCATAGGCGCAATGAATATTCTTACAGAAGCAGAAGTTGGTTTTAAACAAGCCAGAAATAAAAAGCTTCATGTTGAATTTCACCTTATAAAACTTAACTACCTCAAACAAGCGGTAAGTCTTGTTGAAGCTGATGGGATAGCAAAAAAAAAACGACTTGATGAAGTAAAGTCTGTCGCCTTTCGTCAGCTTGATATCAGAGCATACAAGTCACCTTCCCTAAAAAAAGAATCAACCTCAGCAACAAAGACCATAGATAACACAACACCTGTTTCCAAAACAGAAGCAACACCCCAAGAAGAAACGAAAACTTCCTCTAACAATTCAGCACAACAAAATGAGGGTAGCCAACCATTTAATACTGCTTCATCAGGGGGGCTAGGTGCTTTGAAAAAAATCAGAGATCAGATACAAACCAGAAAACAGGAAAAATCAATTACACATACCTTAGAAATTGAAAAACTACAAGAAGCTTGGACGATTTACGTTGAGCGACTAGCGGCCAACCACCAAGTTACCAGTCACAGCAACCTCAAACAAGCAAAACTCAGGGTCATTGATGAACTTAATTTTGAGGTGGAAGCAGATAGCAAGATTCAACTGCAGTTCATTGATGGAGAAAGGCTTGGCATTACCCTTCATATCCAAGAGTTTTTCAATAACCACCAAATACAGTACAAGGTGATTCTAGATCCTGCAGCCGAGAGCCAAGAACACCCCACAGAGCAGGTTTTATCACGAAAAGACCAATACCTCAAAATGGTTGATCGCTATCCCATCATCAAAAATATGCGTGACCAGCTCAACCTCGATCTGGATTACTAATAAAGGGTGCAAAACTTTGCGAATTCTTGGCTCTGATTCTCCATTTTTGCCGTAATTTCGGGCTCTCAATTTTTTTTAACCTAAACGGATTAGGGCTATGGCCGAAGTGATCAGAATGCCGCTCTTGAGTGATACCATGACTGAGGGCAAGATCGTAAAATGGAACAAGACTGTTGGTGACACAGTTAAAAGTGATGATGTATTGGCAGATGTAGAAACCGACAAGGCGACTATGGAAGTAGTAGGCTATGCTGATGGCACCTTATTGTATATTGGTTTTAAGGAAGGAGAAGCTGCTAAAGTAAATGAAATCATAGCTATAGTTGGTAAGCCAGGAGATGACATACAACAGTATTTGAGTCCCGCTGCACCCGCAACTCAACCAGCTCCAGCAACGCAGACAACATCTGCTGCTCCAAGTATCACCCCTGAACAATTGGGTGTAACAGTTATTAGAATGCCATTGTTAAGTGATACCATGACCAGTGGCAAAATTGTGCAATGGAACAAAAAAGTGGGTGATCAAGTAAAAAGTGACGATAACCTAGCCGATGTTGAAACCGACAAAGCTACAATGGAAGTAGTTGGTTATGCCGAAGGCACCCTACTGCATGTAGGTGTTCCAGCAGGTGAATCAGCTAAAGTAAATGATATCATCGCCATAATCGGTAAACCAGGAACTGATGTTTCGGGCTTACTCAATTCATTAAACAATTCTTCAGCAACTCCAGCTGCTACACCGGCTGCAAGCCCTGCTGCAGCTCCTGCTCCAGCTGCTGTTAGCACAACTGTTACATCTGCTGCTTCAGCTGATGGAAGAGTGAAGGCTTCGCCATTAGCCAAAATGTTGGCAAAGGACAAAGGAATTGATTTGTCACATGTCAGAGGATCTGGCGATGGTGGCAGAATCGTAAAAAGTGATGTAGACAATTTCACACCAGGCTCAGTTCAAGTATCCTCAAATGCTGCAGCTTCATCTGCTACACCAACTCCAACATTCGTTGCTGGAGTAGAAGGATATGCAGACACACCTCTTACTTCAATGCGTAAAACCATTGCAAGAAGATTGGGCGAAAGCATGTACACAGCTCCACATTTCTATCTAAGCATGGAAATCTGTATGGATAATGCCATTACAGCTAGAGCTGCCATGAATGAAGTTAGTTCTACCAAAATATCATTCCAAGACATGTTGATCAAAGCATCAGCATTGGCCTTAAAAAAACACCCAGCAGTAAATAGCAGTTGGATGGGCGAATTTATTCGCACGTACAATCACGTTCACATTGGATCAGCAATTGCTTTACCAGAAGGATTGATTGTTCCGGTTGTTCGTTTTGCAGATCAAAAATCACTTTCTCAAATTGCATTAGAAGCAAAAGAGCTGTACGACAAAGCAAGAAATAAAAAAATACAACCACAGGACTTCACCGGAAATACATTTACAATTTCCAACCTTGGTATGATGGATATTGATGAATTCACAGCTATTATCAACCCTCCTGATAGCTGTATTCTTGCTGTAGGTAAAATCAAGGAAGTTGTTGTTAAGAAAGGAGATGGATTTGCAACTACACAAATGATGAAAGTAACCTTAAGTTGCGACCATAGAAGTGTAGACGGAGCAGTTGGTGCTGCTTTCTTGCAAACGCTCAAGAAATACATGGAGAATCCAGTGGTGATGCTGGTATGACACCCAAAAAAACACTTGTCTTAGGCACCTCCTCAAAACCAGAGCAGTATAGCAATATGGCGGTGAGGAATCTATTGTCAGCAGGACACCCTGTAGAGGCAATAGGAAGGGAAATTTTCTCCATCGAAACAGTCCATGTTAAGTCCGTAGCCGAATCATTTACCGATATCCATACAGTCACTCTCTACCTCAATGCCTCCAGACAGGCAGAATATGAAGATTATATTTTATCCCTGCATCCCAAAAGAATCATTTTCAATCCAGGTGCTGAAAACCCCTCTTTAAGCGAAAAAGCAAGGCAAAATGGCATAGAAGCCATCGAGGCTTGTACCCTAGTAATGCTATCTGTTGGCACCTACTAAAAGGTGTTTTACCGTAAATACTGCAATTTTTCCTTTGTTCGGGTGGGTAGTAATACTCAATCTGCCTGAATAACTACGTGAAATATAATAGCGTTTACAATATCGTCGTTATAGTGGTGTACTTCTATGAAACTAAACAGAAACTAGAGCCCGTTTTTTAATCCGTACCCTATTTTAATTAATCCAACTTCCTACGAAACAAACTAAAAGTTTTAAGCCTCCCCTCCTAAAGGGGAGGCTTTTTTGCAAGATGTACAGCTAGATTCCTGCTTATCTTTGCAGCATGGCAACAAGAAATGTGAGAGTCCGTTTTGCTCCTAGTCCCACCGGAGGCCTCCACCTTGGAGGAGTAAGAACAGCTTTATTCAATTATCTATTCGCCAAGAAACATGGTGGGAGTTTTGTATTAAGAATTGAGGACACTGATCAAAGCAGGTTTGTACCAGGTGCAGAACAATATATTATTGACTGTTTAAACTGGTGCGGTATATACCCCGACGAAGGTCCGCATGCCGAAGGTGCATATGGCCCCTATCGCCAAAGTGAGCGAAAAGCGAACTATAGAAAATATGCTGAACAGCTTGTAGAAAAAGGTTTTGCATATTACGCATTTGATACTCCAGAAGAGTTGGAGAAAATGAGAGAGGAGTTTAAATCTGACACCAATCCATCTCCACAATACAACAGTAAACTGCGTATGCAGTTGAAAAATTCATTGTCACTCGACAAAGCAACTGTCGATCAATTACTCGCCAATAATACCCCTCACGTCATTCGCATCAAAATGCCCAATAACACTGAGGTTAAACTAAATGATTTGATCAGAGGCGAAGTCACTTTTAATACAGATCAAGTAGATGACAAAGTTTTACTCAAGGCCGATGGTATGCCAACCTATCATCTTGCTGTGGTAGTAGATGATTATGAAATGCAGATCACACATGCATTTAGAGGTGAAGAATGGCTTCCCTCCTCTCCTGTCCATGTGTTGCTTTGGGAATACTTAGGATGGAAAGAAAGTATGCCTGCTTGGGCACATTTACCTTTGATACTCAAACCAGACGGACAAGGTAAATTAAGTAAAAGAGATGGCGATAGACTTGGTTTTCCTGTATTTGCCATGGATTGGAAAGACCCAAAAACAGGCGAACTCACAAAAGGATTTAAAGAAATGGGCTTTATGCCAGAGGCATTCATCAACATGTTGGCCTTATTGGGTTGGAACGATGGTAGTGGAGAAGAAGTATTTGATCTAGCAACTTTGACAAATCGATTTGAAATAGAAAGGATCCACAAGGGTGGAGCAAAATTTGATTTCGAAAAGGCAAAGTGGTTCAACCAGGAATGGATAAAAAAATCTAATAATAAAAAACTACTTCCCTACGTGGTTGCATTGTTATCATCCGCAAATGTGAGTCCTGCAGAAAATGAAGTACTAGAAATTATTTCATTGGTGAAAGAAAGATGTCAGTTGTTGAATGATTTCCTTCCTCAAATGTTGTATTTCTTCCAAGACCCTGCAAACATAGACACAGAAGCCATTCGAGCAAAATGGGATGAAAAAAAATCTTCCTTCTTTGCTACTTGGTCGGTTTTGCTTGAAGTCCTACCGGAATGGAATTCCATTGAGATTGAAAACTCATTTAAGTCGCATGCCGCTGCTGCAGGTATAAAGCCAGGTGAATTACAATTACCCTTTAGGGTCATGTTGGTTGGAGGAAAATTTGGTCCACCTGTTTTTGAAATTGCAGCCAAAATTGGAAAAGCAACCACAATGCGCAGAATCAGTCACGTTTTGAAAATGCTTTAACATGAAAAAAACCAATCCATCGCTTCATTCACGTCCAATCAGGGTACTGATTGCGAAAGTAGGTTTAGATGGTCATGATCGTGGTGCAAAAGTAATTGCAACATCCCTCAAGGATGCAGGCATGGAGGTTATTTACACGGGACTCAGACAAACCCCAGAAATGGTAGTGGAAGCCGCACTTCAAGAGGATGTTGATGCAATTGGCATAAGTATTTTATCAGGCGCACACATGACTGTTTTTCCAAGAATCATCAACTTGATGAAAGAAAAACAAATGCATGATGTGTTGCTTACAGGTGGAGGCATCATTCCTGAAGAAGATAGAGCAGCATTAGAAGCAATGGGTGTAGGAACACTTTTTCCACCAGGAACTGCATCAACAGCAATTGCCTCCTACATCAGCGAGTGGGTAAAAGCCAATCGATCATTTTAAAAACTTATTCTATGAGTGATAATGTAATGCTAACTGAACAAAAAGAAGCTATTCTTTGGATCACCATCAACAGGCCAGAGAAATTAAATGCATTAAATGCCAGCGTGCTTGATGCTTTAGAAACAACAATAACAATGTTCCTGAATGACAATAGCTTGAAAGGAGCAATACTAACAGGTGCTGGTGAGAAGGCTTTTGTTGCCGGAGCAGATATCAGTGGTTTTTTAAAAGGCGATAGAAACAAAGGATCAGTATTTGCAGAGCGAGGGCAAACTCTTTTTTCCAAAATTGAAAATGCGCATAAGCCTATCATTGCTGCCGTCAATGGATTTGCACTGGGAGGCGGTTGTGAACTTGCCATGAGTTGCCACTTTCGTATTGCTTCAGAAAATGCCAAATTTGGTCAACCGGAAATCAACTTAGGTATCATTCCAGGTTATGGTGGAACCCAGCGGTTAACTCGTCTTGTTGGTAAAGGAAGAGCGATGGAATTGATGATGACAGGAGAAAACATTGACGCAAATGAAGCTTACAGAATAGGTTTGGTTAACCATGTGTGCAAGCAAGAAGATTTAGCAGCAACAGCAGAAGCTAAAATGAAAACAATTACTAGTAAGTCCGCTGTTGCATTAACCCAAATCATTAAGGCCACAAACGCAGCAGATGGACATCCAGAGGAGGGTATGAAAACCGAAGCAGATTGTTTTGGTAAAAGTTTTGCAAGTGATGATATGGTAGAGGGCGTTACTGCATTTCTCGAAAAAAGAAAGGCCAATTTCAAATAATAAAACCATCTCGATACAACATTCATTAATTTTGAAAGCAAATTTTAAACATGGAATACAGGATTGAAAAAGATACAATGGGTGAAGTAAGCGTTCCAAACAACGCCTATTATGGAGCACAAACACAAAGAAGTATTGATAATTTCAAAATAGCACAAGACACCAATAAAATGCCAAAGGAAATCATCAAGGCATTTGCTTATTTGAAAAAAGCTGCAGCCATTACCAATTTTGAAGCTGGTGTTTTGTCGGAAGAGAAATCAAAATTAATTGGTCAGGTTTGTGATGAAATTTTAGAAGGCAAACTAGACGACTATTTCCCATTGGTAGTATGGCAAACTGGAAGCGGCACTCAAAGCAACATGAACGTAAATGAAGTAGTGGCTTACCGTGGACATGTTTTAAAAGGTGGTAATTTGACTGATAAGGATAAATTCCTTCACCCAAATGATGATGTCAACAAATCACAATCATCAAACGATACTTTCCCCACAGCTATGCATATTGCTGCATATCAAATGCTGGTTACAACTACCCTTCCTGGTATTGAAAAATTAAGAAATACACTTGCTGCAAAAAGTAAAGCGTTTATGCATGTGGTTAAAATTGGAAGAACACATTTCATGGATGCAACACCATTAACAGTGGGACAAGAATTCAGTGGCTATGTTTCTCAATTGGACCATGGAATCAAAGCCATAAAGAATACATTGGCACATCTTTCTGAACTTGCATTGGGCGGCACTGCAGTCGGTACCGGCATCAATACCCCAGACAATTATGCTGAAAACGTAGCCAAGCATATTGCTTCACTCACTGGCTTACCATTTGTTACGGCAGAAAATAAATTTGAAGCCCTAGCAGCGCATGATGCTGTTGTTGAGGCGCATGGCGCTTTGAAAACAGTTGCAGTCAGCTTGATGAAAATTGCAAATGATATTCGCATGCTTTCATCCGGACCAAGAAGTGGTATTGGCGAAATTTTTATTCCGGACAATGAACCAGGTTCTTCAATCATGCCGGGTAAAGTCAATCCAACCCAATGTGAAGCACTCACCATGATTGCAGCACAGGTTTTGGGAAATGATGTGGCTATCAACGTGGGTGGTGCTAATGGCCATTTTGAATTGAATGTATTCAAACCCATGATGATCTATAACTTCCTCCACAGTGCTAAATTGATTGGTGATGGTTGTGTTAGCTTCAATGATAAATGTGCTGTGGGTATTGAACCCTTGCATGACAACATTGAGAAGCACCTCAACAATTCATTGATGTTGGTTACTGCATTGAATACAAAAATTGGATACTACAAAGCAGCAGAAATTGCTCAGAAAGCACACAAAGAAGGAACTACACTCAAAGAAATGGCGGTCAAACTAGGCTACTTGAGTGAAGCTGAATTCGATCAGTGGGTAATCCCATCTGAAATGGTAGGGAAATTGAAATAAGTTTAACCCAAATCAATTTCAGTATTGTCGCCTATATTCAAAGTGCGCGTCTCACCTTTAATAACCGTATCGGATCCAATAAGGGAGTCGTGTAAGACTACGTCGTATAGTTTTGTAAACGAACCAACAATGGATTCTTTTACAACAGAATAACTGATGACAGATTTCTCTCCAATGGTTACATTGGGACCAATAATTGCATTTTGAATTTCACAATTTGGTGCAATGCTGACTGGAGGAATGATGATGGTATTGAGAAAAGTATCTTGATTAGCAATCTCTCCGCCCCATTTTTTCAAAAGAGTAGCATTACTTTCAAGCAATGTTTCTTTTTTACCACAATCAAACCAATTGGCTACTTTCATCGTAGTGAAAACAGCTCCACCATTCACCATGCAATCCAATGCAGGCGTTAAACCCATTTCACCTTCCTCTGCAATGGTTTTGTCCATGAGTTGTTCAATGCATTTGAACATTAAACTCGTCTCTACAATTTTATATATTCCCACCAAAGCATTATTGGTTCTGGGTATTTGTGGTTTTTCAACCAACTTGGTAACAATAAAACTCTCATCTGTTTCAGCAACACCAAAATCTCTTGGATCATCCACTTTCTTAACACATAAAACAGAACCAGGTGACTCCATCAATGAGGCTACATTGTACTCACAAATGGTATCTCCTAAAGCAATAATCACTTCATCATCGCCTACTATATCCTTACACAAGTAAATAGCATGACCCAATCCCTTACGCTCATTTTGATAGATGATGGTGATATTTAAATGAGGATATTTTGTTTTGGCGTAGTCCATGATTTTATCGCCGAGATAGCCAACAACCAAAATAAAATCTTTTACGCCAGCTTCTGCTAATTGATCAATGATGATACTTAGAATTGTCTTTCCAGCAAGCGGAATCAAGGCCTTAGGCTGGGTATAAGTATGCGGTCTAAGTTTAGTGCCGGCGCCGGCTACAGGTATGATCGCTTTCATTATTAGTTTTGATTAACGCTGACTTGCAATCAGCAGATTTAAATCGGTATACTTTAAATTAAAGCGCTGACTCAAATGAAAGTTGGTCAGTGACCCTTTAAACATATACACTCCATTTCTGATATTACTTTGGTGCCAAATCAATTCTTCCAATCCACCTTCATCACCGATCTTCAGTAACAAAGGCATCAAGACATTACTTACAGCTTGAGAGGCTGTTCTGGCAAAACCAGATGGGATATTGGGAACACCGTAGTGCAAGACGCCAAATTTTGAAATTACTGGTTGCTCATGCGAGGTGACCTCAGATGTTTCAAAACATCCACCTCTATCAATACTTACGTCAACAATCACACTTCCAGGCCTCATTTGAGACACCATTTCTTCTGAAACAACAACAGGAGTCCTTCCACCACTAGAAGTAAGTGCGCCGACTGCCACATCGCAGGTCTTCAATTGTTTTGCAAGAATTTTAGGTTCAATTACAGATGTCCATAACCGAACACCCATATTATTTTGCAAGCGCTTCAGCTTATAAATATTGTTATCAAAAACCTTTACACTAGCTCCCATGGCCAATGCAGTTCTGGCTGCATATTCACCTACAATACCTGCTCCAATAATAACTACTTTGGTGGGTGGTATACCAGAAATCCCTCCCAACAAAGCTCCTTTCCCATTATTGGCACTACTCAAGTATTGCCCAGCAATCAACATCACTGCACTGCCTGCAATTTCACTCATGCTTCTTACTATCGGATTGTGACCAGATTCATCCTTCAAGTTCTCAAAAGACAATGCAGTTATTTTTTTCTCCATCATCTTCTCTAAAATATGTGTTTTCATTACTGGAAGATGAATAGGAGAAATAATGGTTTGTCCAACCGATAAAAAAGGCAACTCCTCATCGGAAACCGGAGCTGATTTCATTATCAACTCATGTGTAAAAATCTCTTTTTTATCATGAACCACTTGAGCGCCAGCTTCTGCATAATCTTTATCTGAAAAATGTGCAGCTTCACCAGCCTTGTGCTCTACCACCACTTGATGACCGTTGTTGATTAAAACCCCAACCGCGTCAGGTGTCAATGCAATTCTATTTTCCTGAAAGGCATTCTCTTTAGGTATGGCAATTTTTAATGCAGATGATGAAGGCTTTACATCTAGTGTTTCCTCCAAAGGTTCATAATGAATACTAGAACTGATGAATGGTTTTCTAATTGCCATGGGTTAATTGTACTACAAGTTAATCAATTTTCACCTGATACCACCCGGATATGACGTTGATCTGGACTGATAGTGGTTATTTCCACTCGTAATGCATCTTCAGGAATAATTCCTTCTGCCTTTTCAGGCCACTCTACTAAACAAAGCTCTCCACTGTAAAGATTATCTTCAATACCAGCATCATAGGCTTCTTCTTCGTTCTTTACCCTGTATAAATCAATATGATAAATTAATGAATGCTGTTTTTGATAGTTACTTAGGTACTGGTTTACGAGGGAGAAAGTGGGACTACTTACAGCATCTTCAATACCCCATAATTGACAAAGCTTTTTGATGAGTGTTGTCTTACCAGCACCTACATTTCCCGAGAAGGTAACCACCTTAAAACGACTTATCACTTCAGCCAATTCGTCCGCAATAAGTGGCATTTCTGCGATTCCGTAATATTTATCCATCCACATCATAACACTGCGAAGATAAATTAATCAGTAAATTCGTAGTATGGAAACCGTAAAATGGAAAGTTGAGGGAATGACCTGTGCAAATTGTGCGCTGACCATCAACAAGTACCTCGATAAAAAAGGCATGCAAAACATCAGGGTCAACCCTATTGACGCTGAAGTCAGTTTTGAAACAATTCAAGGCACTGAGACAAAATCATTGATTAACGGGATCTCTGCATTAGGATACCATGTAATTGACCAACAACAAGACGCATCAACCAAACAACCTTTTTTCTCCATTCAACGCAACAGATTACTTTTTTGCCTTCCATTCACTTTAGTACTGATGTTGCACATGCTGGAAAACTGGATACATATCCATTGGTTGATGAACCCTTGGATACAATTAGTGCTTTGTCTACCAGTCTATATTGTGGGAATGTCCTTCTTTGGTAAAAGCGCATGGATCAGCTTACGCAACAAGATGCCAAATATGAATGTATTGATTGCACTTGGAGCAACCGCTGCATTTGCATATAGTTTGATCGGCACACTTATGGGACAAGGAGAGCAGTATTTATTTTATGAAACTGCAGCCACAATCATTACTTTGGTTTTTCTTGGCAATTATCTAGAAGATGCTTCAATGCAGTCGACACAAAGAGCCTTAAAATCTCTTATGAAATCGCAAAAGGTAATGGCCAATATGATTGCATTTGACGAAAACCATCAGGAAGTAATTTTGCCGATTGAAAATACCCAATTAAAAGTAGGGGATCTTGTTTTGGTTAGAAGCGGAGAGCAAATTCCTATAGATTGTAAAATTTTATGGGGCGATGCACATGTAAATGAATCCTTGCTCACAGGAGAAAGTATCCCAGTGCATAAAGTTGCAAAAGATAAAGTTATTGGCGGCAGCATTGTTGAGTCAGGTTCCATAAAAGCACAAGTAACTGCAACAGGAGATGATACAGTTCTTTCAGGTATCCTCAATCTTGTTAGACAAGCCCAAGGGGAAAAACCACCCATTCAACAAATGGCTGATAAAATCAGTGCCATTTTTGTACCATTGGTGGTAGGAGTTGCATTGCTCACATTCATTGGCAATTATATTTATCTCTATAATACGCCCGATTCAACAGCTGTATTTACGCAAGCACTCATGAGAAGCATCGCAGTGCTTGTTATTGCTTGCCCCTGTGCAATGGGTTTAGCTACCCCAGCAGCAATTGCTGTAGGATTAGGAAGAGCTGCAAGAACAGGCATTCTTTTTCGAAATGCTACCAGTCTAGAAAATTTCAAAAACATCAAACAAATTGTTTTTGATAAAACTGGCACACTAACTACTGGAAATTTTACACTAGCCAAATACGAACACAAGTCCTTATCTGATGAAGATTGGAAAATGGTTGTTTATTCACTTGAAAAATATTCCAATCACCCCATTGCTCAATGTGTTGCAGCATCATTCAAAACAAAGGATGAAATAAAATGGAAAAGTATTGAAGAGGTAAAAGGACTAGGTATGAAGGGTGAAGACAAGGACGGTAATATTTTCTGGGCAGGTTCTTATAAAATTGCAAATACCCAGACAAGCGAAAACTTACATAATGTTTATATACTAAAGAATAACGAGCTCATTGGTTGGATTGATGTACAAGATGAATTAAGATCAGAAGCCAAAGAAGTAATCACTTACCTAAAATCAAAAGGCATTAAAACAGTTCTTTTAAGTGGCGACAAACAAGAGAAATGCGATCATATTGCAAAGATCTTAGGTATTGATGAAGTCTATGCTGAACAAAGTCCCGAAGAAAAACTAGTCAAAATTGCCGAACTCAATGCCACTTCACCCGCTGCCATGGTAGGTGATGGCATTAATGATGCCCCCGCTCTAGCAAAGGCAACCATTGGTATCTCACTTAGCGAAGCATCGCAGATGGCAATTCAAAGTGCGCAAGTTGTACTGATGCATGCTGGCTTAAAAAAATTACCAACAGCATTAGGTTTAGGCAAACATACCTATCTCACTATTAAACAAAACTTATTCTGGGCTTTCTTTTATAATATTATTGCAATACCAATTGCTGCATTTGGTTTCCTTACACCAACTTTTGGCGCTATGGTAATGGGACTCAGTGATGTTGTACTGGCTATCAACTCTGTCAGACTCTTTATCAAAAAAGTAATCTAGTATACTTGCACATGACCCCACATCAAATCCTAAAAACCTATTGGGGGCATGATCAATTCAGACCTGCTCAACTTGAAATTATTCAATCCATACTGGAAGGAAAGGATACACTAGCTATACTACCAACAGGAGGTGGAAAATCCATTTGTTTTCAGGTTCCCGCAATGGCACTAGATGGTCTTTGTCTAGTGATCTCTCCTTTAATTGCCTTGATGGAAGATCAAGTAAACCGACTCAATGAAAACGATATGCCCGCTGCGGCACTGGTTTCAGGTTTAAAGCTTCATGAACAAGAAGAAATTTTAGCTGCGGCAGAAAACAGTGAATTAAAATTTCTTTATGTTTCACCTGAACGATTACAGTCAAAAAAATTTATTGAATCACTTCAAGATCTTCCCATTTCTTTGATTGCTGTAGATGAAGCACATTGTATCTCACAATGGGGCTATGATTTCAGACCAGCCTATTTGAATATAGCCTCTATAAGAGAGCAGCTTACCAATATTCCAGTAATTGCATTAACAGCATCAGCAACGAGTAAAGTGAAAAAAGATATACAAGAGAAATTAGTGATGAATTCTCCCAGTGTCTTCATGACCTCATTCAGCAGAAAAAATCTCTCTTATTGTGTTGAAGAAAGTGCTGACAAAATCAGCAGAATAGTTTATTGGATCAAGAAATTGAATGGCAGCGGAATTGTCTATTGCAGAACAAGAAGAAGAACCAAAGAGATCAGCGATTTGCTCAATGGGTATAGTTTGATAAGTGATTTTTACCACGCTGGACTAGATCAGGATACTAGAAAAGAAAAACAAGAACGCTGGAACAAAGGAGCCACTCCAATTATGGTCTGTACCAATGCATTTGGTATGGGAATTGATAAAGGCGACGTAAGATTTGTAATTCATGCAGATGTTCCTGATTGTCTGGAGAATTATTACCAAGAAGCAGGAAGAGCTGGGAGAGATGGAAATCACGCATATGCCATTCTTTTGTATCGAAAAGAGGAACTAGAAGAACTGAAAGCATTGCCAGATGTGAAGTTTCCAAATTTAGCTACACTCAGGAAAGTATACCATGCACTAGGAAATTATTTTCAACTTCCTATTGGCATTGGGAAAGGCGATTGCTTCCCATTTCACCTAGAAGATTTTTTACCAAAGTTTAAGCTGGAAATAAACGAAGTAATCCACAGTCTGCAAGCATTAAAACAAGAAGAAATCATCTCTTATTTAGAAAAAACATTTACGCCATCAAGTGTACAATTTATATCTGATCGAAGTAGAATAGAAGATTTTGAAACAAAGCAAAGAGATCTTGAGCCAATCATCAAAGCACTTTTAAGAACATATGGTGGGGTCTTTGATGGGCCAGTAAACATCAATGAAACACAATTGGCTTGGATTTTAAAACGCGATATTATCAGCATCAAAGAACAATTAATTGCTTTACATCAAGCTGGTATCATAATCTATCTACCAAAAAATGATCAACCACAAATATGTTACTTACATGATAGGGTTCGAACAGATGAACTAAATATCAATCATGAAAATTATTTGCTGAGAAAAAAAGAATACACAAGTAGAATAATGAACATGATTGATTATATAAATACTGAAAATTGCAGATCAATTTTTATTGGTCAATATTTTGGTGATGCTGAAATTGTCAATTGTGATATCTGCGATAATTGCACGGAAAAAAAACTTCAAAAAAAAAGAGAAACACTCATTCCTGAGATTATGGGAATGATTTTGTCAGAAATCATTGATGATCCTAAAGATCTTGAGACCTTAAAAGCAATTATAAAAAAAGATGATGCCTCTGTTATGCAAGCGATTTCATTCTTGGTTGATGAACAAAAAATAAAGATTTACCAAGACGGCAAGATTGGCTTAAAATAAAAAAGGGCTGGATAGAAATCCGCCCCGTAAAAATCCAATATCCTATGAAAAACCAAGGCAAATGTATCCTTCGTTAAGGATAAGTCAAAGTTTTCAGCCTAATATTTATTAACATTTTAGGCTACAGATTGACCACTTTATTAGATTTTTTTTAAAGTAGGAGGCTTAATTTTAGAGATCTTCCTCTCTTTCTAACATAAGAATAGCACTTTGAGGAACGATATAGTATTTGAAGCCTTCATAAACCACTTCTGTGGCTCCACTGAGTAAGAAAATAGCTAAATCTCCCTCCTTCGCTTGAAGGGGGACATATTTCACTTTTTCTTCGTCAGACTTCCAAATTTCTTCTTCAACCGGCATGGGAATGATAAACCCAGGGCCAGTTTTAATGATAACCCCTTGTTGTACTTTTTCCTTTTCCTGAACTCCGGGAGGTAAATAAAGTCCGCTTTCAGTTTTTTCATTAGGCTTTGAAGGCCTAATAAGGACCCTATCGCCTATTACAATAAGTTTCTTGAAGGTATTATCAGATGTCAAGTGCATAAAGAATAACTATGAAATCAGAGCAAATTTCAAAAATCAGTGCTGTTTAACAAAATTTTATTCGGTAGACGTTCCTAATGTGGTACTTTATATTTTTATTTGTCAAAAGCATTTATATATGTCAGCTACCACTAAACCAAGGATTTTACTTTGTGAAGATGATCCTAATCTCGGACTTGTACTAAAGAACTTCTTGGAACTAAACGACTTTGATGTCACTTTGGAAAGAGATGGCCGTTTGGGATTGGCTGCTTTTCAAAGAGAAAAATTTGATATCTGTCTGCTGGATGTAATGATGCCTAAAATGGACGGATTTGCATTGGCAGAAGAAATCAGAGATATCAATGCCGATATTCCTTTGTTTTTCCTTTCAGCTAAATCAATGAAAGAGGACCAAATCAAAGGATATAAATTAGGAGCCGACGACTATATCACCAAACCATTCGATTCTGAGTTGCTTTTGTTCAAAATCAAAGCAATTCTTAAAAGAAATGAAGAACAAAACAAAGAACAAGAGAATATAGAATACGATCTAGGTATCTATCATTTCATTCCTAAGCTAAGAGAGCTATCTTCTTCAAATGGTAAAGTTACTTTGTCACCAAAAGAGAACGAGCTCCTCAAAATGTTGAGTGAGTACAAAAATGATTTATTACAAAGAGAACTCGCACTTAAAAAGATTTGGGGCAACGATAACTATTTTAATGGGAGAAGCATGGATGTTTACATTGCCAAATTACGCAAATACCTCAAAGACGATCCAAATGTTGAGATAGTCAACATTCACGGAAATGGCTTTAGATTGATTGTGAAATAATTGAACTGCTACAATTAAAATAGCAGGTTGTCTTGCGATTTTATTGGTTTTCTTCCCAAGTGTTCATAGGCACGGGCGGTGACTTCCCTACCACGCATAGTACGTTGCAAAAAGCCTTCCTGAATCAAAAAGGGTTCATATACATCTTCTATGGTGCCCGCTTCTTCACCAACTGCTGTAGCAATGGTTCCGAGTCCGACTGGACCACCTTTAAATTTATCGATGATAGTTGAAAGAATTCTATTATCCATTTCATCCAGACCATACTCATCAACCTGCAAGGCATTTAAGGCATGTTTGGTAATTTCCAATGTGATATTTCCATTGCCCAATACCTGAGCAAAATCTCTCACACGTTTCAAAAGACCATTGGCGATTCTCGGAGTAGCTCTACTCCTTCTGGCTATTTCCTTTGCTGCATCTGTGGCAATTTTGGAATTCAGAATACCAGCAGATCTGATAATGATTCGCTCTAATACTTCGTTTGGATAATATTCTAACCTAGATTTAATGGCAAAACGCGAAAGCAACGGTGCTGTCAGTAAACCACTTCTTGTTGTTGCACCAATCAACGTAAAAGGATGAAGATTGATTTGAATGGTCTTTGCATTGGGACCACTATCAATCATGATGTCAATCTTAAAATCCTCCATTGCAGAATACAAATATTCTTCAACTACCACACTCAAACGGTGAATTTCATCTATAAATAAAACATCGTTTGGTTCAAGGCTGGTAAGCAACCCAGCGAGATCAGCTGGTTTTTCAATAACCGGACCAGAAGTTTCTTTAATGCTGACACCCATTTCCCTTGCCACAATTCTAGAAAGTGTTGTTTTACCTAAACCCGGAGGGCCATGAAACAACACATGATCCAATGACTCAGATCGCATCTGTGCAGCCTTGATGAAAATACTCAGGTTTTCGATGATTCCAGGCTGGCCTGAAAAATCATCTAAGCTGGAAGGGCGAATACTGTTTTCAAATTCAGCATCTCCAGTATTTCCTGTATTGCTGGATGGATCTAAATGAGGATTCATGAACTGTAAATTACACCATTAGCCACTAAGAAAAACATAATCTTTACTGAAACTAGAGCACTACATTAATCATCTTGTTTTTGACATAAATGATTTTCTTGGGTGCATTTCCTTCAAGCCACTTGATAACAACTGGATCCTTCATTACCAATTCCTCTACCTGTGCTTGCGAAAGATTAACATCTAAGTTGATGGTAGTGCGTGTTTTACCATTAATTGCGATTGGATACTCTTTTGTACTTTCTATCAAATACTTCTCTTCAATAGCAGGATAAGTTGCATCCAATACAGATCCTTCATTTCCTATTGCATGCCAAAGCTCTTCGCAGATATGTGGTGCATAAGGGGATAGGATGATGAGAAATTTCTCCAATAACTCCTTAGAGTGACATTTTAAATCAGTCAATTCATTCACACCAATCATAAAACCACTGACTGCTGTATTAAATGAGAACTTCGACGTATCGTCTTCAATTTTTTTGGCAACCTTATAAAATACTTTCCATGCTGCATCTGAGGCAGGTTCATTAGTAAATACCTTCCCCTTTTCAGCATCAAAAAATAATCTCCAGAATTTTTTGATGAAGCGATGCACGCCTTCGATTCCTTTGGTATCCCATGGTTTATCTTGTTCAACTGGACCTAAGAACATTTCGTATAACCTAAATGTATCTGCGCCATATTTTTCAACAATGTCGTCAGGATTAACAACATTAAAATAGCGCTTACTCATTTTCTCTAAACGACCTCCACACTTATAAATTCCATTTTCAGTAATGAATGTTGCATTGACAAAATCAGGCTTCCATTTTTTAAACGCCTCCATACCCAAATCAAACCCATCTACTAGACTAACATCCACATGAAGCTCATCTGTTTCATACTTTTCTTTTAACCCAGCAGAAACAAACTCTTGCGTTCCACGAATTCTGTACACCAATCTTGAATCACCACCTATTTTCCCTTGGTTCAATAACCTTTTGAATGGCTCATCAAAACCTATATAACCAAGATCATATAAGGCTTTAGTCCACATCCTACTGTATAGCAAATGCCCAACAGCATGTTCAGTGCCTCCGATGTATAAATCTACCTGTCCCCAATAATCACTTGCATTTCTGCTACAAAATTCCTGTTCGTTTTTAGGATCCATGTAACGCAGAAAATACCAGCTACTTCCTGCATAGCCAGGCATGGTATTAACTTCTCTCACACCACCATCATAGCTTGTCCATTCAGGTAAATTGGCCAAAGGACCTTGAGCATCTGGACCAGGCTTGAGATCACTTAATTCGGGTAATAAAACAGGCAGTGAAGAGACTGGTAATGGAATTGCCATATCATTTTTCCAAACAATAGGGAAAGGCTCACCCCAATAGCGTTGGCGACTAAACGCAGCATCACGCATTTTATAATTAGTCTGACGCTTACCTATCCCCAATTCCTCTAACTTATCGATGGCTACACCAATTGCATCAGACATCAGTAGTCCATTCAAGAATCCACTGTTTTGCAATACTGCCTCTTTGGTAGGATTTGCAGTTTGTCCATCAAAATAATCGCCAATAATATTAGTGACAGGAATATTAAAATGAGTTGCAAATTTGAAGTCGCGTTCATCCCCACAAGGAACCGCCATAATTGCTCCTGTTCCGTATCCTGCTAAAACATACTCACTGATCCAGATAGGAATTTGACGTTCCTCAAAAGGATGCTTGCAGTATGCACCACTAAATACACCAGTAATTTTTTTCTCTGCCATCCGTTCGCGTTCGCTACGGCTGTTTACATAGGACAAATAATTGTCTACCTCTGTTTGTTGTCCGGTTGAAGTTATTGCAGCTACCAATTCATGCTCAGGGGCTATCACCATGAAATCAATACCAAAAATGGTATCAGGTCTGGTCGTGTATACTTTCAGTTTATGTGCTTGTCCCACAATTTCAAAATCAATTTCAGCACCAAAGCTTTTTCCAATCCAATTGGATTGCATTTCTTTCATGCTATCACTGAAATCAACAGTTTCTAAACCCAACAACAAACGCTCAGCATATTCAGTAATACGCAAATACCATTGACGTAATTTTTTCTTGACTACAGGATGCCCTCCTCTTTCACTAACACCATTTATCACTTCATCATTTGCCAATACAGTCCCCAAGGCTTCACACCAATTCACCTCGCCTATCCCACAATAAGCCAATCGATAGTTCATCAAAATATCTGACTGCTGCTTTTCGGAATAGCTTTTCCATTCGGTGTTGGAGAAGACTAATTTTCGGTTACCCGGACAAACATGATGTGGATTTCCCTCTGATTCAAATATGGAAATCAATTCAGCAATTCTTCTGGCTTTTTGTACTTTGCGATCAAACCAACTATCAAACAATTGTAGGAATATCCACTGCGTCCATTTGTAATAATCCGCATTTGAAGTTCTTACCTCTCTTTCCCAATCATAACAAAATCCAATTTTATTCAACTGCGACCTGAAAGTGTCGATGTTTTTATCTGTTGAAATTGCAGGTGGAATACCATGTTCTATGGCATATTGTTCAGCTGGTAATCCAAAAGAATCGTATCCCATTGGGTGCAATACATTGAAACCTTTGATTCTTTTATAGCGACTAAAAACATCACTGGCAATATAGCCTAACGGATGGCCCACATGCAACCCCGCTCCGCTTGGATAAGGGAACATATCGAGTACATAGTATTTGGGTTTGGGGCTGTCATTAGTCACTTTGTACGCATTATTCTTGATCCATTCTTCCTGCCATTTTTTCTCGATATCCTTAAATGCGTATTCCATCTTTAATTCCTTTGTTGAGTCTGCTGAAAATTAAACCTTTATTAGGAAGCGCAAAAATACACAAACGCTTTAAAATTGTTATTTTTGAAATCTAAACCAAGATATAAACCAATAATCAATTAAAGGAAAACATGGCAGCACAGAGCAAATCTTCAATGAAACGTAGTAAACCCTCATATTTTATGGCTATTCTGGGTGTTGCGCTTGTACTTTTCATTTTAGGCATGCTTGGATGGTTGGTCATCAATGCCAGTAAATTAGAAAGCTATTTCAAAGGAAGTGTTCAGGTGAATGCCTTCATTCGTGAAGGTTCGCCTCAAAGAGAAGTGGATCTAATTAAAAAAACGATTACAGCTAAGCCCTATGCCAGAAATGTAGAGTATACAAGTAAAGAGGCTGCAAGGTCAAAGTTTATAGGAGATGGCAATGAGGACTGGAACAAAGTATTGGACTACAACCCACTTCCAGCAAGTATTGATTTTTACCTAGAACCCGAATATGTTAACAAGGATAGCCTCAAAAAAATTACCACTGAAATAACCAAGAATTTCATCATCAGTGAAGTAAAATATCCTGATGCAGTAGTAAGCAATTTGAACAATATCGTTAAAAAGACGGGATATTTCTTACTTGGGCTTGCAGGAGTGCTTGCTTTAATTGTGATCATCCTCATTGACAATACCATCAAATTAGCAATGTTTTCAAATCGTTTTTTGATCAAAACCATGCAAATGGTTGGTGCAACGAGGTGGTTCATCTCCAAACCTTTTGATCAAAAGGCTATTATAAACGGATTCATCAGTGCAGTTTTGGCTATTTTCGCCATATTAATTATTGTCTATGGTGTAGAAAATTGGTGGCTACCAGAAATTAAAGCTTTACACGACAATACAATGTTGTTTTTGCTTTTCCTCTTACTCATTATCATTGGAATTAGTATAACATTCATTAGTACACATAGAAGTGTAATCAAGTATTTGAAAATGAAACTTGACGATCTCTATTAAAAAAAACAAAATGGAAACAAATAAAAATACACTGTTTGGGAAGCAAAATTTACGCTGGATGTTGATTGGTGCGGTAGTTATTATTTTAGGATTCTTGCTTATGGCTGGAGGCAAAAGTGAAGACCCAAATGTTTTCAATGAGGCTGAAGTATACAGTACAACTAGAATTACAATAGCTCCTTTGTTGATTATAGCAGGACTCATCATCGAGGTTTATGCAATCATGAAAAAGGACAAATAAGTACTCTTCCATTTGCTGTTAACCTCAACCATGAACACATTTCAAGCCATTATCCTGGCCATAATAGAAGGCATCACTGAATTTCTGCCTATCTCATCAACCGGCCATATGGCAATCGCTTCAGCTTTTTTCAAGATTGAAGATGAAGCATTTACAAAACTTTATCTTGTGGTTATTCAGCTTGGGGCCATTCTCGCTGTTACCGTTATTTACTGGAAAAAGCTTTTCAACTTCATTAATTATAAATTTTATTTGAAGCTTTTTATTGCTATGCTACCAGCAATTGTTGCCGGCATAGGTTTAATTGACTTTATAAAAATCGCCCTAGGAAATACATTAATGATTTCCATCATCATGGTTATTGGAGGCATCATCTTATTAGGCGTAGACAAATGGTTCAAAGATGGATTAGTGGATGAAGAACCAAAAATCACTTATAAAAACGCTTTTTTGATTGGTGTTTTCCAAGTTTTGGCAGTCGCGTTCCCTGGATTGAGTCGCTCTGCAGCCACTATTATAGGAGGGATGCAGCAAAAACTTACAAGATCTATTGCAGCAGAATTTTCCTTTTTCTTGGCTATTCCTACTATGTGCGCTGCAACAACTAAAAGTCTCTATGATATTTGGAAAGAACAGCCCAATCTCCTCAATACAGCTGGCATTGAAATGATTTTAATTGGCTCATTAATAGCTTTCGTTGTAGCACTAATTGCCATCAAGTTCCTTATTTCTTTTCTTCAAAAAAATGGATTCAGACTTTTTGGATGGTATAGGATTATTGTGGGCACTATTCTAATATTGCTTATCTTGAATGGTAAGCTTTAGCATATGAGCAATAATAAAAAAATTCAACGGGCCTGGACAATGTACGATTGGGCGAATAGCACGTATAATCTTGTCATTACTTCCACCATTTTCCCAGCTTATTATGTTGCAATCACAACCAGCAGTAACCCCAATGATTTATCATATGTTGATTTTTTCGGCATCAAAGTCATTAATACTGCGTTGCAAAACTATGCCCTTGCGTTTGTCTTTCTGATAGTTGCGATTTCCTCCCCTATCATGTCTTCAATAGCAGATTACAGAGGCAATAAAAAAGCATTTATGCGGGCATTTACGCTCATGGGATCTTTATCTTGTGCTGCCCTTTTCTTTTTTACACCAGATAAAATTGAGTATGGTATAATTTGTTTTTCTCTTGCCGCGTTAGGATTTTGGAACAGTTGGGTTTTTTACAATTCATATTTGCCAGATATCGCAGCACCCGAAGAGAGGGACAGATTAAGCGCGCGAGGATATGCTATGGGCTACATAGGAAGTGTTATACTGCAATTGATTTGCTTTGCAATTATTTTACAGCCTGCACTATTTGGACTTGATACTACTGATAAAACACTTGGACCAAGAATATCTTTTTTATTAGTAGGTTGCTGGTGGCTTGGCTTTGCCCAAATTCCTTTCAAGCACTTACCCAACAATACAGAAGTAAATAAAAAACTGAAAAAACACTTGCTCGTAAACGGCTTCCATGAGCTCAGACTAGTATGGAACCAAGCAAGACAAATACCTGCATTAAAACGTTTCCTGGGTACATTCTTTTTACTCAGTGTTGGCGTTCAGACAGTGATGTTGGTAGCAGCCGGCTACAGCAAAAAAGAAATCTTCCCAAAACCAGAAGACGAGCCAAAATTATTGCTGACGATTTTACTGATTCAAATCGTTGCAATATTTGGTGCAATTATTTTGAGCCGTTTATCAAAACTGATTGGAAACATTGCTACAATGGTTATTGGCATTGTCATTTGGATTGCAATCTGTATTTGGGGTTATTTCATCACTTCGCAAACAGAGTTTTATATACTTGCAGCCTGTGTAGGTTTGGTGATGGGTGGAATCCAATCAATGAGCAGAAGCACCTATGCTAAACTAATTCCAGAGACAAACGATACAACAGCTTTTTTCAGTTTCTATGACGTTACTGAAAAAATAGCCTTAACCATCGGTCTTTTCCTTTTTGCCTACAATGAAGAATTAACAGGTAGCATGAGGAACTCTATTCTTGTGTTGATGGGATTTTTTATAATGAGTCTATTTGCTTTACTCTACACCAAAAAAGTTGTAACAAGAGAAAACTATGCAAGTCTATTCAGTTGATACCGGATATTTCAAACTAGACGGTGGCGCCATGTTTGGAGTGGTACCCAAAGTAATATGGAATAAACTCAATCAGGCAGATGAGAACAATCTTTGCAGCTGGGCAATGCGTTGCATGTTGGTTGTTGATGGCGACCAACGAATTTTAATTGATACAGGTTTAGGCAATAAACAATCAGAAAAGTTTTTTAGTCATTACTACCTCCATGGAGAAGGAGAATTGCTGAAATCGCTTAAGCAACTTGGATTTGGTGTTGAGGACATTACAGATGTCATTCTTACCCACTTACATTTTGATCATTGCGGAGGTGCAGTTAGTCGCGTTGATGAAACCCTACAACCCACATTTCCCAAAGCAACTTATTGGAGCACAAAAAAGCACTGGGATTGGGCCATGAACCCCAACAGCCGAGAAAAAGCTTCTTTTTTAAAGGAAAACTTCGTGCCCTTGCAAGAACATGGGCAACTCAAATTCATAGCAGAAAATGAATCAGGTCTAACAAAATTTAATGACAAGATAGATATTTTGTTTGCAAATGGACATACACAATCCATGATGTTA
>JBEASE010000096.1:0-5273 GCA_041162625.1 Bacteroidota bacterium | reverse complement strand
GCCTCTTTTAATTCTTGCAACGCAAAGACCGGCTTACCAAACATGCGGGTAGTAGCTATCATTTTCTTCTTCTCTAAAGGATCTTTCATTAAGATGCACGACTCTCCATTGAGCTCTTTAATCATTCGCACACCTACAACTCCACCTAAATTTTTTCTAGCCCATTCAACGGGCATATGTTTGAGCTGCCATGCGGTATTGACACCATAAAGATCTTTGAGCTTGCGTGCGTAACGCCTGCCAATTCCCCATAAATCAGATACGTCGGTCGACATCAATGCCTGCTGCAACTTTTCGTCATTATCCAACACCAGCACGCACTGCGTTTTTTGTTTGTCTTTTTTAGCAATGCGGTTGGCCACCTTGCTCAATACTTTTGAAGGCGCAATCCCAATAGATACCGGTATGCCTGTCCACCTGAACACCACATCTCTTATTTTTTCTGCAAAAGGATATAATGCATCGAGTGGCAGATGATCAAGGTTGATAAAGGCTTCATCAACAGAATACACTTCCACACAACGATGCAGCTGATCATCTGTCAATACCCTAAGCGTATCCATCACCCGCATACTCATGTTGCCATACAAATGGTAATTGGAAGAAAAGACAGCGACTTGTTTTTCTTTAATGAGCTTTCTGCTCTCAAACAAAGGAGCACCCATATCAATGCCTGCCTTTTTGGCTTCATCACTTCGTGATACGATGCAGCCGTCGTTGTTGCTGAGTACCACTACAGGCTTGTTGTGCAGATCCGGACGAAACAATCGCTCACAAGAACAATAAAAACTATTACAATCTACAATCGCATACATGCAGCTTGGTTAAACCTGATGAATAACATAAGTCACTACTCCCCAAATAGAAAATTCTGCAAAAGGATCGACTTCAATAGGAGCCAATCGATTGGTCTCTGGTAACAAGCGAAGTTTGCTGAAACCTTTATCTAATCTTCTGATCAGCATATCCCCATTGAGTACCGCAATCACAATCTTTCCACTCACAGGCTTGATGCTGCGATCGACAATCACCGTATCGCCATCAAAAATGCCTGCACCTATCATGGCTTCCCCCTTCACACGCATGAAAAAAGTAGCTGGCTTGTTCCGAATCAATTGCTCATTGAGATCAATACCCCTTTCGGCATAATCGTCTGAAGCAGCACCAAAACCAGTGGCATTGGCGGTCTTCACCTCTTGCTGCTTGAAGGTTTTTGAGCCTGTGTAGGCTGCTTCGTAAAAAAGTTCCCCATCCATAAATACTAATTTTATTAGCAATAATATGCTAATTTATTTAGTATTCAAAAAACTGTTTACCTGCCTCTATTTGCGTATAAACACTTAATTAATAAAACTTTAGGAAATTAAATTTGGGGAAATCGGCGGAGAATTTGTAGTTTCATGTCACGATGACGGCCATTTCTATGGCAGTGAAAACGAGAATCCGACACATCCTATCTAAAGGCCCGTAAATCCAAGGTCCAAAACAAAAACCACCCAATCCAACCCTATCCAAAGTCATCAGGCATCCATTTCTTATGAAAAGATGAATTATAATCCATTGCCTGAAAATATTGCCCTGCACCAGCAGGGCTTTTTAATAGTTGAACCATGGCACAACAAGAATTAAAATTTTTAGAGGGCCCCCGTTCAAGATGGGCAGATTTTAAATTTGTCATCAAGGTTTGCATAGAATTCATTAAGGGTTTTCGCGCGTTACACTTTTCCGGACCTTGTGTTACTATTTTTGGCTCTGCAAGGTTCAAAGAAGATAGTCCCTATTACACCCTCACCCAAAAATTTGCAGCGGAAGTAGCCAAACTCGGTTTTACAGTATTGACCGGAGGTGGTCCCGGTATCATGGAAGCAGCCAACAGAGGCGCAAAAGAAGTAGGTGGAAGATCGGTTGGTTGCAACATCGTCCTACCCATGGAACAAGAACCCAATCCTTATCTCGATAAATGGGTCAACATGCGGTATTTCTTTGTCCGCAAAACCCTACTGATTAAATACTCTTATGCTTTTGTAATCATGCCAGGCGGATTTGGTACGCTGGATGAACTATTCGAGGCTATGACCTTGATCCAAACTGGTAAAATCAAAAACTTCCCTGTCATCATTTTCAACAAAGACTACCATAAGGAATTGGTTGAACACATTGAAAAAATGCGTCTGACCAAAACCATCTCTGAAGAAGATTTGAAATTATTCCTCGTCACCGATAGTATCGAAGAAGGCGTCGAACTCATTAAATCATGCATCGAACAATTCGGTCTTAAACCGATGAAAGGCAGACCTGCTTGGTTGCTAGGTGAGAAAAGATGATTTAAATCATCTTTTTAGCTTGCGAAAGTCATCTCTATCCCTTCTTTTCTGTAAGAACTTTGCTAAAAATCACCTTTAAAGCAAAGTATATGGATGGGAAAATTTTGGAAATGTTCATGAAAGAAAATGACGCATGGGATGATCTAATTGCGCGACAAAGCAAAGAACTTCCGCAGTTAGAGAACATGCTTGCCTCTATTTTCAACCGCAAAAATCAAGATGAGGAAATCATTGCCAATGCAAGTCTTTTAAAAGATGAAATGCTACTGCAAGAAACACAGATGCAGGAAATCAGAGCACATCTAGCCAAACAACAAGATCTATTAGCGATTGAAAAAAGATCCTTGTCCTATCCCGCTCATTCTTTGTTAAGTCAGAATGCCTTAAGAGAAAAAATCCGCGATATCGAAAGGAAGTTCCTCGACCTTAAATGCAACTACCTCAACTATCTTGCCACAGCTATATAATTCTATTGAATGAAGTAATTCATATAATACCCAATCAAAATGACCAAACTCATTTTTTAAGATGATACACCTTATTAACATTGGGGTGCGTGGAATTTAAATTTGGATATGAAATTATATCACCCAAAAAAAAATAAATCTATGAAAGGAAATGGAAAATCATTGATGCGGTCTAGTTTACTTAGACCTTCATTGTTTGAAGACATGTTGAAGCCTATGAACGAGTGGTTAGATGAAAGATGGCCATTTTCAAGTCATCTGCCGGCTGTCAATGTGAAAGAAACAGACAAGGCTTATGAGATTACAATGGCTGCTCCAGGCCTAGACAAGAGTGATTTTAAAATTGATGTCAATGGTTCACTGATAACCATCAGTGCAGAAAAGGAGAAATCGGATGAAGAAAAAGAAGAGGGCTATACCAGAAAAGAATACAATTATAGTTCTTTTTCAAGATCTTTTTCACTTCCTGAAGATACCCTGACTGATAAAATTGATGCTAATTATGTTCATGGTGAATTAAAATTATTGCTCCCTAAAAAAGAGGGTGCCAGAAAAGCACATCATATGAAAATCAGTGTACACTGACAACAAAACTCCCTTGCCTGCAGGTGCAGGCAAGGGTTTTATTAAATATGGCTTATGATTAAGCAGGATTTGAAAGAAAGTAGCACCTTAACCCAGTTTCAATTCGAAGTTTGCACGTGGATCAGACTCATAGAGTTTCTGATTCAAGAAACCACCTATCTAAAAAACAGCTTAGCTGAAGTAATCGATCAAATAAAAGACAGAGAAAACCTTGCACTAGCAGAACATTTCCAAAATCAGTTTATCGTAAAAGATGATGTATACGACCACATCATCCATGATTTGAAAAAACAATCCCAAAAATGGAAAGAGGTGAAATCAATCTCTTCAAAAGAAGTACAAGATGACCTGAGTAAAATTCAGAAAAATTTAAAAGACCAGATAGAATTTATAGAACGAGATCATGCTGTTCTAACGAAAGACTATAACACCTATTTAGCAGCACTCTCACTGAAAAATTAATTCATCAGTAATTCTAATTTCTTTTCGTTTAACAATACAATATTACCTTCTTTAATATCAATTAATTTTTCAGCCTTAAAATCACTTAAGGTTCTTATTAATGATTCTGTTGCCGTACCAGCAATATTAGCGAGATCTTCTCTGGAGATATGAATGGCGAATTCAGGCTTACCTTTTCCAAATTTATTACGCAACATGATCAGGGCATCTGCAACTCTCTTTCTTAAGGAATTATAGGCGAGTCCAAGCAGTTGATTTTCTTTTTCCACTACATTACCAGCCAAAATTTGTAAAAACTTCTTCATCACCAAGGTATTATCCCTCACCAATGCATCAAATTCTTCTCTTGGGATCATTGCAATTTCTGCATCTTCCATAGCTTCAGCCGTTTCTCTGTAAACTGAATTTTCTAACAAGGAGAGATATCCAAAATAATCACCCTCACCATACAACCCAATAGTTAGGTCTTTTCCATCATCATTAGTCTTATACAACTTGACTTTCCCTTTTTTCACATAAAATAGACGGTTGGGATGATTCCCTTCACTATAAATGATACTTTTTCTTTTATAATGATTGGTATTACGGTCGGATGCAAACTCCTTCCAAACATCTTGTTTGCCGATGTCCTCTAAAAGATTCTTCATCCCTTCATCAGCTTTGGCATATCGCTTTTTGTACACCTCCACTTTCTTCAAACGTTGCTCAATTGCATTCAACAATTCCAATTCCGTAAATGGCTTGGTAATATAGTCGTCAGCTCCCATCTCCATACCTTTTCTAAAATCCAATCGCTCTGCCTTGGCAGTTAAAAAAACAAATGGAATATCTCGCAGTTGTTCATTCTTATTGAGCATGTGTAAAACACCATACCCATCCAAAACTGGCATCATGATATCGCAGATTATCACGTCCGGCTTGACAGCTGCGGCTTTTTCTATACCGTCTTTTCCGTTTTCAGCGGTCACGACTTTATAATTAGCCAATTCTAAAATTTCAGCAGTGTTTTCTCTGATTTCGACATTGTCTTCAATCAACAAAATGGTGTTCATATATTGAATTTTATAGTAAATTTTGTTCCGACTTCTAGTTGGCTCTCAACTTCAATTTTTCCTCCCATCAATTCTACATATTTTGACACGATATGCAAACCAAGCCCAGTTCCTTGAATATTCATCATATTCTTCCCTCTGAAAAATCTTTCAAATAGATGTTTCATGTCCTCTTCAGGAATACCCAAACCTTCGTCTTTTATTGTCAGTGTTATTTCGCTTTCTGTACATCTGCTATCCACCCAAATGTTTGCCCCCTCAGGAGAAAACTTGATTGCGTTAGAAATCAAATTGATAAGTATATTTCTTAATAGTGAGGTGTCAAGGCTGACTTGTGTAAGTCCCTCGTGGTTATAATTAATGTATTGCCCTTTTTTTAAAAT
>JBEASE010000035.1:0-17393 GCA_041162625.1 Bacteroidota bacterium | reverse complement strand
TTTTTTCACATCATGAATGAAACCCATATCCAACATACGATCTGCTTCATCCAATACAAAGAACTTGATGTTAGCAAGACTGATATGTCCCTGCTGCATCAAATCAAGTAACCTACCCGGTGTTGCAACCAAAATATCAACGCCATTGCGAACTGCATTCACCTGGCTATGTTGCGACACGCCACCAAAAATGACATGATGCTTAATAGAAAGATGTCTTCCATAAGCTGCAATGCTTTCACCAATTTGAATAGCAAGCTCTCTTGTTGGTGTGAGAATTAAACAATCAATTGTTCTATTTCTAGCTGACTGCTTGGAACGGTGTTCGTCCATTAGCTGTAAAATAGGAATAGTAAAGGCAGCAGTCTTACCTGTGCCGGTTTGCGCACAACCTAAAATATCTCTACGATCTAAAATAGGAAGTATTGATTTTTGCTGAATCTGAGTGGGTGTTTCATAACCCTCCTCTTCCAAAGCCTTTAATATAGGCTCAATGAGTCTTAAATTTTTAAATGACACTATAAAATTTTTAATGAATAAATGTGATAAGGCCACCGCTACGGAATCGATGCATTATCTGCCTTACGTTAGCACACAACATATTTGAGAAGAATAAACCGCACAAACACAAAGAGCAATAACATGAAGAACCATAAAGGTACACAATTAAATTTCCAATTCGAAATATAGATTGTTAAAGCTTTGCTTTCTTGATTAATGAAAATTATTACATTTAATGTATGATTCAATTTCAAAGACTCAATATGGACAATAGTTGGTTGATTAAAATCAACAACTTATCCTTTTTAATTGACCCATGGTTTTCTGGAGTAGAAATAGACTACTTCAAATGGTTCAACATGCAATGGCACAGGTATGCACCAATACAAATTGATGAAGTACCATATTATGATTGGGTGATTATAACACAAAAATTCCCTGACCATTTTCACCAAGAAACCCTTAAGCTGCTCAATCCTAAAAACATCATTGCACCCTCAAGTATAAAAAAAGAAATAAACCAGTTATTGCCCAATGCTAATATTAAGTTTGTAGAACAAGATAATCCAACCATTCATATTGAGGATGTTACCATACAGTGGTTCAATTCAAACAAGAAAATAGATCCTCGTTTTGACGCAATGGCAATTCACAGCAAGTCAGAAAGTCTCTTCGTTGCTACGCATGGATTTAACTTTAATGAACAACAAAAAATCATTTTGCAATTACTCCCTAAAATAAAACTGCTGCTGTCACCAATCAATTACTATAAACTACCCTTCTTCTTTGGAGGAGTAATATCTCCAGGTCTGACCGGTGTAAAAAATCTACTTAATGATACCTGTGCGGAGAAATTTGTATCTACTCACGATGAAGATAAACATGCTTCGGGCCTTGTCAATAAAGTTGTCAAACAGCTTCGTTTCAGTGCTGAAGACATATACAAGGACCCTCAACTTGGTCCTAAATTCCTGAATATCAACAACTACCAGCTTCAAGAAATTTAAGGGCATAAACAGAGTCGAATCCGAATAAATTAAGATAGATTTTTTCTATATAAAATATAGAATACTTCTATATTAAAGAAATTCTATTTACCTTTGTACCAACAACTCAGCAGGTGCTGGGTGGGTTTTGAAAAGTACCCTCTCAAAAAAACCAATTCTTAAAAAAGACCAAAAGCAGAAGGGAATCCAAGTCCAATGAGACCAATCTATGTTTACAAACACTTTTGCCAAGACATTTAAGATGTCCTTGCGGCAAATAGAATCCATGCCCTTTTGCAAGGCAAGCCGCCAGTTATTGGCGGCTTTTATTTTTTACAATATCTAGCCTACCCCTTTTCAATCAGCAAGTGCGGTGATTCTAGTCAGCATATTCAAATCTGGCATCTACTAATTTATCGCCAAAATCGATTATGATTCAACAACTGCTAGATCACCAATTAAAAATACTTTGTCCATCATCTGTAAACAACGCTACTTCAATAGCAGATATAAAAATGGACGAACTACTCGATCAAAAACGTGCAGAAGAAGCATTAGCATTAGGATTAAAAATCAAGTCGGATGGATTTAATGTGTTTGCATCAGGTGACGAAGGCACCGGAAAAATGTCTGCCGTTAAAATGTTCTTGGAAAAATGGGTCGATAAAGACCCTACACCAGACGACTGGTGTTATGTCTATAATTTTAAAGAACCTTACCACCCCACCAAACTAAAATTGCCTGCCGGAATTGGTAATGAATTTAAAAACGACATGAAGAATTTTGTGAGTGACACTATGCAGGTACTCATCAAAACATTTGAAAGCGAGGCATACGGACTTAAACGTCAATCAATAAAAGATAAATACGATAAACAACAATCAACCCTCACTTTATCAATCAATGAAAAAGCTGAAAAGGAATCATTGCTGATTAAACAAACTCCAATGGAGGTCTATACCCTTCCTTTGAAAAAAGGAGAAATCATGACCGACGAAGAATTTGATAACCTACCACTCTCTGAAAAAAAATTAATCCAAGAAAAACAAACCAGATTTACCAATGAAATGGATGCTGCACTAAAACAACAACGTATTCTTGAAAAAGAAATGGTAAAAGAATTTAAGAAACTGGAAAACGAGGTGGCCACTTTTGCTATCACAGAAATTACAGAAGACATATGCAACAAATACAATCATATACCAGATGTTATCAACTACTTAATGAATGTAAAAAAAGACATACTTGAAAACCTAACGGATTTCATGATTGCACAAAAAGAAAAATTTGAAGAAATCGCTCCTAGAGAAAATGAATTTTCAAAACGATATCAAATCAATGTTCTTGTAGACAATGGTGGCCAAAAAGGTTCGCCAGTCGTCATAGAAAGCAACCCTACCTATATTAATCTATTGGGTAGTGTTGAGAAAGAATCTTTAATGGGCTCACTCATCACAGATTTTACCATGATTAGAAAAGGGTCTCTACACAAGGCCAATGGCGGCTATCTAATTATAAAAGCTCCTGAATTGTTTAAGAACTACTTTTCGTGGGAAGCCCTTAAAAGAGCAATTAGAAACAAAGAAATAGTAATTGAAGATATCGGAGAACAGTTAGGCTATCTCACAACAAAAACTTTAAAACCTGATCCAATTCCGCTTCAAGTAAAAGTAATTTTAGTTGGACAACCCATCTATTACCATTTACTCTATGAATACGATAATGATTTCAAATCATTGTTCAAGGTAAAAGCAGATTTTAATTCAGAAATGGATAGAACTCCTCAAAATTCTGCAAACTACATTTCGTTTTTTAAACGTCTTGCAGAAAAGGAAAATATGTTGGTGCCAGACCTTGAATCATTAAAAAAACTGGAAGAATTTGGAGCAAGGTATACAGAAGACCAAAACAAGCTCAGTATGCGGTTTGGTAAAATAGCCGATATATTGAGAGAGGCAAACCACTATGCCAATGAAGAAAATTCAACTAGTATTTCAACAATTCATATAGAAAAAGCCATTGATAAGAGAATATTCAGAAGCAATTTAATTGCTGAAAAGATCAATGAGATGATTAAAAAGAAGCACATTCTCATTGAATTATCAGGCAAGAAAATTGGACAAGTAAATGCGCTTTCCATCATAAATATGGGAGACATCATGATTGGCAAACCAAGTAAGATTACTTGTACAACTAATCTAGGTAAAGAAGGTGTTATAACAGTAGAACGCGAAGCAGAGTTAAGCGGACCTATTCACACCAAAGGTGTATTGATTTTAAATGGTTACCTGGCAGAACACTTCTTTCAAGATAAACCGGTGAGTTTGTCAGCCCGACTCGTCTTTGAACAGAGCTATGCTGAAATTGAAGGAGATAGTGCATCGAGCACTGAACTCTATGCACTGCTTTCATCTTTGTCTAAAACACCTATTCAACAAGGTATTGCTGTAACAGGATCTGTTAACCAAAAAGGAGAAATTCAATCTATTGGAGGCATCAACGAAAAAATTGAAGGTTATTTTGAAGTCTGCAAGTTGATTGGACTAAACGGAGAACAAGGAATCATGATCCCCTCTTCCAATATTCAAAATCTAATGTTGAAGGATGAAGTTATTGAAGCAGTACAACAAAACAAATTTAAAATATGGGCAATTGATACAATAGACGATGGTATAGAAGTTCTGACAGGAGTAAAGGCGGGTTCAATTGAAGAAAAAGGAACCATTCATTGTTTGATTAACAATACACTAGATGTATTCTCTGAGACAATGAAGGAATTTATAGAAGATGATGAAACAGAAGAACAACCAAATTCAAACCAGCATTGGGTTACAGATGTAGTAATGAAATAAAAAAAGAACACCCACTTTCGTGAGTGTTCTGTTCAGATACGCAATCAGGCAGACTCGAATATTTCCTGATACACAACCGCAATCTTATTTTCCACTTCATTTACACCTGCGGCGGACCAAGCGGTATTTTCCGCTTCCTCTTTTTCCTGTAATGATGCAACGGTGCCACTTAAAATCACCCGATCACCCAGTACTTCTACCTTTATCCGATCTGCTTCTTGTCCCGCTGTCCTGATAAAACTATCACGTATCTGTTGTTTGAGGTCCAGACTAGAAGGCTTTTGCTTGACTGTTATTAAATTTTCAATACCCTTGATACCCATAATATTGGCTAATGCTTTTTTTGCAGCTAATCGCTGGTAACTCCATTCTACTGTTCCTTCTAAAATGATAAACCCGTTTTCTACCTTAAGTTTAATCTTGTCATCTGGAACTGCACTGTCCCACTTTAATGCATTGATACAAGCCTCTGCAATTTCTGTGTCTGATTTTCGATTGACAGGAGATATTCCTACTTGCAAATCAACTGCTACTGCTTTTACACCAATTATATTTTTGGCTACACGCTCTGCTGCAAGTTTTTTAGGAAAAGTATCCACTATACCGGATAAGGTTACTACACCATTTTTAACTGCAACACCTATCTGAGATGCAGTGAGCTGTGGCTCCCATTTCAACTGACTCTGAACATCTGTTTGAATTTGCAAATCCGTCTTCATACCATAAGTTTTGAGATTATAAATTACTATTTTCAACCTCAAAACTATTGACGGATAATTAGCCCAGAAAGAATGAAGATTAGGTGATTATATAATATTTATCAGAAATTTATTTCTACCGCAACAGGAAAATGATCAGAAGGAAATTTCCCAAAATAAGTATCTGTCAATACGGCCCAACGATCTGCTTTAAAATGTTTTGATACAAATACATGATCAATAATATCCTTCCTTACCTCATTGGTATTAAAACCATTAAAGCTTCCATTTAATTGGTAAGGCTTTTCTACCAAATCATATGTATCTTTCAAACTACTTGAATTGGCTAGTAACAAATACCAATTGGTATCTCTTCCTCCATTTAAATCGCCCATAAATACAACTGGACTTTCACCTGCAATGAGTTGAATCTTACTCAACACCAACTTGCTGCTTTCTTCTCTTGCAACCATTGCTTGGTGATCATAATGCGCATTGAAAACAAAAAATATTTTCTTAGTCCGTTTGTCACTCAATTTTACCCAGCTGCATATTCTATTGAACTTAGCATCCCATCCAAATCCTGGCTTCTCTGGAGTTTGTGATAACCAAAAATCTCCTTTATCCAAAAGAGTAAACCTTTCCTTCTTATAAAAAATTGATGAGTGTTCACCGGCTGATTGTCCATCGTCTCTTCCCACTCCATAATAATCAAAACTTGGCAACGCAGTTTTCAAATCTTCCAATTGAAGTTTAACAGCCTCCTGCACACCAAAGATGTCAAACTGATGATATTGTATCAAGTCCACTACCGCATGTTTTCGCTCTATCCACAAATTTCCTATATCAGTTGTATTGGCATAACGTAGATTATACGTAGCTATCTTGATGGTTTGTGCTGATGTAGCCATTGAAAATAATAAAAGAATAAAAGATAGTATTGGCCTCATAAATCGAATTGTGTATCAATTTAAACTTTTTTATCTTTAGACAATTACACTCCACATCATGAAAAAATATCTTTTACTATTCCTCTCGTTTTACATCACATTCGTTTTTGCCCAAAACATCCCTGCAAATAAACAAGCTGTGCTCAGCTCTGTAGCCAAACACGAAAAAGAATTAATAGGGCTTAGTGATGAAGTATGGGCTCATGCAGAAATTGCCATGAAGGAACACCAATCTGCAAAAGCCCTTTCTGAATATGCAGAAAAACAGGGTTTCAAAGTCACGCGTAATATTGCTGGCATTCCAACAGCTTTCATCGCTGAATACGGATCGGGTAAACCAATTATTGGTATCCTTGGTGAGTTTGACGCCTTACCCGGATTATCTCAAAAAGCACAAACTACAAAAGAACCGCTCAAAGAAGGGGCAGCTGGACATGGATGTGGTCACAATATGTTTGGAGCAGCTAGTCTAGGTGCTGCAGTCTCCATCAAAGAACTCATTGCATCTGGTAAATTGAAAGGAACCATTCGATTTTACGGTACGCCTGCAGAAGAAGATCTAGCAGGTAAAGTATACATGGCAAGAGATGGAGTGTTTAATGATTTGGATGTATGCCTCGACTGGCATCCAGATTATGAAAACAAAGCCAATATGCAAAGCTCTCAAGCCATCGTGAGTTATACCGTTACTTTTAAAGGTAAAAGCGCTCACGCTGCGGCTGATCCTTGGAATGGCAAAAGTGCTTTGGATGCTGCAGAACTTTTCAATATCGGTATGAACTTTTTACGTGAACACATGAGACCTAGTGTTCGTGTTCATTATGTTTATAAAAATGCAGGTAATGTTCCCAACGTTATACCTGATGAAGCAAGTGTATGGATATGGATCCGTGATTCAAAAAGAACTGGTGTTGCAGATATTGAAGAAAGAATGAAAGAAATAGCTGAAGGGGCTGCTAAAATGACAAGAACACAAGCTAGTTTCTTTATGGAAAATGGTCTTTATGAAATATTGGTCAACGAAACCGGTGCAAAAACATTACATAAAAACATGGAACTGGTTGGTCCCATTAAATACACAGAAGAGGAAATTGCTTTTGCTAATAAAATCATGAAAGAATACGGCGCCGAACCTCAAGGCATCAATGGAAATATTAAAGCACTTGAAGCAACAAGACCTGATCCAGATGGTGGTTCAACAGATGTTGGTGATGTAAGCTACATCGTTCCAGAAATAACTTTGAACGCAGCGACTGCTCCATACAAATCACCTTGGCATTCTTGGGTGGTAGTAGCCTGCGGTGGTATGAGTATCGGTCACAAAGGAATGTTGTTTGCTGCAAAATCTTTAGGTACAACAATGGTTGATCTATTCGAAAACGAAAATCTTAGAAAAGAAATGCGTGCCGAATTTGAAAAGAGAAAAGGAAATGAAGTTTGGAAGGCAATGCTTCCAGACGGACCACCACCAGTCCCGAAATACTAAAATGACTTTATAAAAAAGAGCAGTTGTCCACTGCTCTTTTTTATTATACAAAGTTTATTAATTATTTACTTAGCAATTCCTAACGGAGAGAAGTAAAGGAAGATGCCTAGAATAACAGCAAGAACAAAAACAGATAAAGTCACGTCAATCCAATTCCATGTAGCGCGACTAGCAGCTTTGTCTTCGGCAACTGTTGTTGCAAAAGTCAACCCCCTTACTTTATCTTCAGTTGGAGGAGCAGTCATCAAGCTTATTACCACAAACACAACAATGCTGAACAAGAACAACCAAATACAGAAATAAAGAAAACTCATCGTAGCAAATTGATATAAATATCCTCCTTGCTCTAAACTATCTTTAAAGATTTGAAGTGTGAGTTTTGCCATACCCAATACAAAACCTGCAACCATTGAGGTATACGCGCCTTTCGCATTAAGACGTTTAAAAAATACACCTAATAAGAAGACCGCAGAAATAGGTGGTGCTAAATACGATTGCACACTCTGTAAATAATTGTACAACCCATCATCAATTCTTCCCATCAAAGGAATCCAAGCCATTCCCATCAATACAATCACACCAGTCGCTATGCGTCCTACTTTCACCAATTCTTTTTCACTGGCATTGGGATGTGATTTTTTATAAATATCGATAGTATACAGAGTAGAACAAGCATTGTATACTGATGCAAGTGACCCCATTAATGCAGCAAGTAATCCTCCTGCTAATACACCTCTCAAACCTACTGGCATAACTGCTTTTACCATTACCGGAAACGCAGCATTGGTATCATCTAATTGTATTTTTCCTTGTGAACTCAATGTATAGGCTATTAAACCTGGAATCAAAAAGATAAAGAAGGGAAGTAATTTTAATAAGGCCGCGAAGATGGTTCCTCTTCTTGCCTCTTGTTCATTTTTAGCAGCAAGACATCTTTGTACAATATGCTGATCGGTACACCAATACCAAACACCTACAATAGGCGAAGCAAACAAAATACCTAGCCATGGGAATTCTGGATCACTCAAAGGCAAAAACATATTTAGTTTTTCCTTGGGAAGTGATTGCATGAGGTTATCCCATCCACCAACTTCTCTTAAACCAAATACCAACAACAAGAATGATCCTGATAATAAAACAATAGCTTGAATAGCTTCAGTATACATCACAGCATGCAATCCACCTAATATGGTATACACACCTGTTACTACCACCAGTATTACAGCGCCTGTCCAGAAGTCAACCCCCAAGAATTGATTGAACACCAATGCTCCAGCGAAAATGGTGACCGATGCTTTCGCAATTACATAACTGATCAACTGAATTATGGTAAGCAATCTCCTAGCTTGTGGATTGAAACGCTTTTCCAAGAACTCTGGCATAGTATAAACAGAGCTGCGTAAATAAAAGGGGACAAAAACCCAACCGAGAATAAGTACTATATAAGAGTGTAACTCATAATGCCCTAACACAGTTCCAGATTTCGCAGCAGAACCCGCAAGACCAACAATATGTTCTGAACCTACATTGGATGCAAGAATAGATGCACCAATAACAAACCAACCTAAGTTACGGTTAGCCAAAAAATAATCTGAAGTGGTTTCCTTACTTTTTTTGATGCTCCATATTGAAACAGCACCTATTACAAGAAGATACAAGACCACAAATAGCCAATCGACAGGTCCTAAAAATTGCATGTGATTTGTTTTGGTTAAGGTTACTCAATATAAGTTAATTTCCTTAACCAGCTTTGCACTAAACATGTATCAACTAATGCACTTTCTTTTCACCAGCTTTTATAGGAATAGGCAGCGTATTTGCTTTAGTGGGTATGGGACAAGTTGAAAATGCTGAAAATGCACAAGGTGGATTATAGGACTTGTTGAAATCTATCTTGGTCATACCATTTGCATCTGGCTTTGGGATATCAATAAATCTTCCTGATGCATAAGTTGCATCGCCATTAGTTTCATCACCAAATACAATGTGATACTGTCCCTCCTCTCCTTCATCTACTACATCTAACGAATAAGATTTACCATCAATTTTAAAAAAGATTTTACCTGGGTATGGCTGCTGATAGGATTGTCCTAATATATTTGTTGTTGTAATTGTTGGCACCAAGGAAGGTTTAAATTCAGCCTCTACTATCCAATCTTCACTGGGTTTGTACCTATCTATTTTTTTAAGAGAAGCAAGAGCAGGATTTGCCAAATCTCTAAATCTAACTCCAATCAAGTCTTCTCGCTTAATAATGCTCCAGCGAAATGTTTTATATGCAAGTGATAAAGAAGTAGATAAATCTGCTTTAAATATAACACCACTTTTAAAAGGAACGTTTTTTTCAGTAACCTCATTCCCTTCAGCAGTCTCCCATCTTACTTCTGTTCCATCAAGTATAAATTTTCCCAAATTGGAAGGGAAGGCATCATGTTTAAATACCAATGCATTAGAAGATGCACTTCCAAAATTATTTTCTCCCTCCTTTAACCAATAAAGTCCAGCAAGATTCACCCAACCGGTTGCCCCTTTTAATTCAGAAAGTCGCTCTGCATCCCATTGTTTGATTTCATCAGCATATTGCTTGGACTTATTTTGAGCAGATACATCAGCAATCAATTCTAAAAAAAATGCAATCATCAGTAACGGTAATAAATAGCTTGAGTTCTTTTTCATTATCGAAACAAAATTAATAAAAATTAATTACTATACCAAATCAGTAGACTATTAAATGCCTACATATTCCTGCGGTACTGTCCGCCTACTTCATAGAGAGCTTCTGTAATTTGTCCCAATGAACAATATTTCACTGCCTCCATCAAGGCTTCAAATAAATTACCCTGCTCCCTTGCTACTTGCTTCAATTTATTTAATTGAATTTCTGCATCAAGTTTATTGCGTAGTTGGAAATCTTGTACATTTTTGATCTGTTGGTCTTTTTCTTCGTTGCTACTTCTGATAACTTGATCTGGTATTAGGGTGGGACTACCAGATTTTCCAATAAATGTATTCACACCAACTATCGGTACTTCGCCTTTATGTTTTAAAGTTTCATAATGCATACTCTCTTCCTGTATGCGATTGCGTTGGTACATTCTTTCCATCGCACCTAGCACACCTCCTCTTTCTGTTAATCGATCAAACTCCAACATCACTGCCTCTTCTACTAGGTCAGTCAGCTCTTCAATAATAAATGATCCCTGTATGAAATTTTCTGTTTTTGCAGAACCCAATTCCTTATTAATAATTAACTGTATAGCCATCGCTCTTCTAACACTCTCTTCAGTCGGCGTAGTGATGGCTTCATCATATGCATTCGTGTGCAATGAATTACAATTATCATAAATAGCATACAAGGCTTGCAAAGATGTGCGGATGTCGTTGAAATCTATTTCTTGTGCATGCAGACTTCTTCCACTGGTTTGGATATGGTATTTCAGTTTTTGAGAGCGACTGTTAGCATTGTATTTATGTTTCATCACTTTCGCCCATATTCTTCTTGCAACACGTCCAATTACACTGTATTCAGGATCCATGCCATTGCTAAAGAAGAAAGAAAGATTTTGTGCAAAATCATCAATCTGCATTCCTCTCGACAAATAATATTCTACATAGGTAAAGCCATTCGATAACGTAAATGCCAATTGTGTAATTGGATTGGCACCCGCTTCGGCAATATGATAACCGCTAATAGATACGCTGTAAAAATTACGTACACTGTTTTCAATAAAATAGGATTGCACATCTCCCATCAAACGCAAAGCAAACTCGGTTGAAAAAATACAAGTGTTCTGCGCCTGATCCTCTTTAAGAATATCCGCCTGCACAGTACCTCTTACTTGTTGCAATACCTTAGCCTTGATCTGATGATAGGTTGCTGCATCCAATACCTCATCCCCACTTAGTCCGAGTAGTTTCAAGCCCAACCCAGTGTGTCCTTCTGGAAGTGACCCATGAGTTTGAGGATCACTATAGGTTACTTCTGTTAGTCCCACATATCTCTTATCCCTAATCTCTTTTACCTTATCCCACAATTGATGTTCCGTAATATACTTTTCACAGGCTTGATCAATTGCAGCTTGTAAAAAGAAGGCGAGTAGCATGGGAGCGGGACCATTTATGGTCATGGATACAGAAGTGTTGGGATCACAGAGATCAAATCCACTGTATAATTTTTTTGCATCATCAACAGTAGCAACGCTAACACCGCTGTTACCCACCTTACCATATATATCAGGCCTGGTGTCTGGGTCTTGCCCGTAAAGGGTTACACTATCAAAGGCTGTTGACAACCTTTTATAAGCTTGTGAAGATGATAAATAATGAAACCGTTTATTCGTTCTTTCTGGTCCGCCTTCACCCGCAAACATTCTGGTTGGGTCTTCACTGCTATTACGCAGAGGAAAAACAGATGCTGTATATGGAAACTTACCAGGAAAATTTTCTTGTAAACGCCAATATAAAATATCCCCCCAGTCGCTATAACGAGGGACAGCAATTTTTGGGATACTAGTACCGGATAATGAAATTGTCTTTAATGATCTACGTATTACTTTATCCCTAACCTGATACTCAAAATAATCAGCTTCATATCTTTTTTTGGTTTCTTCCCACTCATCAATCAACTTCTTACACAACGGAAACATCTTTTTACCAACTAGCTCAATTTTTTCTTGAAGCTGTTTTTTCAATTCACCATCTTGCTCTCCCAACAAAGAAACAGCACCATTCAATTTATACAAATCAGAGGCAAGCTTTGATTGTTCTTTTGCGAGCTGATTGTATTTCCTTACTTCATCGGCAATCTCTGATAAATACCTCACCCGAGAGGATGGAATGATAACAGAAGATCTGCTTGTAGGTGTACCTGCTGATAAACCCGGCTGTTCTCCAAAAATCTTCTGCATTAATACATCAAAAAGTTTATTTACCCCCTCATCATTAAATTGAGAACTCACAGTAGCAAGTATAGGTAATGTATCATCAGACGCATCCCATAATCCATGATTTCGCTTATACTGCTTTCTAATATCATGCAGCGCATCTTTTGCACCTGGTTTATCTGCTTTGTTCAAAGCCACCACATCTGCATAATCGAGCATATTGATTTTTTCTAACTGAGAAGCTGCGCCATACTCAGGAGTCATCACATACAAGCTAACATCACAATGATCAATAATAGATGCATCACTTTGTCCAACACCCGCACTTTCTAATATGATCAAATCAAACTGATGTTGCTTACAAATAGCAATGGCATCTTTTGCAACACCACTCAAAGATTTTTCACTTTCTCTTGTAGCAAGTGATCGCATATACACATGAGAAGATGAAATACTGTTCATCCTGATACGATCACCCAACAATGCGCCGCCTGTCTTCTTTTTAGAAGGATCAACAGAAATAACAGCAATATTCTTATCAGGATAACTGTTTAAAAATCTTCTTACCAATTCATCAGTAATAGAGGATTTTCCTGCACCACCAGTACCTGTAATTCCTAAAACTGGTATTGCAGGTAATTCATTTTTTATGGCTTCAATTTTGCCTTGCTCTGCTAATGAAATTGAACGGGCAATTGATCTGATATCTTTTTGCTCTCCCCAACTAATTTTAATTGTTGATGAATAAGGTTGATCAATTACATAATCGCATTGTTTAATCACATCTTCAATCATGCCCTCCAAACCCATGCTTCTTCCATCATCTGGCGAATAAATACGATCAATTCCATAGGCATGTAACTCATCTATTTCTGTCGGCAGAATAGTACCGCCACCACCACCAAAAATCTTGATGTGACTACATCCATTTTCCACCAACAAATCCTTGATGTATTTGAAAAACTCAAGGTGCCCTCCTTGATAGGAAGTTATCGCAATTCCATGTGCATCCTCTTCAATGGCAGCTTCTACAATTTCTCTTGCACTTCTATTATGACCAAGATGAATGATTTCTGCTCCCAAGGATTGCATGATCCTGCGCATGATGTTGATGGCGGCATCATGACCATCAAATAAAGAAGCAGCCGTAACTATGCGGACCTTATTCACTGAGCTGTATGGCATAGGACATCATTGAAAGACGAAGTTACGAAGGGAAGGTCTTCGAAAACTTATTTTTGGATAACCGGTATTGCCGGTGATACTTCATGTGCTGCGCTATAAGCATGACCTGTTAATTGGGCGGCAGTCTGCGCCAACTGTTTTTGGAAAAATTGCTGATTGGTCTTCATTTCTCCCATAGCTTTCACTTTCGGACCCATTACGGCAAACCAAATTTGGTAAGCATCTTGAACACCGCTACCATGATCGGTCCATTCTTCTTTCTTGATATCGCCCCTACCATGATCAGTAGTGATCAACAAAGTAGTCTTGTTTTTATAATCAGGTTGAGATTGCACCCAGTTCCAAATATTTCCTACCCATTCATCAAATTGATGAGCAGCATTGAGGTAGTGCTTGTATTCACCATGGTGAGCAAACTCATCTGTTTCGCCATAAGATATATACATCACCTTAGGACGTTTATTTTTTAAATACGTAAATGCTTGATAATGGGTAAAAACATCCAAGCATTCTACATTACCCCAGGGTTTGAAAGAAGTGCGGACCATATCATTCAATAATTTCATCTCAGGATCCGTTGACGCAACACTATTATCATCAAATCCATTGATCACTGGTAGTCCCGCTCTTTTTTCATTAATGATCCTATCAAACGCATCCCATGCTGCAAATGCAGCAACTTTCCCTTTATACGCCGGAAGTGAGTTGTAATATTCAAGAATTGTTTTATGAGGATTGGGAGGATACTCATTTGAATTGATCAAAGTATCTACATGTCCAGTTAGTATTTCACTATACCCTGGATAAGAAAACCAATAAGGATTAGCATTATCGATTTTGTTGCCATATGTACGATTACCATAAAGTTGTCCCTGTTTGGCAATGGTCCCCCAAAAAAACGGTAATAATTTTTGACGACGAGCTTCAGGCGATTGATCCCAATAAGCATTGAATATACCGGCACTATCATACTGATTGAAACGTTTATTACTTGCAATGGCTGCATCCATTCCATTGTAGACTTCTTGCCACCTGAATCCATCTGTTGTGATGATGATTAACCGTTGGTCATCTTGCGCAAAAGAAAAAATAGAAGTTAAAAGCAAAAAAACTGCAAATGAAGTTCGCGCAAGTAATAGTTGAAGTGGCATAAGTAATCGTTATTTGATAAGCTGAAAATAAACAAAAAAATAGAATGCACTATCAACCAGAGTACTATCCCAACTCAGCCATCATACAACGAGCACTTCCACCACCAAGTGTTTCAATAGTTGTAATATCACTGTGGATGATAGGTTGATAAGATTTAAGTCGCTTTACCTGTTCAGCATCAAGATGATTAAATGCTTGAGTTGACATCACTAAAAAATATTCACCATATTTATTTTTCACCTGCAACATGTTACCACAGAAATGATTCATTTGATCAAAACTGATATTGATGACCTCTTTTTGTGTAGCAGTAAATTGTTCAATTAATTTTTCTCTTTCATTAATATCATATACAGCATCCAGACATATCACTACGTAACGATCAGCCATACACATCAATACATTGGTATGATAAATCATTAATCCTCTTTGATCATGAGCATGAAACAGCACAGGAGTATAATTCATTTTCATACAGAAGGTAATGAACAAGTTTTCATCTGTGCGCTCTGAAATACAAGCATAAGCAATCTTGTTTTTTCTATCTAAAACCATACTACCTGTTCCTTCGAGGTATTTGTGACTACTTTCAAAATGAGTAAAATCAATTACTTCATCAATACCCAAGTTATTTTTTACTGCATCAATAACTGTTTGCTTTCTCTCCTGTCTCCTGTTCTTAGCATACATAGGATACAAAACCATTTTCCCTTCCTCGTGTATAGAAATCCAGTTGTTGGGGAAAATAGAATCAGGTGTTAAGGGAGAGGGCGTGTCTTGAACAACCAATACGTCAATATCATGCGATTGTAAATGCTCAACAAAGCGTTTAAACTCTATTAACGCTTTTGACTGTGCATCATGAATCTGTTCTTTTTTTTGAAAATAATTATTAGCGGCTGTTTCCTCATTAAAGCCGAAGGATACAGGCTCTACCATCATTATTGTTTTCATAATAATGTTTTTAATCTCTGTTAATCGGCATGCTCATACAATGAAATCCACCTCTTGCTCTTGAAAGTTCTGCTGAAGGCATTAAAATCACAGTATCCTCAATATCCTCAACTCTTATACGATCTTCTTCAAGGTCAAGTATCAAATCTCGTACTTTAATTACATTAAAACCTGCTTGCGCAAAAGCTGCTGCTGTTTTTTCATTACGATCATAAGCAAGAACAACGCCCTCCTTTAATGCGAGCAAATTACAGGAGTCGGTCCATTGTTCTCTGACTGCATAAGGATACTCGTTGTTTCCAGAGAAAATGATTTTAACCGATTCACATCCTAAATCATTAATACTGATGTCGCGCAACAAAGCTTCTAAACTACTAAACTTAACTGGCTGTTTTCCGGTTGTTCTGCTAAACTGATATACTTCTACTTTCTCTGCATCATCACCCAATAAAGTTTTTTCAATACTACTTTTCTGTTCATGATTGTTCATTTGTTCAGAAAACAAACCCATCATCACCCATACATCTTTTTTAACCTGAGTAAAGATGGTATCGATATGCATATAATCTCGCTTAGCAGGTATTTTTACAACACTAACTTTACTTACCAACCCTCTTTGAAACAAGGTCTCTGTCAGTTGTGATGCAGCTGCAGAGGATGTCCTTTCACTAATTCCAATAATCAAATGTTCAGATGATATCATCATCACATCTCCCCCTTCCAATGTAATAGCACTACTATGATCATTTTCCGGCATCAGAAATACCGGTTTGTTTTGTTTGAGCTCAATAATATTATTTCGATAAGCACTGAATAAGGGATGATGGAAAAAAATATATCGAGCAAGTAGCGCCTCACGGTGTCTTGCAATTTTTGCAGGTTTATTCAAAATCAAATGATCTTTCACCACTATTCCAATATCCCTGGTAAAAATAAAATTGGGAATGGGGGCAAACAAAACGGATTTATCATTTCCTGTTCCGGATAACAGACAGCTTGCTAAATCAACAGGCGAATACTTACACAACAATTGCTGAGTAGCATGTGTGCAGCCTTCCAGTGCACAAACGGCAGCAATCATCTGCGATTTTAAATTATCATCTACAAGGATTTCCTCTAACAACCACTGCAGTTCAATTACGTTTTCTGATCTGTAAAAACGATGATGTCCGGGTTGGTAGAAAACCCTATTAGCCTCAGGATCATCAATTTCTTTTAGACGCCCTTTGATTTTTTCTGGATCAAGGAAATACAACAACAACTTAATGTAGTAGTCGTATTCCTCTCTTCGTATAGTGTCCAAATGAACAATATCTTCAAAAAGCCAGTCTTGGGCTTTTGATGGTACCACCTTTGCTAGTCCGTTATCCGGACTATGTACCAATAATTTTCTCAATACCCCTGTCTCTGAGGTTATATTAAAAAGCGACATATCTAGTAGTTTGAATTACAAAAAGATGCTAAACAAGAAAATAAAAGGGACCCTAATGATCAGGCATGCAGTTCAACCCGGCATAGAGAATAGCCAAGTGATGGGGATGTTTTTGTATCTTCTGATTGCAATACATAATTGCAAGATAACTAAAATTGCAGTAATGGTTGTTACAACAAAAGAGTTAAAAATGATTTAACACATTATATTTGGATATGCATCGTTTAAAGCCTGTTCTGCTTTTATTATTCATTTTCTCTTTCCTTTTTTCAAAAGGAGAGCAGACTATTGAGTGGTATAGTCAAGATAATTTG